>DATLHR010000099.1:0-8167 GCA_035539815.1 Kofleriaceae bacterium
GTGGAGGACGACCTCCTTGTGCAGCTTCCGCCCGCGCTCGACGACGGCGGTCAGCGCGTCGAGCCACTCGTGATCCGTGATGAGCTTCATCGGCATCACGGCGGGACCCTTGGTCGCGAACCGGATGCGGCGGATGTTGGGCAGCGCGAGGAGCTTGTTGCCGATCAGCGTGATCTGGCGGGCCTTGAGCTGGTAGCTGTCACCGCCGGAGACGACGATGTCCTCGAGCTCGGGGCGCTCGGAGATGTAGCGGAACGCGCGCTCCCAGCGCTCCTCGGTGGCCTTGAGCGAGACCTTCTCGACCTCGTCGGTGTCGATGCCGACGGCGTACGAGCGCGTGCAGAACCGGCAGTAGACGGGGCAGGTGTCGAGCGCGAGGAACAGGGCCTTGTCGGGGTAGCGGTGCGTGAGGCCGGGGACCGGGGCGTCTGCCTGCTCGTGCAGTGAGTCGAGCGTGAGCTTCGGGTGGTCGGGCAGGAGGCGCGACGCGACCGGTACGAACTGGCGGCGCAGCGGATCCGTGTACGCATTCGACCAATCGATCAGCGACAGGAGGTACGGCGACACCCGGATCGACATCGGCGCCTGGTGGAAGCCGGCGGAGACGTCGTCATAGAAGCTGGCGGGGACGAGGTCCTGGACCGCCTGCAACAGCTTCTGCGGACTGGTGATCGTGTTCTTCGCCTGCCACGTGTGGTCGAGGAACGTGGTCTCGTCGACGAGACGATAGGCGGGGATCTTCTGCCAGAAGGCGCCGTCGAGGAGCTGGCGGTGGTGCAGCGTCGACGGATCGACTGGCGCCTTGAGGTGCTTGATCGGGGTCAGCTCGGGCGGGGTGTTGCCGAGCAGCTTCAGTTGGGTGTCCATGGGTGGCCTCGCAGAACGAACACGAACGGAGTGAAAACGGGGGACGTCTTCAGTCCAAAACGTCGGGTTGGTGCGGGACGGAACCCAGGTACCACATGTGATCGATCGATATCATGGCTACGTGCGGACCGCACGCTAGACTCTGTGATGCGGCAAGCCACGACGCGCCAAGTGGTCACCGCGGCCCTGACGCTGCTCGTCCTCGGGACGCTCGGCGCGGTCCAGGCCGGGATGTCCGGTGCGTCGTTCATGTACGACCTCGAGCAGACGCGCCCGCCGCTCGCGCGCGTCGAGCCGGCCTACGACACCGCGCCGGCGCCGCGGCTGGCGCGCCGCGTGGTGCTCGTCATCGTCGATGGCCTGCGGTTCGATCGTTCGTTCGAGCTGCCCTACCTCGACGACCTCCGACGGCGGGGCGCCGATCTCGAGCTTCAGGTGCCGTATCCGACCTGGTGCCGGCCGAGCTACGTGACGCTGTTGACCGGCGTTCCCCCGTCGGCGAGCGGCGTACGCACCGACCACCACTCGACCGCGGTGATGCTCGATACGCTGATGGACCGTGCCCGCGCCGCCGGGCTGCGCTCCGCGAGTGCGAGCGACCACGACGTGTTGCCGCGCCTGTTCCTCCGCCGTCGCAGCGCGCCGGACTCGCGCGAGCCGATCGCGATCGACATCGATGACGAGGCCGAGCTCGACGCCATCGACGACCCGATGGCGAGCAGCGCGGCGGCCACCCCCGACATCGACGTGGCGTCGCCGTTCGACGACGCGCGGTTCGCTCCATGGGCCGGCGGGTTCGCCGAGTCCGCCGGCGGCGTGGTCGACGGCGACGCCGAGCTCGTCGTCCTGCTACTCGGCAACGTCGACGCGGCGGGCCACGAGTATGGCGCCGACGACCCGGCGTATCGCGAGGCCGTCGAGGCGGCCGACCGCGTGCTCGCGGGCGTGCTCGCGAAGGTCGACCTGACGCGCGACGCGATCCTCGTGGTCGGCGACCACGGGCACACCGCGCGCGGCGGCCACGGCGGCGTCGAGCCCGAGGTCACGAGCGTGCCGCTCATCCTCGCCGGTGCGGGCATCGTGCCCGGCGCGACCGTCGGAGCCGCGGGGCTGGCCGATGTCGCACCGACGGTCGCCGCGCTGCTCGGGATGCCCGCGCCGGGGCACGGCCTCGGCCGCACGCTGCTCGAGCTGCTCTCGCTGGACGACGCCGCGCGTGCCCACCGCCACCGCGCCGACGAGCTGCGGCTCACCGCGACCCGCGCCATCGTCGGCGCTGCCGAGGCGCGCGCGGCGGTCGACGTCCTCGAGCATCGCGCCGGCCGCCTGTTCCTCGTGCTGTCCGGGGCCGCGCTCGCGATCATGCTGGCCATCGTGCTCGCACGGCGTGACGTGCTGCACCTCGACGTGCGGTTGCTGGTGGTCACCGTACCCGCCTTCTTCGTCGTCTACTACGGCTTAATCGGCGTCGCGGGGCAGCGGTTCTCGCCGTCGCTGCTGCCGGCGCAGGGCCACTTCGGCTCGCAGCTCGTGCGCTACGGCCTCGCCGCCACGTGCGTGCAGCTGCTCGCCAACCTGTGGGCGCTGCACAAGCAACCCGACCTCAAGCACCGTCTGGCCGCCGCCAACGGCGTCGCCTGGGCGGGGCTGCTGATGTCGGTGACGCTCGCGGGCGTGGTGTGGGCGTACTTTCCCCCGCCGTACGTCGCGGTGCCGAGCCCGTTCTGGATCGTGACCATCCCCGCCGTGAAGGTCGCGGTCGCGTGCACCGCGGTGACCTTCGCGCTCACGCTCGCCGTCGAGGTGATCGTGTTCGCGGCGCGTGCGTGGCATCGCGAGCGGCCCGCCGCCGAGTGACGCGTCGGCACGTGCGCTGCACCCACCAGGTGCATGCAGGCGCGACGCTTCCTCCGACGACTGACCAAGGATGTCTCGCACAAGGACCTCCCCGATCTCGGGGCGATGCTGGCGTACTACGCCGTGCTCGCGCTGTTCCCGATGCTGCTGCTCGTGCTGTCGCTCGCGATGCTCGTGCTCGATCCCAGCACCGTGCGCGAGGGCCTCGGCCTCGCGACCACGGCGATGCCCGACAGCGTGCGCGAGTTGATCAGCACGCGTGTCGAATCGCTCATCGCCAGCTCGCGTGCCGGCTTCGCGATCGTCGGCGCCGCCCTGGCGCTCTGGGGTGCCTCGCGCGGCGTACTGGGCATGATGTCGGCGCTCAACCGCATCGACGAGCAGGTCGAGAAGCGCCCGTGGCTGCGGCGTCAGCTCCTCGCGATCGGCGTGACGCTCGCGGTCGCGATCCTCAGCGTGCTCGCGCTCGGACTGCTGGTCGTCGGCCCGGCGATCGGCCACGCGACCGCCGACCGCTTCGGGTTTGGCGCCGCCTTCGACAGCGCGTGGTCGTGGGGCCGCTGGCTCGGCGCGGGCGTGCTCGTGTGGGGCGTCATCGCCATCCTCTATCGCTTCTTGCCGAACAAGCCGTTCGCGGTGATCACGCCCGGCGCGATCGTCGCCGTGATCGGCTGGCTCGGGATGAGCGCCTTGTTCGGGCTCTATCTGCGTTACTTCAACAGCTACGAGGTGACCTATGGCGCGGTCGGCGGCGCGATCATCTTCTTGACCTGGCTGTGGCTGTCGAACATCGCGATGCTCTTCGGCGCCGAGGTGAATCATTTGCTGCGAGCGCATGAGACTCCGGCGCAGACCGAGCCAGGCATGACCGTCCCCGCCCCCGGCTTGGCGTGAGCGATGCACCACTCCACGCCGTGGAAACCGCGACCAAACACAAACTTCGTGCGGCGCTCTCGGACTGGAACTGGGGCGCCATCGCCGCCGGCGTCGTCGTGGCGCTCGCCTCCCAAATTCTTCTACTCTGGCTCGGCAACGCGTTCGCGCTGAGCGTCGGCGACGAGCAGCCCGCCGGCGGCTTTGCCATCTGGGTCATCGTCGTCCAGCTCGGCTCGCTGTTCCTGGGCGCCGCGTTCGCGGGCTACCTCGCGCGCACGTCGTCGATCTTCAGCGGTGCCGCGGTCGGAGCGTTCACGTGGGCCCTCGCCTTGGTCCTGGGCAGCGCACTGGCGACGCAACCGCTCGCCGGCTGGCGCCCACAGGATGTTTCTGCCGCGGCGTGGACGACGTTCTTCGGCGCTATCCTGAGCCTGATCACCGCGATGCTCGGTGGCGCGCTCGGCAGTCGCAGCGTGCGCCGGATCGTCGACGAGCCGACGCCCTACGAACGGCCGATCGCGACACAAGAGCACATCGCCCCGACGCGACTCTCGCCGTAACCGCGACACCGGTCGGTGACCGCGTGTTACCGTGGGGGTTGATGAGCGACGCAGCGCATCGGCTTCGCAAGGCAGCGATCGAGCGGGCCGCCCAGGGAGCAGCGACGACGCCGGCACCCGACCGGCGCGCTGCGTTCGACAACCGTGACGTGCCTGCTGCCGCGGCCGCGCTGATCGACAAGGTCGCGCGCAACGCCTGGAAGGTCACCGACGAGGACGTCGCGGCGGCGAAGGCCGCGGGCCTGTCCGAAGACGCGATCTTCGAGCTCGCCGTCACGGCGGCGATGGGGCAGGCGACGCGTCAGCTCGACAGCGCGCTCGCCGCGGTCGATGCTGCGTTCGCGCCCGCCGCGAAGGAGAGCGCGTGAGGCTCGGCGTCCTCGACAACGGCCACACGTTCGGCAAGAAGGCGATGTTCGCCATGATCCGCGTGCTGTCGCGGCATCCGGTGCAGGACGTGGTGAAGACGCTGACGTATCGCCCCGAGTTCTTCGGTGCGCCGATGAGCGAGGTGTTCCAGGAGGTCATGCGCGGGCCGTCGGAGTGGTCGATCGCCGAGCGCGAGCTGATGGCCACGTACGTGTCCAAGACCAACGAGTGCGAGTTTTGAACGGCCGCTCACGGCGCGGTCGCGTCGAAGGCTCTCGGTGGTGATGCAACGGTGGACGCGGTCGTCGCGGATCTCGCGACGGCGCCGATCCGCGAGCCGCTGCGCGCGACGCTCGCCTTCCTCGCCAATGTCACGCGCGATCACGCGAGCGTGACCCCCGAGGACGTGAGGCCGATGATCGCGGCCGGGGTCACGCGCGCGCAGATCGACGATGCGCTGCTCGTCGGGTGGGCGTTCAACGTGATCACGCGGCTCGCCGATACGTTCGAGTTCCACGTCGGCCCCCGCTCCGCGTTCGACGCGAGCGCGAAGTTCCTGCTCGGCCGCGGCTACCGCCTCTAGTTAGTTAGGCGATCACCGCGAACGTCTGGTGGTTGAGGGCGAGCAAGCGACCGTCCTCGCCCCACAGCTCGCGCGTCTCGAGGAAGTAGCCCTCGGCGAGCACGGGCACCGTCGCGCGGTAGAGCAGGGGCGCGTCGGGATCGAGGCCCTCGAGCGAGCCGACGATCTCGAGCGTGTACGCGATCGTCCCGATCGGGCGCATCTGCGGCAGGCGGACTAGCACCGCGGGGAACCAGGCATCGATGGTCCCGGCGAGGAACGCGGCCTCGCTCAGGACGCCGCGCTCGCGCGGACGGATCCAGCCGAGCGTGCGCGCCGCGGCGCCCGACATCGGGATGCCCTCGATGACGCGGTACTCGAAGTGCTGCGCGAACTCGGGGAACGGCGCGGTGAACGGCGTCGGTGCGACCTCACGCCACCCCGGCGCCTGCGGTGGGACGAGATCCTGCCACCCGACGCCGTCGCTCGCCTTGCGCGTCGCCCCGAGCACCGCGACCGCGTGGGCCTTCACCTCGCCGCGCTGGCTGATCGCCGCGCGCGCCGTGGTCACCGAGCTGCCGGCCCGCAGCACGTCGACGGCGAGGTCGGCGCTGCCCGTCTCGAGCGGCCCCGGCAGCTCGGCCGTGAGCGAGCGCAGCTTGCGCGCCGGGTCCGCGATCCGCGCCTCGATCGCGCGGACCATGCTCGCGACGACGAGCCCACCGTACGCACCGCGGCCCTGCCGCCAGCCCGCGGCGACCTCGAGCCGGTATCCGTCGGACGTACGCGTGGGGAAGGTGACGGCGGCGAGCGACATGCCCACGGCTTACCAGCGCGCGGGATCCATCACCAGCGGTCGTGGCGCACGACGAACACGCGCGGCATGCCGCCTCCTCGCGGCGGGAACCAGTCATCGTCGTCGCGCATCACCTCGACGTGGTAGCCGCCGCCGCCGCCCGGATAGCCGCCGTAGCGCTCCTGGACCATGCGGGCCATCAGCTTCTCGCGCGTGCCCATCATCCACAGCAGCGGAGCGAGCAGCAGCAGCTGGTACGCGCCGAACAGGCCGAACACCGCGAACCCGACCGCGGCGACGCGCGAGACGGTGACCGCCTGATCGGTCGCGCGCACGAAGCTCGTGCGCTTGGCGAGCACGGCGCGCAGGATGCGGCCGCCGTCCATCGGCAGCGCCGGGATCAAGTTGAACCCGGCGAGCACGAGGTTGATCCAGCCGATCAGCGTGAGCAGCTCGGAGTGGAACACCATGCCGAGGCCGAGCCCGATGCCGGCGAGCACGAGCGAGACGACGGGCCCGGCGATCGCGATCGCGATCTCGTGATTCGGGCGGCGCGGGATGCCGTCCATCTTCGCGGCGCCGCCGAAGAACCCGAGCTCGATGCCGGCGATGTGCACGCCGAGCAGGCGCGCGACGACCGCATGCCCGAGCTCGTGCAAGAGCACGGACGCGAACGCGAGCGTCACGACGAAGACGCCGAGCAACCCGCCGAACCCGACGAACACGACACCGAGCAGGATCAGGAAGCTGAGGTTGATGTCGATCGGGAACCCGAGCAGCGTTCCCAAACGCCAGGACTTGAACATGGCCTCAGCGTGGGGCCTTGTGGGCGACTGTCAACGGTTCTTCCGACGAGGAGCCTCCCCGAACGGGTGGGCGCCTCCTTGGCGATGCGGCAGCGCACGAGTATAACGGCGCCAACAATATGAGCGCCCAGTACACATTCGTGATGAAGGACCTGCGCAAGCTGGTCCCGCCGAAGCGCGAGATCCTGAAGGGGATCTGGCTGTCGTTCTATCCGGGCGCGAAGATCGGCGTGCTCGGCAACAACGGCGCTGGCAAGAGCACCTTGCTGCGCATCATGGCCGGCGTCGACAAGGACTTCCTGGGCGAGGCATGGCCCGCGCCGGGCCTCAAGATCGGCTACCTGCCGCAGGAGCCGCAGCTCGATCCGACGAAGGACGTGAAGGGCAACGTCGACGAGGGCGTCGCGCACGTCCGCGCGCTGCTGCAGAAGTTCGAGGACATCTCCATGAAGCTCGGCGAGGACATGCCGCCGGAGAAGATGGAGAAGCTGCTCGAGGAGCAGGGCCGCCTGCAGGATCAGATCGAGGCGGTCAACGCGTGGGAGCTCGACCACACCGTCGAAATGGCGATGGACGCGCTGCGCTGCCCGCCCGGCGACGCCGACGTCACGAAGATCTCCGGTGGTGAGCGCCGCCGCGTCGCGCTGTGCCGGCTCCTGCTCAGCAAGCCGGACATGCTGCTGCTCGACGAGCCCACCAACCACCTCGACGCCGAGAGCGTCGCGTGGCTCGAGCGCATGCTCGAGGAGTTCAAGGGCACGGTCGTCGCGATCACGCACGATCGCTACTTCCTCGACAACGTCGCGAAGTGGATCCTCGAGCTCGATCGCGGCGAGGGCCACCCGTTCGAGGGCAACTACTCCGGCTGGCTCGAGCTCAAGGCCAAGCGCCTCAAGGACGAGGAGCGCCAGGCGGATGCGCGCTCCAAGATGCTCGCCCGCGAGCTCGAGTGGGTGCGGCTGTCGCCGAAGGCGCGCCAGGCCAAGAGCAAGGCTCGCCTCAACCGCTACGACGAGATGGTGGCGGAGGCGCAGAAGGAGCAGCGCGACGCCGCGCTCGAGATCGTGATCCCGCCGGGGCCGCGTCTCGGTGGCGAGGTCGTCTCGTTCGAGGGCGTGTCGAAGTCGTTCGGCGATCGCCTGCTGATCGACAACCTGACCTTCAAGCTGCCGCGCGGCGGCATCGTCGGCGTGATCGGCCCCAACGGCGCCGGCAAGACGACGCTGTTCCGCATGATCATGGGTGTCGAGAAGCCCGACAAGGGCGCGATCAAGATCGGCGATACGGTCAAGCTCGGTTACGTCGATCAGAGCCGCGACGCGCTCGACGACAACAAGACCATCTACGACGAGATCAGCGAGGGCTCGGAGACCATGCAGATGGGCGAGCGCTCGATCAACTCGCGCTCCTACGTCTCGAGCTTCAACTTCAAGGGGCAGGACCAGCAGAAGCGGGTCGGCATCCTCTCGGGTGG
>DATLHR010000100.1:0-34407 GCA_035539815.1 Kofleriaceae bacterium
CGCCGTCGCTGAATAGTCCGCCCACCTATATATGGCGAGCTACCTGTTCTCCTCCGAGTCCGTCACCGAAGGCCATCCCGACAAGCTCTGCGATCAGGTCTCTGATGCAGTGCTGGATGCGTGCCTTGCGGTCGACCCGCACAGCCGCGTCGCGTGCGAGTCGGTCGCCAAGACGGGCTTCGTGCTCGTCGCCGGTGAGATCACCACGCGTGCGAACCTCGACTTCCAGAAGATCGTGCGCGACACGGTGCGTGACATCGGCTTCACGTCGTCGGACGTCGGCTTCGACGCCGGCACGTGCGCGGTGATGGTCGCGGTCGAGCAGCAGTCGCCGGACATCGCGCAGGGCGTCGACCGCGGCGATCCCGCGAAGCAGGGCGCCGGCGATCAGGGCCTGATGTTCGGCTACGCGTGCGACGAGACGAAGGAGCTCATGCCGCTGCCGATCCAGATGGCGCACCAGCTCGCGCTCGAGCTCGCCAAGGTCCGCAAGCAGCAGACGAACGGCATCAACTGGCTCCGCCCCGACGGCAAGACCCAGGTCTCCGTCCGCTACGAGGACGGCGAGGTCACCGGTGTCGAGGCGATCGTCGTCTCGACGCAGCACGGCGAGAACGTCACGCAGAAGCAGATCGAGGACGCGATCCGCGAGCTCGTGATCAAGCCGATCGTCCCGGCGAAGCTGATCACCAAGAAGACCAAGATCCACGTCAACCCGACCGGCCGCTTCGTCATCGGTGGCCCGCAGGGAGACGCCGGCCTCACCGGCCGCAAGATCATCGTCGACACCTACGGCGGCTACGCGCGCCACGGCGGCGGCGCCTTCTCGGGCAAGGATCCGAGCAAGGTCGATCGCTCGGCCGCGTACTACGCGCGCTACATCGCGAAGCACGTCGTCGCCGCCGGCCTCGCGCGCCGCTGCGAGGTCCAGTTCGCGTACGCGATCGGCGTCGCCCAGCCGGTGTCGATGCTCGTCGACACCTTCGGCACCGCGACCAATGGCCTCTCCGACGAGAAGCTCACGCAGGCCGTGCTCAAGACGTTCGACGCGCGCCCGGGCATGCTGATCCAGGAGCTCGACCTGCGCCGCCCGATCTTCAAGCCGACGGCCGCCTACGGCCACTTCGGCCGCGAGGACGCGTCGTTCACGTGGGAGCAGACCCCGCGCGTCGACGAGCTGCGCAGCGCCGCAGGCCTCAAGGCGAACAAGGCGGCCGCGAAGCCCGCGCCCGTCGTCGTGGCCGCTCCGGCGCCCGCGCCGAAGGCGGCGAAGAAGATCGTCGTCGCGGCCGCGAAGCCCGCGGCGACCGGCAACGGCAAGACCAACGGCAACGGCAAGGTCAAGACCAACGGGAACGGGCACACCAACGGCAACGGCAAGGCCGCGAAGACCGCCGCGAAGCCGGGCAAGAAGGCGCCGCCGCCGCCCGCGAAGAAGAAGGCATCTCCGGTCGCGCGCGCGTAACGCGACGACCGCCTCGAACCGAGCGCGCGAGCCTCTTGGCCCGCGCGCTTTGTCGTTTCGGCGCCAAGTCGGTCATCGCGCCTGCGACGCGAGCCGGATCACCGCATACATGCGGTACGCGTCGACATCGCTCTGCATCGCGTAGTCGTAGATCCCGACCTGCTGCTTCGACGCGTGGCCGCGCGCCCAGTTCGCGACCGATTCGAACGCGCCCGCGAGTTGGCCGTTGGGGTAGTACCAGCCCGAGCTCTGCGTGTATGCGAGCTGGCCGTTCGGGTAATACCAGGTGTAGTCGGCGGTCCGCAGGAGCTGGCCGTTCGGGTAATAGAACGTGTTGTTGCCTGTGCGCGCGAGCTGGCCGTTCGGGAAGTACCAGGTGCCATCGCTCGTCATCGCGAGCTGGCCGTTCGGGTAATACGAGGTCTGCGCGGCCGGGTTCGTGCACACCGTCCCCGTCATGTTCGTGTACTCGATGTGCTTGGCGTCGTTCATGCGCCCGCGCGAGGCCTCGACGCTGACCCAGTGCGCCAAGCACACCTCGGTGTAGTCGGCCCACGGCAGGTCCTTCGCGCGCGGCGGCGGCGGCGGCGGATCGTCACGGCGGTCGGAGATCCGGTCGCGCACGCGATCGCGCTGGCGTTGCAGCGAGCCCTCGGCGCGAGCGAGCGCGCGCTCGACGCTGCTCGGGCAGCGGTTGGCGTCGCGGCGCACCTGCTGGATCCGGCGCGCGGCGCGGGCGTCGCGGCCATCGCGCAGCATGTCGCGGATCTCGAGCAGCTGATCGAAGACGGCCCGCTTGCAGCGTCCTCCGCGTTCGTCGGCCGCGGCGAGCGCATCCTCGACGTGATCGAGGGCATCGGCGGCGGCGGGGGCAGCAGCGGCGACAAGACAGGCGAACGTGACGGCGGCGCGATACGTGTTCATGCCGGCCTGATGCGCGTGCCGGGCAGGTTTTGCAGAGAATCCGCGAGAAGTTTGTAATTGGCTGATCAGGCGATGATTTCTCGTCGAGGTCGACGGGCAGCGCAGGTGGAGATACCGTCTGGGTATGCGGTACTTCGCCGGATGGTCGCTCGCCCTCGCGCTCGCCGGCTGCGGTGGGCCCCAGAACAAGTACGCCGAGACCCCGACGGCGACGACGCGGCCGCGCCCGACCGAGGCGCCGGCGGCCAGCACCAGCGACCGCGAGCGAGAACAGCTGATCCAGCAGTTCGATGACATGCGCGCGGGTCAGCAAGCGCATGAGGAAGCGAACCGCCCGGCCGCCGAGCCGCCCGGACCGCCACCAGCCCCCAAGAAGATCGGCCCCGCCGAGCAGGCGCCCATGCCGCCGAAGAAGACCGGTCCCGCCGAGCAAGCCCCGCCCCGCTAACCGAAGGGACGCCCGGTTGCGCGCCCCGAAAGGTGCGGTCGCCGCCGCGCGCTTCCAGAGGGGCGGCCGCCGCTGCGCGCTTCCAAGAGGGCGGTCGCCGCTGCGCGCTTCCAAGGGGGCGGTCGCCGCTGCGCGCTTCCAAGAGGGCGGTCGCCGCTGCGTGCTTCCAAGGGGCGGGCCCTTTCGCGTGACGAGATTCGCGGTTCGTGCGCGCGGGTTCGTGCCATCGTAGCGGCCGATGCGCGCTCTCGGTGCCCTCGTCGTGCTCCTCGCGAGCGCCGCCTGGGTGCCCACGCGCGAACCACCGGCGATCGCGACGACCGGGCACGTCCGCGGAGAGCCGGTGCTCGCCGACGTCCGCGCACTGCCCGCGACGTGGCGAAGCGTTCGCGTGGAAGCCGGCGATGTCCCCGTGGGCTGGCGTGCGATGCGTGATCGCGACACCGGCGTCGTCGCGCAGCTCTGGGGTGGCTCGGTGCACGTGCCGGGGGCGATGGCCGATGCTGCGCTCGCCGAGCGGGCCGCGCGCGCGTTCGTAACGGCGCACCTCGCGCTGCTCGCGCCCGGTGCCGCGAGCGGTGACTTCGCGACGGTGACGAACCGCGTCGACGGACGCGTGCGGACGGTGGCGTTCGAGCAGCGAGCGCGCGGGCTGCGCGTCGTTGGGGGATCGATCGCCGTCGTGTTCGCGAACGATCGGCTGTTCGCGGTGATGTCGCAGGCGCTGCCGACGGTGACGATCACGCCGCCGCCGCGGCGCGCGAAGGCGCAGCGCCTCGATGCATGGATCGGCGAGCAGGTGCGCGTGCGTGCGACCGGTGAGCGCGTGGTGCTGCCGCTGATCGACGACGCCGGGCGCCTCGCGTATCACGTCGCCGACGTGCTCGACGTCGAGGCGACGCTCGGCGGAGAGCGCTGGGACGTGTATGTCACGCCGGATGGCGCGCCGCTGTTGCGCGAGAGTCGCGTGCGCCGCGCGAGTGGCACGCTGCGCTTCGACGCCGGCGTGCGGCGCCCGGGCGGCGCGCGGATGGCGTACCCGGCGGCGGCGGCGAAGGTGACCGTCGACGGCAGCGCACAGGTCGCCGGCGACGATGGCTCGATCACGTGGAACGGGACCGCGAGCGCGGCGTTGATCGCCGGGCTCACCGGCACGTTCGTGACCGTGGTCAACCAGGCGGGGTCGTCCGCGTCGACGACGCTCACCATCGCGCCGGGCGAGACCGTGACGTGGGCGTCGGCCACCGACGAGCAGGTCGACGCGCAGCTGTCGGCGTTCGTCCATGCATCGATCGGCAAGCAGCACGCGCGCAGGATCTTCCCCTCGCTCGCGTCGTGGCTCGACCTGCCGCTGAGCGTGTTCGTCAACGAGAACGGCGAGTGCAACGCCTCCTCGTCCGACGATGGGCTGCACTTCTATCGCGCCGGTGCAGCGTGCGAGAACACGGCGCGGCTCGCGGACGTCGTCTATCACGAGCTCGGCCACTCGCTGCATCGCGCGGCGCTCATCCCCGGCGTGGGCGTGTATCAGGCGCCGCTCAGCGAGGGCCTCTCGGACTTCTTCGCGGCGAACATCAACGACGATCCGGGCGTCGGCCGCGGGTTCTTGCTCGACGACCGCGCGCTCCGCGACCTCGATCCCACCGGCTACGAGCTCGTGTATCCCGCCGACATCGCTCCCTCGCCGCACGGCACCGGAATGATCCTCGCCGGTGCGCTGTGGGATCTGCGCAGGGCGTTCATCGCGGAGCACGGTGAGGCGCAGGGCATCGCGCTCGCGGAGACGATCTATGCCGGCGTCGTCCAGCGCGCGCCGAACCTCCCGGGCGCGTACCTCGCGGCGCAGATCGCCGACGACGATGACGGCGATCTCGGCAACGGCACGCCGCACGCGTGCGCGATCCAGGCCGCGTTCGGCAAGCACGGCCTCGCCGAGCCGACGTTCGAGACCACGCGCATCGGCACGCCGGTCGTCGAGGGCCTCTCGATCACCGTGACGGTCACCGCGCCCACCGGCACGGCGTGCCCTGTCCCCCAGGTGACGTCGGTGTCCGTGCAATACGAAGCCGGCGGCGGCGCACCGCAGACCTTCACGCTGCAAGCCGCGGGCGCTGCCTGGACCGGCACGTTCCCGTCGCTGCCGCCGCACACCGCGGTGACCTACGCGATCACCGCCACGCTCGACGATCAGTCGACCGTGATCTTGCCGCGCAACGCCGCGGACCCGCGCTACCAGCTGTTCACCGGCGAGGTCGACGAGATCTGGTGCGAGCGCTTCGACGGCGACCCGGGCTGGTCGCAGCAAGGCAGCGGCGACTGGGAGGTCTCGCAGCCGGCGTCGTCCTCGACGAGCGGTGACCCCGCGGAGCCCTTCACCGGAGCGCTCGCGCTCGGCACGCAGCTCGACGGCGACGGCCGCTATGCGAGCGACGCGACCAGCTCGATCGAGACGCCCCCGATCGACGCGAGCGCGTGGACGCACGTGCGCCTGCAGTACCGCCGCTGGCTCACCGTCGAGGACGGGCAGTACGACCGCGCCGAGCTCGAGATCAACGGCACCACGGCGTGGAGCAACGCCGCGACCGACGACGGCACGCTGACCCACGTCGATCGCGAGTGGCGGCTCCACGACCTCGACGTGACCGCGCACGCCGGCTCACCGCTCACCATCAGGTGGTCGCTGACCACCGACGGGACTCGCGAGCTCGGCGGCTGGACGATCGATGACGTCTGCCTCGTCGGTTATGACAAGCGCGCCACGCCCGACGGCGAGCCAGGACCGTCCGAGGATCCGGGCTGCTGCTCGAGTGGCGCGGCACCGACGAGCCCACTCCTGCTCGCGCTCTTGGTGGTGCTGCGTTCCCGCAGGCGAACGCCGAAGTAGCCGGCTGGGTCAGTGCAATCGCTGCTCGAGGGCGGCGCCGGTGCGATCGGTCTCGGCGCGGATGCCGAAGTAGACCTTCGGGCCGCGCGGGTCATCGGGGATCGTGAGCTTGAGGTCGAACGGCGCCGGGCCGTCGACGCGCTCGATGCGGAACTCGCTCGCGACCCTGTCCTTGGTCTCGTGCAGCTCGAACAGGATCTTGTTGCCGTCGACCTTGAACGAGAACAGCTCGAACGTGCCCTTGAACAGCGTGCGGTCCTGGAAGACGCCGCCGCCCATCGAGGGCACGAAGCGATAGACGTGCAGCCGATCGCGCTCGGTCTCGGGCATGCGATCGAGCCAGTTGCGGTCGATCAGGAGCGAGCGTGCTTCCTCGGGCGCGACCTGATTCGAGCGCGTCGACGACGACGACGAGCAGGCGCCGGCGAGGGCGGCGACGAGGACGAAGGCAGTGCGCATGACGCGCACTCTACCGCGTCAGGCGGCGGTGGCGAGGATGCGCATCGCGCCCTGTGCGCCCCGCGTGATCTGCTTCTTACGCGCATCCGCGGTACCGCCCACGGCGCACACCAGGAGCTCCGCGCCCTCGACGATGATCTTCGTCATCTGCACCTGCCACGCGTGGCCAGCGCCGAGCAGCGTGCCGGTGAAATCCTTGATGCGCGGACCGACGAGCACCATCCTGGCCGCCACCTCGTCGCACGCGTACGTGTCCCCCGACGAGGCGAGCGGCAGGCCATCTCCGTCCGCGACCACCATGGCCTCGATCCGACCGTCCTCGCAACAGGACTGCAGCTGATACTCGAGGGCCTTGCTGGCGGTGTCGGCGCGCCGGCGCCGGCGTTCGATCGTTCGCATGATGTGATCGTCCGGGTCGGGTGTGCCGGGGGCAAGTTTCGGGCATACAGTGCGGCGGTGCGTCTCGCTGCCCTCGGTCTGGCCGCCGCGCTCGCGTCGGCCTGCACTCACCCCGCCGCCCCGAAGGGACCCATGACCTGGCCCGCTCTCGATGATCAGCTGCTCGCCGATGCCGCCGCGACCTACAACTTCAGGCTCGGCATCCCGACACCGCTCGCGGTGACGCCCGACGGCGCGGTGCTGTTTCGCCGCACGCCCGCACGCGAGTTCGCCGCGGACCTCTACGAGCTCGCACCCGACGGCAGCGTGAAGCCGCTCGCCACCGTCGCGGAGCTGATGGGCACCGGCGAGGAGCACCTGTCCAACGAGGAGAAGGCGCGCCGCGAGCGCACGCGCACCGCGACCAAAGGCGTCGTCGACATCGACGTCTCCGAGGACGGCGCCACGGTGATGGTGCCGCTCGCCGGCAAGTTCTTCCTCGTCGACCGCAAGACCGGCGCGCGCCGCGTGATCGATCCGCAGGGCGCCGCCTACGATCCTCACCTGTCTCCCGATGGCAAGAAGGTCGCGTTCGTGCGCGATCGCAAGCTGTGGGTCATCGGCACCGACGGCCCGGCGCGCGCGCTGACCGAGCCGCCCGACGGCCACGAGGACGGCACGGCCGACTTCGCAGCGCAGGAGGAGCTCGGGCGCACGCGCGGCTTCTGGTGGAGCCCGACGAGCGACGCCATCGCGTTCCAGCGCACCGACACGCGCGGCATGGACACGATCTACGTCAGCGATCCGCGCAACCCCGAGCGGCCGCCGGTGCCGTTCAAGTACCCGCGCGCTGGCCGCCCGAACGCGAAGCTCGCGCTCGGCGTCGTCGAGCTTTCGAAGCCGGCGATCACCTGGCTGCCGTGGGACGCGAAGTACGAGTACCTCGTCTCGGTGCAATGGCCGCAGCGTGCGCCGATCACCGCGCTCGTCATCGATCGCGATCAGCAGGAGCTCGCGCTCGTCGCCTACGACGGCGGCAAACCGCGCACGCTGCTCACCGAGCGCGACGATGCCTGGCTCAACGTCAACGTCGGCGCGCCGAAGTGGCTCGAGGATGGCTCGGGCTTCCTGTGGATGACCGAGGCGCCGGGTGCGTGGACGCTCGAGCTGCGCGGTGCCGACGGTGCGGTGAAGCGCGCGCTCACCGCGCCCGAGCTCGGGCTGCGTCACCTCGTCGGCGTCGACGCCACCAGCGCGCTCGTCGAGGCCTCGGCCGATCCGCTGCGCCAGGACGTGTGGCGCATCCCGCTCGATGGCGGCGCGCCCGTGCGCCTCACGCCGAGCGACGGCGTCGCCGACGCGAGGCAGGCCAAGCACGGCGTCATCACCATCGACACCGCGCTCGCCGCCGGCGGTCGCCGCGTCACCGCCGTCTCGACCGCCGGCACGCGCGAGCTGCCGAGCGTCGCCGAGACGCCGCGCCTCGTGCCGACGACGAAGCTCGAGACCGTCGAGCTCGCCGGCCGCGTCCACCACACCGCGATCACGCGGCCGCGCACCTTCGATCCGAGCAAGCAGTACCCCGTGCTGCTCAAGGTCTACGGCGGCCCGCACGCGGTGACCGTGGTCGACGCGCGCGACAGCTACGTGATGGACCAGTGGTACGCGGACGCCGGCTTCATCGTCGTCCGCAGCGACAACCGCGGCACGCCGAACCGGGGCCGCACGTGGGAGCGTGCGATCCTCCGGGACCTGATCACCGTCCCGCTCGACGATCAGGTCGCCGCGCTTCAGTCCCTCGGCAAGCGCCACCCCGAGCTCGACCTCGCGCGCGTCGGCGTCACCGGCTGGTCGTTCGGCGGCTACTTCTCGGCGATGGCCGTCCTCCTCCGCCCCGACGTCTTCAAGGCCGGCGTCGCCGGTGCGCCGGTCACCGACTGGTCGCTCTACGACACCGCGTACACCGAGCGCTACATGAAGACGCCGGCCGCCAACCCCGATGGCTACGCGCGCACGAGCGCCCTCACCCACGCCGGCAAGCTGTCGCGCCCGCTCCTCGTGATCCACGGCATCACCGACGACAACGTCCACTTCGCGCACACCCTCGCGTTCATCGAGAGCCTCTACGTCCACGCCAAGCGCGCCGAGGTCATCACGCTCTCGGCGACGCACATGGTCCCCGACCCCAAGCTCATGCTCGCGCGCGAGCAGGTCCAGGTCGACTTCTTCCGCGACCACCTCGGCCCGCCTCCGTAATCGCGCAGCGAAGCGGAGCGACGTGCGGAGATCGCTGATGCGGCGCGCTCGCCCGCACGTATACTCAGGCCATGGCGATCGAGAAGCTGCTCGAGGAGGCGCTCGCCCTTGGCCCCAAGGAACGCGCTGATCTCGCCGCGGCTTTGCTCCGCAGCTTGGAACCCGACGCTGACGAGCTCGGCGAAGAGGAGTGGAACGAAGCGTGGAGCAAGGAGCTGGAGAAGCGTCTCGAGGACTATGACCAGGGCCGCGTCAAGCCGCTCACGCACGATGAAGTGATGGCAAGCATTCGAGCCCGACTCGGCCGCTGATGTCAGGGATCATCTACCTCCCTGCCGCGAGCAAGGAGCTTCAAGCCACGATCGACTGGCTAGCGGACCACGCATCGAAAGGTCACGCGAACCATCTCGCTTCGGTGATCGAAAGTGCGCTCTTCGAGATTGCAGAGGTCCCGTTAGCGTGGCCGGTGTCGCGGCTGTCTTCCCGAGTCCGCGCCCGCCCTCTGCGTGCGATTCACCACACGGTCTTCTACCTCGTAGAACCGGTCCAGGTCGTGGTGGTCGCGATCTCCCACATGAAGCGCCGGCCAGGCTACTGGCTCGACCGAGTCGAATGATCCTCCATCGCGACACGCGCTGCGTCGTCGTCGACAAACCGACGGGCGTCGCCACCCACCGCGGATGGGCCGACGACGACGACGCCCTCCTCCAGAGAGTGCGCGACGAGGTCAACGCATTGGTGTTCCCCGTCAACCGCCTGGACCGCGGCGCCTCCGGCATCGTCCTGTTCGCCCTCGATCGCGACGCCGCGCGTCTGTTCTCCGAAGCGTGGCCCTCCGCCGACAAGCGCTACCTCGCGATCACGCGCGGCCATCCTGCCGAGCATGTCGTTCTCGATCACCCGATCCCCAAGGCTCCCGGCGAGGAGCGCGTCGATGCCAAGACCGAGCTCTGGCGCCGCGAGACGTTCGGCCGCTACGCGCTCGTCGAAGCGCGCCCGTACACCGGCCGCCTCCACCAGATCCGTCGTCACCTCAAGCACCTCTCGTGTCCGCTGATCGGCGACGTCAAGTACGGCAAGGGCGAGCACAACCGCCTGTTCCGCACGCAGCACGATCTGCATCGCCTCGCGCTCCACTGCACGCGCCTGACGGTCGCGCACCCCGACGGCAGCACGCTCGCCGTGGAGTGCGCGCTGCCCGCGGATCTCGAGCACGCGCTCGCGAGCTGCCGGCGCGCGTACGTCGAGCCAACGTAGCTGCGCTCAGGGCGTCGCCGGCAGTTCCGAGACCGGAGCCTTACGCGTGCGCAGGCCGTGTGTACAGGGCTCTGCTGCCAGCTCGATCATGTGCCCGAGCACGAGCAACGCCGTGCGGCGCAGCGCGCCGTCGTTCGCGCCGGAGACCCGCGTGTCATCGGGCATGCCCGTGATCACTTCGCCGTGAGGCCGCGGCGCTCGAGGAGCGGCTGGATGTCCGGCTCCTCGCCCGTGAAGTCGCGGAACAGCTGGAGCGCGTCCTTGCTGCCGCCGCGCGACAGCAGCATCGAGCGGAAGCGGTCGCCGTTCTCGCGCTTGAGGCCGCCGTGCTTCTTGATCCAGCGCACGGTGTCGGCGTCGAGGACCTCCGACCAGATGTACGCGTAGTAACCGGCTGCGTAGCCGCCCATGATGTGGCTGAAGTACGGCGTGCGGTAGCGCGGCGGGACGGGCGCGAAGTCGAGGCCGACGTCCTTGAGCGCCTTGGCCTCGAACGCCATCACGCCGTCCGCGGTGGGGAGCGCGTCGGCGGGCAGCGCGTGCCAGCGCTGATCGAGGAGCGCGGCGCCGAGGTACTCGGTGGTGCCGAAGCCTTCGTTGAAGGTGGCGGCGGCGAGGACCTTGTCGAGCAGGGCCTTGGGCAGCTGCTCGCCGGTCTGCCAGTGGCGCGCGTAGTTGGCGAGGATCTCCGGCCAGTCGGCCCACATCTCGTTCACCTGCGACGGGAACTCGACGAAGTCGCGCGGCACGTTGGTACCGGCGAAGTACGGGTAGGTGACGTCGGAGAACATGCCGTGGAGCACGTGGCCGAACTCGTGGAACGAGGTGTTCACGTCGTCCCACGTCATCAGCGCCGGCTTGCCCGCGGCCGGCTTGGTGACGTTGAGGTGCAGCGCCACGACCGGCTTCTGGCCGAGCAGGCGCGACTGCGAGACGTACTCGCTCATCCAGGCGCCGCCGCGCTTCGACGGACGCGCGTAGGGATCGACGATGATGAGAGAGAGGGTCGAGCCGTCCGCGTTGAACGCCTCGTAGACGCGGACGTCGGGGTGGTACGTCGGCAGATCGGTGCGGCGCTTGAAGGTGAGGCCGTAGAGCTGGGTCGCCGCGAAGAACACGCCCTTCTCGAGCACGCTGTCGAGCTCGAGGTACGGCTTGAGCTCCGTCTCGTCGAAGGCGTACTTCGCCTTGCGCACCTTCTCGGTGTAGTAGGCCCAGTCCCACGGCTCGAGCTTGAACGTGGGCTGCTTCTTCGCCTTCTGCTCGGCGTCGATCATCTTCTGCAGCTCGGCCGCCTCCTTGCGCGCGTTGGCGACGGCGGCGGGCGCGAGCTGGGCGAGCATCTTCGCGACCGCCTCGGGCGTCTTCGCGGTCTCCTCGGCGAGGCCGAACGCGGCGTAGCTCGGGAAGCCCATGATCGCGGCACGCTCGGCGCGCAGGCGGGTGACCTTGGCGACGATCTCGCGCGTGTCGTACTTGTTGCCGCGGCTGCCGCGCCCGACCGACGCCTCGTGCAGGCGCTTGCGCAGCGCGCGGTTGTGGAGCTGCGCCTCGAGCGGCTGGCCCGTGGTGTTGAGCAGCGCGATGCGGAACTTGCCCTCGAGACCCTTCTCCTTCGCGGCATCGGCGAGGCCCTGGAGCTGCTCGTCGGTGAGACCGTCGAGCTCGGCGCGGTTCTCGACGATCACCGCCGAGTCGTTGACCTCGGCGAGCACGTCCTGGCCGAACTTCGTCTGCAGCGTCGCGAGCTCGGCGTTGATCGCCTTCACGCGCTCCTTCTGCGCCGGGTCGAGGTTGGCGCCCGCGCGCACGAAGTCCGTGTAGTAGCGCTCGACGAGGCGCACGCCCTCGGCGTCGAGACCGAGCGTGGTGCGCGTCTCGTAGAGCTGCTTGATCCGCTGGAACAGGCGCGCGTCGAGGTAGATCGCGTCACGGTGCGCGGAGAACTTCGGCGCGTACTCGGCGTCGAGCTTGTCGAGCGTGTCGTTCGTGTTGGCGCTGGTCAGGTTGCCGAACACGAGGGTCGCGCGCGCGAGCACCTGGCCGCTGCGCTCCATCGCGACGATGGTGTTCTCGAACGTCGGCGGCGCCGTGCTCGCGGCGATCGCCTCGATCTCCTGCTTCTGGTCGGCCATGCCGCGATCGAAGGCCGGCGCGAAGTCCGTGTCCTTGACCTTGTCGAACTGGGGGAACCGCAGGTCCAGCGGGCTGGGCGCGGCGAACGGATTGGAGGCGAAGGCGTCGGCGGGCATCGTGGTCGAGCTCGTGGTGGTGGAAGGCGTGGACTTGGGGCAAGCCGGCAAGGCGACGGCCAGCACGGCCGCGAGGGCGCCGGAGAGAAGTCGGTTCATGGCCCGCGCAGCATACCCAACACCTGGCCGCCGTCGAGGCGGATCACGCGTTCGCGTATCACGCGAGCTCGAGCTCCTTCGCGAGCTCGTTCCACAGCTCGTCGCCGGTCAAGTAGAACGCCCACAGTCGCTCGACCGGCTTGATGCCGCGACGCTCCTGCCACAGCACGAGGTCGTCGAGCTCGCCTTCGAACCAGCCCCACAAGAAGCGCGCGCGGAAGATGTCGCGGCCCTGCGCGCGCAGCTCGGCGATCGCCTCGTCGGTCTCGAGATCGTCGAGGTCATCGACCATGTCCGACGCTTCGTCGATCACCTCGCCGAGGTACGCGATCCCCTTCTTGGTCAGCTCGTAGCGGCCCTTCTTCGCGTTGATCTGGATGAAGTCATCCACGGCGAGCTGCTGCAGGTGCTCGTCGAGGGGCGACAGCTCGCTCGGCAACACGACCGGCAGCTCCATGCCGCCGTCCTCGGGCTTGAGGTCCAGCTTCTTGAGCAGCCAGAGCGCGATGTAAGCGTGCTTCGTATCGTCATCGAGGAAGGCGCCGGGGCGCGGGACGAGGGCGTCGGTCATCTCGCCGGACTGTAGTGCGTGACGCCGTCGTGTGGTAACTCGTTGCGCCCGATGCGCGGTACCTCGACGAGCGACGATCCGGGAGCGCGCATCGTCGCGCTGCACGCGTCCGGGGTCGCGCTCGACCTGGGGACGCTCGAGCTGTGCGTGCTGGCCGCGCTACACCTCAAGGCCGAGCACCTGGGTGTCGCCGCGTTCGCGGAGGACGCGCTCGTCGAGACGTTCACGCAGGTCATCGAGCTGACGAGGGCGGCGAGCGATGGCGAGCTGGGTGCGCGGCGGCGTGCGTCCGCGGTGCTGCGCCGCCTGCGCGAGCAGCGCCTGCTCGTGCGCGTCGACGGTGCGGGCGTGGTGCGACAAGGCGAGTACGCGCTGTCGCGGCTGGCGACCGGCATCGTGACGTTCTTCCTCGAGGATGAAGCGCTGACGCGCGAGAGCCTCGACGTGCTCGTCGGCACGTTGCTCGCGTGTCTCGGCGAGGTGCGCGCGGCCTTGCCCGCGCTCGCGGGTGCGCCGGCGGAGGCGTGGCGCGCGCGCGTCGAGCAGCCGCTCGCGGTGAGCCTCGTCGAGCTGGCGCGCGGGATCGAACGCCGGCAGCGCGGGTTCGATCTGCAGCAGGAGGTGTTCCAGCGCGAGATCGGGGCGCTGCTCGCGGCCGACTGGTTCGGCGCCGTCGAGCGCTGCACGTCGCTGCTCGACACGACGAGCACGCTGCTCGCGGAGCTGCACGAGCTGTTACTGCGCCACGCGCATCGGCTCACCGAGGCGCTGTTCGAGATCATCGAGGCGGCGGCGACCGCGGGGGCCACCGACGCGGAGCGCGCCGCGCGCGCCGGCTGCGAGCAGATCGAGCGCATCGCGGCGTGGGGCGGCGCCCGCCAGCGCGCCTGGTCCGACTATCACGAGTGGGTGCACCGCTACCTGCGCGACGTGGTGCGCCTGGATCCGAGCCGCGTGCTCGCGCATCGCCTGCGCGAACAGCTCGCCGGCGAGGGGCCGCGGTACGCGCTCGTCGTCGCGAACGCGCCGTCGATCCGCCTGTTGCGCGAGGACCTCGTCGAACCGCCGTCCGCGCCGGTGCGGCGTCCCAAGCGCGAGCGCGACGTCGAGCCCGAGCCCGAAGCGGCGCAGGATCCCGACGCGGAGCTGCGCGAGCGGATCCGCGGCGCGCTCGCCGGCGGTGCGCGCGGGCTCGCCGAGGTGACGGCGCGCGCGAGTGACCCGGAGGCGCCGCTCGATGCTCGATTCCGGACCGCCGGGCGCGTCGCGGAGCTGGTGGCGAGCAGCGCGGGGCTGGCGAGCGAGCGCGAACGGCCGTGGCTGCCGACCACCGACGACCTCGTGGTCGAGGAGTGGGCGCTCACGCCGCGTGACGCGGAAGGAGCCGGTGGATGAGCGAGAGCCGGTTCGCGCGTCTCGAGGACGTGGTCCTCGACGACGCCTTCCCCGAGGTGGATCTGGTCCTGCGCCGCGGACGTCACGTCGGCCGTGACGACGGCGAGCAGTACACGTTCCTCGTCGACGCGCAGGATCACCTCGAGCCGTTCTACCGCCGCTACGGCTGCGAGCTCGTGCACAAGAGCGATGGCTACTTCTACCTGCTGCCGACGACCGAGCGACTCGGGCGCCGCCACCTGTCCCTGGTCGAGATGCTCGTCGGCCAGGCGCTCGCGCTGCGCTACCTCGATCCGGAGGTCGTCGAGACGGGCGGCGTGGTCTCGCGCGACGACGTGCTCGCGCACCTCGCGGGTGTCGTCGGCGCCGAGGCGCTGGTGAAGCTGCTGAACCCGAAGCTGCGCCGCCGGCAGGACGAGGCGATCGCGGCGCACAACGTGCGCTCGCGCGTCGACGGTGCGCTGCGCAAGCTCGCGGCGCTCGGCTTCGTCGAGGCGCTGCCCGATGCGCGCTTCCGGTTGCGCGCGCCGCTGCTCCGGTTCGCCGAGCCGCTGCGCGGCGCCGACTCCCCCGAAGCGCAGCTCGCCGCGCTCGCCGCCGCGGGCGAGGTCGTCGTCGGGGACGCGCTCGACGAGGAGGACACGAGCGAATGACGCGCGTCCACGCGACGGCGCTCGCGCTCGTCAACTGGAAGGGCGTGTTCTACGAGCGGTACCTGCTCGATCGCAACGTGACCGCACTCGAAGGCGCGAACGGCGCCGGCAAGACGACGGTGATGATCGCCGCGTACGTCGTCATGCTCCCCGATCTCGGGCGCCTGCGGTTCTCCAACGTCGGTGAGACCACGGCGACCGGCGGCGACAAAGGCCTGTACGGCCGCCTCGGCGAGCCCGGCAAGCCATCGTACGCGGCGCTCGAGCTCGCGCTCGGTGATGGCAGCTCGCTGATCGCCGGCGTGCGCCTCGTGCGCAAGGCGGAGCCGCAGCTCGAGCTGACGCCGTTCCTCGTCACCGGCCTCGCGCTCGAAGGACACCTGCAGGAGCTGCTGCTCACGTCGCGTGATGGCCACGACGAGGTGCCCGAGCTCGACGAGCTGCGCGCCGCAGTCCACCGCCTCGGCGGCACGTTGATCGTGTGCGCGAGCACGAAGGAGTACTTCGCCGAGCTGTTCGATCGCGGCGTGACTCCACTGCGCCTCGCGACCGACGAGGAGCGCGGCAAGTTGCACGACATGCTGCGCACGAGCATGACGGGCGGCATCTCGCGCGCGCTCACCAGCGAGCTGCGCTCGTTCCTCCTCAAGGAAGAGACCGGCCTCTCCGACACGCTGACGCGCATGCGCCAGAACCTCGACGCCTGCAAGCGCACGCGCAGCGAGGTCGGCGAGGCGCGTGTCCTCGAGCGCGAGATCCACGGCGTGCACGCAGCGGGACGCGCGATGTTCGACGCCGCGGCCCAGGCCCAGGCCGCGGCCCTCGCCGACCTCGAAGCTCGCCGCGTCGCCGCCGAGGCTCGCCTGCGCGCCGCCGACGCCGCGGTCGCCGCGATCGTGCGCGAGACCGAGGCCGCCGCGACGACACGCACCCAGACGCTCGACGCGCTCGCCGTCACCGCCTCTACCCTCACGACGCTCACCACCGAGCGCAACGTCCGCGCTCGCGCTGCAGCCCTCGCCACCCAGCTCGCGGCCGCCACGCGCGACGCTACCGACGCACGCACCACCGCCGACGCGCTGCGCGCCGCGTGCGAGCGCGCGACCGGCACGCGCGACGACCGCCGGTCCTCGCGTGACACCGCCCGCGCTGCGCACGAGCGGGCCGCCCGCGGCCTCGGCGATCTGCAGGCCGGCCTCGCCGAGCTCCACGCCCGTGTCCACGCACAGCGCGCCGCGCGCGCGACGCTCGACGAGGCGCGCCGCCTGCTCCGCGAGGCCAGCGAGGCCCCCGCCACCGTGCGCGCTTGCGACGCCGGCGCACCGCGCACCAACGCCGTCGACGGCGCGCGCACTACGGAAGGCGGCGCTCCGCGCACCGACGCTGTGCACACCGCGCGCACTGACGCCATGGACGCCGCGCGCACCATCGCCGTCGACGGCGCGCGCGCTACCGAAGGCGCCCCGCCCACCGACGCCGTGAACGCCCCGCGCACCGACGCCGTGGGCGCCCCGCGCATCCAAGCTGCCGTCACCTTCGATCTCGCCGCCGCGCTCGGCTCGCTCGACGAAACGACGCCCTCCGCCGCGACGCTCGACGAGGTGAGGCGGCGCGTGATCGCCGCGCGCGAGGTCGTTGATGCGGTGCGCGTGCGGCTGGACCGCGAGGCCTCGGTGCTCGGCGCCGAGACCGGCGAGGTCGCGAAGCTGGCACGCGCGATCGGCGGCGAGCCACTCGCGGGCATGGTGGCGGCGCAGGATGCCGATGACGCGAGCGCCCTCGAAGCCGCGCTCGGTCCGCTCGCGCACGCGCTTGTCGTCGACGACGAGCAGCTCGCCGCGAGCAAGCTCGCCGCGGTCGCCGATGCTCCGCCGTCGGTGTGGCTCGTTCGCCGGGCCGAGCTGCCGCGCCTCCTGGCCGACGCGCGCGCTGCCGTGACCAATGCAGCGAGGTCGAGCAGCGCGAGCCCGGCTTTCGCGGCGGCGCACACCACGAGCGCGATGCCGTCTGTCGTGACCGTCTTCGAGAAGACCGGCGTGGTGCGCGTGTCGCGGCCGGTCGCGCGTCCACTCGTCGGGCGCGACGAGCTCGTGCGCAAGCTCGCCGCCGAGCGCGCCGCGCTCGATGCCGAGCGCGATCGTCTGTTCGCGGCGGAGCGCGCGGTCGAGGCCGCGCTCGCGCAGCGTGACGCTCTCGAAGGTCCCGAGCTCGGGGATGCCCCCGTGGCCCCGAGCGACGTGGCCCGCGCCCTCGCCGTACAGCACGAGCAAGCGCTCGCCTCTCTCACTGCCGCCGAGGCCGCGCTCGCCGACGCCGACGCCGAGTGGACCCACGCGAGCCTCGCGTACCAGGCGGCCCATGGGGCTGCGATTGCGAAGGAGGCCGCACGCGATCGGCTCACCGAAGAGCTCCTCGAGCTCACGGGGCCTCCTCGATCCGACGCCGGTTCGAACAATGTTCGAACCGGGCCCAGGTCGACAGGCCACGCTGCCGTTGACGGCGTCGACGCACCTCGCGACCTCGCGGCGCTCGACGCGGAGCTGGCGCGGCTCGAGGAAGAGCGCGATCGCCTCGATGCGCTCGAGCGCGAGTTGGCGCGGACGCTGACGGTCGCGCAGGAGCGCCGTGGCGAAGCCGAACGGCAAGCGCGGATCGCCAGCAGCGCGCTCGGCGAGATCGCGCGCGAGGAGTCCCCGCGCCGCGCAGAGTGGATCGAGCTCGCGGAGCGCGCGCACGAGCTGAAGGTCGAGCTGCCCAGCGGGAGACGCGCCCACGCGGACGACGCTCCATCCACCGACGGCGAGCGAGACCTCGATCACGAGCACGACACCGACGACGAGCGTGACCTCGACGACGAGCGCGACCCCGACGACGAGCACGATGCCAATACCAGGCGCAACACCGGCGCCAAGCGAGCCGCCGTTGCCACAGGTGACGCGACGACGGAGCTCCGCAGCGAAGCGGAGCTGCGCGCCGAGGCGCGGGCGCAGCGCGAGCTGGTCCTCGCGCGGCTCGAAGCGGCGCGTGGCGGAGCCGAGACGGCGGACCTCGTGCGCAAGCGGTTCGCGGAGCACGGTGACGGCGTCGTCGGCTACCTCGAGGCATGGCGCGAGGCGCGCGCATGGGTGATGCGACGGTTGCCGACGCATGTCGCGACCGCGGTCGACCCGGACGATGCGCTCGGCCGGCTGCGGCATGACCTCGGCGAGCTCGCGCGCCGGGTGGAGCAGCACGAAGTCGATCTGCGCGGCGCGTCCGAGGACGTGGCGCACGGGATCGACGTGCAGGTGCGCAAGACGATGAGTCGCGTGCGCGCGCTCAATCACGAGCTGGCGGCGATCTCGTTCGGCAGCGTGGCGTCGGTGCGGATCACGGTGAAGCGCGTCGAGCGCATGGACACGATCCTGCGTGCGCTGCGTGGCGGCGACGTGCAGGAGCTGCTGTTCCGCACCGACCTGCCGTTCGAAGACGCGCTCGCCGAGGTGTTCCATCGCTACGGCGGCGGCGGGCGCGGAGGCGCGCACAAGCTGCTCGATTACCGCGAATACGTCGAGCTCGCCGTCGAGATCCGCCGCAAGGCCGCAGCGGTCGCCGATGCGCCGGATGCGCCGGAGACGTGGGAGCTGGCGTCGCCCACGCGGCTGTCGACCGGCGAAGCGATCGGCATCGGCGCCGCGATCATGATGGTCGTGCTCACCGAGTGGGAGCGCGATGGCAACGTGCTCGCGCACGAACGCACGGCGGGCACGCTGCGGTTCCTGTTCCTCGACGAGGCGAACCGCCTCTCGCAGGACAATCTGGGCGTATTGTTCGATCTGTGCCGCACGCTCGACCTGCAGCTGCTGGTCGCGGCGCCGGAGGTCGCGCGCGCGTTCGGCAACACGACCTATCGCCTCGTGCGCCGCGTCGACGAGCGCGGCGCCGAAGAAGTGTGGGTCACCGGGCGGCGCGCCTCGACGCCGTCCGCGTAGTTCTCAGCGCAGCAACACGATCAGGCGAACCACGACCGCGCCCGCGTGCAGCTTGCTGACGTAGGTGTGGTTCGACGTCACCGTGGGGCCGCGCTCGACGATGGCAGCGCTGCCCGGGACGCATGGCGCGCGGAAGAACGCCTGGCCACGCCGGCGGTAGTGCACCTCGGCACCGGGTACCGGCGCGGGCGAGAGATCGAGCATCACCTCGACGGGAAAGCCGTCGTAGACGCGATCGTGATGCGCGAGCAAGTAGTCGCCGGGCACGAGCCGGAGCATGCGTGCGTCGTCGACGGCGAGCGAACGCCCGGTCGCCACGCGCGCGAGCTCGATCGCGATCGCGCACAACGCGGGCTCGTCGGGGATCGCGACGTCATAGCTGCCGCGGTCGAGGAGCGCGTAGCGCGAGAACACGGCGCGCTCGCGGGCGGCGGCGGCGTCGTCGCGCGAGACGACGTCGGGCACGGTGATCGCGGTGCGGCTGCCGAACAGCGTCTCGATGCTCATCGGTAAAACCACCCCGCGAGCGAGATGCGCAGGCCGGCGAGCACCTCGCGCACCTGGTGCAGCGAGACGTCGGAGACCTCGAAGACGACGAGCCGGTTCGCGCGCGGCTCGATCACCTTCGCGGCCGTGGTCGCGACGATGTCTCCGCCCGCGACCTCGCATGAGAACAGCTCGAGCTCGCCGCCGACGGGCGGCTCGGGCGACGGCAGGTAGTAGGCGTATGCGAGCACGCGCTCGAGGTCGTCCTGGTGATCGGTGTGCGGCAACAGGTAGTGGCCTGGCCGATAGGCGTACGCGCGCATGCCGGCGCGCTGCACGGTGTGGCCGGTGATCCGCGACAGGCGAGGCGCGAGCGTGCCGGCGAAGGCCTCGCGGAGCGCGCGAAACTCCGCGGTCTGCGGCTCGCGCGCCGTCGCGTCGAAGGCGTAGAGGTCGGCCTCGTTGCGCTCGACGGCTTCCTCCTCGAGGATCGCGAACAGCTCGGGGAGCCGCGCCTCGGCCACGAGGTCGTCGACGACGATATGCGGGAACGGCCGCGCCGCACGCCACGTGGCGGTGAGGGCCGCCTCGTCGGACCAGGCCGCGCCGAGCTCGAACATCGCGCCGCATCCTACGCCGTTCGCGACGACGATTGCCGTAGCATCGCGCGATGCGCCACCTGCTCGCCGCCTTCCTGCTCACCACTGCGTGTGGCTCGAAGCCGCCCGCGCAAGCGCCGAGCAATGCTGTCGCGCCGACGGCCGAAGCCAAGCCCGCGTGTTCGCCCACACCGGGTGACGCCTACGACGCGCAGACGTGGATCGCGAAGCTCTGTGATCCACGCGAGAACGAGCGCGCGGTCACCCAGCTCGAGCAGCTCGGCGATCCGAAGGCGATCGTACCCCTCGGCGAGCTGTGGCTCGCGCAGGGCCGACCGGCCCGGGTGCTGCAGGTGCTCATCGGCCTCGCACGGCCGCTGACGCCGGCCGAGGCCACCGCGACGTTCATGACCGACTACGAGACCACGGGCCGGCCCGCGAGCTGGGACAAGGCGCTGCTGTTCCTGAAGCGCGCCCTTGCCGAGGTCGACGTCGCGAACCCGCGCTCGGTCGACAGTGCGTTCAAGGCGGCCGCGGCCCTGGGTGAAGCGAAGCTTGGCCTCGACACACTGGTCGCGTTCGCAAGTCGACCGACGACGAAGCACCTGATCGCCGCGCAGGTCGGCGCGATCCGCGCGATCGGCGGCTTCGCCGGCGAGCGTGACAAGGCGGCCGCGGCGCTCGTGCAGCTGCTCGGGCGCGACGTGCCGGCGCATCCGTGGACCGCGACCGACAAGGCGCAGCGCCGGTCCCTCGAGGAGCGCTTCGGGATCCACCTCGCCGTGATGGGAGCGACGATCAACGCGCTCGGCCAGCTCCGCGTCGACAGCTCGGCGCTGCCGCTCGTGGTTGCGATGTACCGCACACCGGAGCTGTTCATGCAGACCCGGCGCGCGCTGGTCGCGCTCGGACCGGCGGCGAAGGCCGAGCTGCAGCAGGTGCTGCGTGGCAAGAGCGACGTGGTCAACGCGCTGTTCAAGGCGAGCAAGCTCGATCGGTACTGTGGCGACCACGGCGACCAGCCCTGCCAGCCGCTCTCGACGATGGACTTCTACGCCGCCGCCGTGCTCGGTGACTTCTACGACCCGGCGACCGTCCCCGAGCTCCTCGCGGCCCTCGAGCGACCGCCGCTTCCGGTCTACTTCTCCGATGACGCGCCCAGCCCGAACACGCAGCACAACGCCGTGTTCGACGCGCTTCGCAAGATCGGCGCCCCCGAGGCCGCCGCACCGTTGCGCGCGTTGTGGACGAACCCCAGGACGGATCTGCTCACCCGCGCGCTCGCGATCAGCGTCTACGCGTTCGTCGCGCGCGACGAGGCCGGCGTCGCCGAGCTCGGCAAGATCGCCGCGGACAACACCGCGGACGATACGCTGCGCATGGAGGCGGCGAGCGCGTATGCAAGGCTGTCGCGCAACACCAAGGACGTGCCGCTGTTCCAGGCCCTCGCGGCGAAGTACCTCGATGCGGCGGCGAAGAAGGCCAAGCTCGCCGCGGCGGAGCAGCCCACGGTGAAGGCGGCGGATCGCGAGCTCGAGACCGCGCGCGTCGCGCTCGACGCGATGAAGGCGAAGCTGCGCGCCGTCACGCTCGACGACACGAAGACCACCGACGAGATCCAGGCCGTGACCGCCGCCACCCGCGGCGCCGAGGACGCGTTCAAGGCCGTGAAGCACAAGCACCGTGATCGAACGGCGGCGTTCAAGATGCATGATCAGGCGCGAAAGTCGTACGTCGGTTATGCGCGCATGTTCCAGACCCACGTCGCGCGCATCGAGATCGCGGCGCGCTGCAAGGCCGATGCTGCGTGTTACGCCGACAGCCTGAAGGCGACCCCCAACGACGTCGCCGCGCGCAACAAGAAGCTCATCAAGGACCTCGCAGCGTGGACGCCCGAGGAGAAGCGCGAGCTCGCAGATGCGGCGCTCGATCGCGCGATGCTCGAGCTCGGCAAGCTCGGTCCCACGGCGTCCCAGTACACGGATGCCCTGCTCGACGCCGCGATCACCGACGCCGCGCTGCCGCGCCAGGCGATCCTGCTCGCGCTCCCCAAGATCGCGGCGCTGCCGTGTTCGAGCTGCGATGCGAAGCTCGAGCGCGCGTTCAAGGCGGGAGAAGGCAAACCCGCGCTCGCGAACGCCAACCTCGAGACGACGGTCCTGCGCAGCTACTTCAGCTGGGCCAAGTAGGCCTCCCCGAGACGGGGAAAACTAGGTCCGACCTAGTTTCTGCGCTTGATGTGCAGAAATTAGGTCCGACCTAGTTTCACCACGCGATCGAGCGCCTACGCGCCTTCGTCGAGACCGACGATTAGCTGCACAGGCTCGCGCACTCGGCCGGATCGCGGAAGTCGGGCTCGCACGCGATCTCGCGCCGCGGATACACCTGGCGATAGCAGTCGTTCTTCGCGGCTGGATCGTCCTGCGCAAAGCTGCACGAACCCACGCGGCCGGTGACCGTGCAGGTCGTGCCGCTGCACTGCTCGTTGATGACGAGCACGCCGGGACCGAAGCTGGCGCGCTCGAGCAGACAGCTCGCGCACACCGTGGCGACGTCGGCGATCCGCGCCTCACACTCGTCGAAGCATCCGGTCGTGCTCGCGGGATCGCAGACGTCGAACGCGCCTGCGACGCTTGGAGGCTCGTCGGTGCAGACGGCGACGCACCGCGGATCGCCGAGGGCGGTTCCGCCATCATCGCCGCCGCACCCCACGAACAGCCCGAGCGCCATCAGCCCAGCAAGCCCCGCGTTCCGCATCCAAAGAGGATCGCTCAACCGGAGAGCCGCTGCCAGCGTGCGCCGACGAGGTGCACGTCGTGCGTCGCGCGATCGAGCCAGCTCGTGACGTCACCGTGCGCGTACCACACGGGCGCCGGGGACGCCGCGGGCCACCGCAGCTCCGCGGCGTGCGGATTACACAGCACGAGCACCACCGCCGATGGATCGCGCGGCAGCTTCGGCAGCCAGCGCTCGAGGAACAGCGACGCGAGCACCGCGGCCGGTGGCCCGTTCGGCAGCTCGAACTCGAGATCGATGTCGTCGGGCAGCGCCTCGGCGTCATCGGCGGTGTGCAGGGCGAGCACGAGCGCGTCCTCGACCTCCTGGGCGCCCTCGTCGGTCGCGAGCCACAGGCGCTCGGCGCGCGCCCACCCGTAGCCAGCGTAGTCGTGCTCGGGCTCGTCGCGATCGGCGTCGAGGTTCAGCAGCTCGAGCAGTGGCCGCTCGCGGAACGGCAGCTCGGCGATCCGAATCACGTGGCCCGCTTCGCCGCGCGGGTTACGCGCTCAGGCGCACCGGCTTCGCGCGGCCCGCGCGCGAGACACCGAAGCGACCACCGCCGCGGAAGCCACCGCCGGTGCGACCGGTGGGGCGGCTCGTCGACGACGGGCGGTTGTACGTGCGGCCGCTCTGCGAGCGCTGGAACTTGGAGGGGTTCGCGGCGCGATACGCCGAGCGCGACTGCTGCAGCTGGCCCACGCGGTGACCGGGCGTCGTGTACGGCTGGGTGTACATCGGCCGGTAGCTCGGCATGAACATGTTCGACAGCATCGAACCGACGACCATGCCGGAGACGATGCTGAGGAACGGCGAGTGATAGCCGTAGTACGGGCCGTAGCCGACGGTCTGGTACTGCGCCTGGCCCTCGCCGGTGATGTCGCGCTTGATCGTGAAGATCTTCTCCGGCTCCTCGACGGTGCCGTTGGTGTTCTTGTCGAAGAACCCGGTCACGACCTGGGTCTTGTCGTCGGTGTCTTGCACCGCGACCGAGATGACCTCGTCGCCCTCGTAGATCTCGTTGATCCGCTTCTCGAGATCCTCGGGGCCGTTGGCCGCCTTGTAGGCCTCGTTGACCTTGTCCCAGTCGATCGCGACGTTCGTGTTGTGAGTGGCCGCCCAACGCTCGACGCGCTCCCCACCCGGCGGCGACGTATCGCACGCGGTGACTGCGCTCAGAGGAACGACGACAGCGAGCGCGGTGGCAAGGTGCTTCAAACGCGAAATCATGCAGGAACCGTAGTGTCCGCGAGGGGGCCCGTCAAGCCACCTGTCCAGGCCATGCGTCCCGCACTTAGGCGACGTACGAGTCGTCGAGGTCGCGCAGGCTGGCGTCGAGCACGGCGTAGATGACGGCCGCGATCACGGTGGCGACGCAATCTTGTTCCAGCGGCGTCAGCACGACCCGCAGCTCGTCGATCTGGTCGCGGATCGAGCGCACCATGGCGCGGTCGCAGCGGCCGGCGCGTACGGACGCGAGGCCGGTCGCCAGCGCCCGGTGGTCGAGGCGGAGGTCGCCGAGGGGCGTGTGCCCGGCGAGGACGCGGCAGGCGAGCGCGAGGCCGACGGACAGCGCGTCATTGTCGCGGAACGTGCCGAGCTCGAGCTCGAGGAGCCGCATGACCGCGGGCTGCTTGATGGCGAGCCAGCTGACGTCGTACTCGGCGCGTTCCTGGTGGTCGATCAGCAGCATGCCCCGACCCTAGGCACTGCCCGATCCGGCGGGCCAGTTTTCGGCGGACGCGCAGCTGCTGGGGTATGGTGCGCGCCATATGCGTCCCGCATTCCTCGTCGACGGTCTGCGCTCTCCTTTCGGTCGTTACGGCGGCGGTCTCGCTGGCGTGCGCGCGGATGACCTCGCCGCGCAGGTGATCGCCGCACTCGTCGCGAAGACAAAGGTCCCCGCCGAGCGCATCGACGACGTGATCCTCGGCTGCGCCAACCAGGCCGGCGAGGACAACCGCAACGTCGCGCGCATGAGCGCGCTGCTCGCGGGGCTGCCGGTCGCGGTCCCCGGCGTGACGGTGAACCGGCTGTGCGGCTCGGGCATGCAGGCGATCAACGATGCCGCCCGCCAGATCGCGACCGGCGAGGCCGACCTCGTGATCGCCGGTGGCGTCGAGCAGATGTCGCGCGCACCGCTCGTCATGGGCAAGCCGACCGAGGCGTTCCAGCGCGGCAACCAGACCATCTACGACACGACGCTCGGGTGGCGCTTCGTCAACCCCAAGATGGAAGCGATGTACGGCACGCTGGCGATGGGCGAGACCGCCGAGCGCGTCGCCGAGAAGCACGCCGTCTCGCGAGAGGCGCAAGACAGGTTCGCGATCACGTCGCAGCAGCGCGCGGCCAAGGCGATCGCGTCGGGTCGTATCGCGAAGGAGCTGACGCCGATCCTCACCGGCGTCGACAAGAAGACCGGCGCCGAGCTGCGCGTCACCGCCGACGAGCATCCGCGCCCCGAGGCCACGCTCGAGCAGCTCGCGAAGCTCAGGCCCGCGTTCGCGAAGAATGGCAGCGTGACCGCCGGGAACGCGTCGGGCCTCAACGATGGTTCGACCGCGGTGTTGCTCGCGAGCGAGAAGGCGATCAAGGAGCTCGGGCTCGTGCCCAAGGCCCGCTACGTGACGAGCGCCGCGGCCGGCGTCGAGCCGAGCTACATGGGCCTGGGCCCGATCCCGGCCTCGAAGCTCGCGTTCGTCAAGGCCGGCCTCACTACGCAAGCTATCGATCTCGCAGAGCTAAACGAGGCGTTCGCGGCGCAGGCGCTGCCCTGCGTCGAGCAGCTCGAGCTCGACCCCGAGAAGGTGAACGTCAACGGCGGCGCGATCGCCTGGGGCCACCCACTCGGCGCCTCGGGGGCACGGCTCGTACACACGCTGATGCTCGAGCTCGGCGAGCGCGGCGGCCGGTACGGCCTGGCCTCGATGTGCATCGGCGTCGGTCAGGGAATTGCGGTGATCATCGAACGCGTCTGACCGTAAGATGTTGCTCTCCGTGTTACGTAGGGGAGCGGGCGGCCATCGTGCAGGACCAAGTTCAGAGATCGCTGAAGCTCGTCGGGCGGGTCCTCGGCGACAAGTTCAAGCTGACCGCATGCATCGGCATCGGCGGTAGCGGCGCTGTCTACAAGGCCGACCAGATCGCGCTCGGTCGTACGGTCGCCGTGAAGCTCCTCAACGAGGAGGTCTCCGCCGACCCGCGCATGCTCAAGCGGTTCCGCGACGAGGCGATGAGCGCGTCGCGCCTCAACCATCCCAACTGCGTCTCGATCATCGACTACGGCCAGGCCGACGATGGCCTGCTGTATCTCGCGATGGAGTACGTCAAGGGCCCGACGCTGACGCAGCTCCTGGTCAACGAGAACCCGCTCGCCGTCGATCGCGTCGTCGACATCACGATGCAGATGCTGTCGGGCATCGAGGAAGCGCACCTCGCGGGCGTCGTCCACGCCGACCTCAAGGCAGACAACATCATCCTCGACCAGCGGCGCGCCGGCCTCGACGTGGTGAAGCTCGTCGACTTCGGCATCGCGCGGCTGGTCACCGGCGCGCGCGAGCAGGAGGACCGCTCGATCTCCGGCACGCCGGAGTACATGGCCCCCGAGGTGATCAGCGGCGCGCCGCCGAGCTTCGCCTCGGACATCTACGCGGTCGGCATCATCCTGTACGAGCTGCTCGCGTACAAGACGCCGTTCTTCGCCGGGTCGACGACGGAGATCCTCGCCAATCACCTGAAGGCGCTGATCCCGTCGCTGGCGACCAAGCGCGAGCACGTGTCGAAAGAGCTCGACGCGATCGTCGCCAGGGCGCTCGCGAAGCATCCCTCGGATCGGTTCGTGTCGGCGGCCGACATGCGCGAGGCGCTGCGCCAGCTCGACGTTCGCAAGAAGGTCCCCGCGTCGGACACGTGCACGCAGTGCGGCACCGCCTGCCCGCCGAGCTTCAAGTTCTGCCCCGAGTGCGGCGCGCCGCGCGTGCGGGTGTCGAAGGCGTTCGAGATCCCGGCGCCGTCGCTCAGCAACGTGTTGCCGCTGCCGTTCACCGGGCGCACCAGCGAGCTCGAGCAGCTGCTCGCGCACATGCACGCGACGCCGGCAGGGCCGCGCGACGCGAGCGAGCCGGCGCAGGTCGGGATGCTCGTCACCGGCTTCGAGGGCGCGGGGCGCAGCGCGCTGATCCGCCAGGCCTACGGTCTGCTCGGCGCCGACGGCCGCGTGATCTATCAGATCGGGCCCGATCCGAGCGGGCTCGCGGCGCCGTTCTACCCGATCCGCTCGCTGCTCGCGGCGGTGCTGCAGCTGCCGCCGGTGTCGAGCGAGATCGAGCTGCGCGACGCCGTGCTCGCGCTCGGCCTCAACGAACGTGACATCCCCGGCATCGCGCAGCTGTTCGGGCACCCGACCTCATTGCTCGAGCTCGAGCCCGCGGTGCGCCGCCGCGAGATGGTGTGGTCGGCGCTGCGTGCCCTCGAGCGCGCCGCGCTCGCGGCGCCGGTGACGATCGTGTGCGAGGACATCGATCGCTTCGATCACCCGAGCCTCGAGATCCTGCGCCGCGCGACCGAGACCACCGAGCTCACGCTGCCGCCGATCGTGATGACGGCGACGATCGCGTTCGGCATGCAGTGGCCGGCCCAGATGCCGCGCCTCGAGATCGGCGCACTCGAAGCGTCGGACCTCCACGCGATCGTCGATCACCTCGAGGCGTCGGGCATGCGCGGATTGCCGACGGTCCAGGCGCTGTTCGAGACGACGCGGGCGTACCCGGGTCACGTCGAGCACGTCGTCCGCTACCTGCTCGAGGGCGGGCGCGCCGAGGACACCAACACGTCGCTGCCCGACTTGATCGCGGCGCGCCTCTCGATGCTCAAGCAGTCGACGCGCGACGTGCTGCAGGCCGCCGCGGTGCTCGGCATCGAGCCGCAGCTGGATCTCCTGCGCTCGATGCTGCCGAACGAACAGCTCGAGGCCGCGATGGCCGACGCCGAGCGCGCCGGCATCCTCGGCACGGACCCGTCGGGCGAGCTGACGTTCACCAGCCGCCTCGCGCGCGACATCGTCTACGACGCGACGCCCGCCGACGTGCGTCGCTCGCTGCACGCACAGGCCGCGGCCGCGGTGGAGGCGCTGTCCCCCGACATCGCGCTCCTCGGACACCACCACGATCTCGCGGGCCACGCCAAGGAAGCCGTCACCCTGCTCCGCCGCGCCGGCGATCACGCGGCCGAGCAGCTCGACGACGCGGGCGCGGCGCAGTTCTTCCAGCGCGCGCTCGTCGCCGTGCGGCAGGCCGTGCTCGTCGGCGATGACGACGGCACCGCCGAAGCGCAGTTCGTCCTGCTGTCCGTGAAGCTGGCCGATGTCCTCCGCACGCGCGGCGAGACCGCGCTCGCGCGCGGCGTGCTCGCCGAGGCGCGCGGGTGGTCGGGCACGCCGATGCTGGTCGCGATGATCGATCGCGCCAGCGCGTCGATCGCGCTCGCCGAGGGTGACGTCGAGGGCGCGATCACCTCGCTCCGCCGCGGCGTGGGCCGCGCGATCGCCACCGGCGACATGAACCTCGTGTGCGAGCTGTACCTCGACCTGTCGACCGCGCTGCTGCGTAACGGCGACGGCGACAAGGCCCAGAACGAGCTCGTCGAGTGCATCGATCTCGCGACGCTGGGCGAAGGCTTCACCGCGATCGAGGGGCCCGAGCCGTTCTGGCGCGTGCTCCGTGCGCAGGCGCAGATGGTCGAGAACGCGGGCGACTCGTACCGCGCGCTCCGGCTCGCCGAGGCCGCGCTGTTCCATGCCCAGCGGGTCCGCTCCCGCCTCGGTGCAGCGCGGGTGCAGCAGCTGCTCGCCCAGCTGTGCGACAAGGCAGGCCTCGGCAACAAGGCCGAGCGCTATCGGGCCTCCGCGATCAACGAGATGCGGACCCTCGGCGATCGCCGCGCCACCGCCGAGCTTCTGCTCAGCGACACCCCGCGCGCCGCGGTCATCATCCCGTCGAGGATCGACGACGCCGTGCAGCTGACGAAGGAGATCGGGTGGGCGGAGGGCCACGAGCGCGCGAAGCGGAAGTCGAGTCCGCCGCCCAGCGTCAAGTCGTGAACCGACCGATCATTTCCGCTCGTCGACGTGAGAGTGGCGGGCAGCGGGTAACAGCTTGCCCGTGATCCAGGGTACGCTTTCTGCGTGGGAAGTATCCTCCTCGTCGAAGCCGACTCTGTAATCGGCGAGCAATGGTCCGCCGCCCTCACCGCCGAGGGCCATGCGGTATTCATCGCGACCACGATGCGCGACGTCCTCCCCGTGATCCGCGAGGGAGGCATCGACGTCGTCGTGATCGACGCCTATGACCCGCGCGCCGGCGTGGTCGAGCTCGCGCGCTCGATCGAGGCCGTGCCCGACGCGCCGCCGCTCATCCTGGTCAGCGGATCGCCGTCGGCCCCCGAGATCTCGGCGCGCATCGGCGCGGCCGCGTTCCTCACCAAGCCGTGCGACCTCGCCGATCTGATGGCCTCCGTCAGTCGCGTCAGTGGCGCGGTGCGCCCGGTGCTCGTCCCCGACGACGATCTGTCGGGTCCGACGATCGTCGTCCAGCGCTGATAGCTCTCTCACACCGTCGCGGCGCCCACTTCAGATCTTACGTGCTCGGCGGGTGGCGCGCAGCGCGGCGCCCATCACTTCGCGGCGCCGTCGCGACGCCACATCACGACCTCGAACCGCGTGACCGCGAGCGTGTCGCCGGCGCGCTGAACCTCGAGCTCGATCCTCGGCGCAGGCGGGCCCGTCGTGGTGACTCCGTGCCGCACGGGGATCTGAAACGGAGGCGTAGGGTGGTTCCCACGGTACCCACGGTCGAGCGGCCAGGTGAACGTGAACCGCTGTGCCCCGGCGTTCGAGCGCTCGTGATCGAGCAGCAGCAGCAGGTGGGGCTCGAGTGGGAGCTCCGCGCCCGCATGCTCGACGCGGATGCGCTGTCCACGCCATAGGGTCCGTACGTGGGTGGGCCTGCACCGCTCCGCCTCGCCGATCAGCTTGTCCGTCGTGCCATCGACGAATACGACCAGCGTCGCGCGGTTGTTGGCGGTGTACTTGTCGAACAGGTTCAACCACTCCACCAGGTTCATCAGGTTGTCGGCGAGGGCGCCTGATAGAGCGCAGCGCTCCGGCAAGCCGAGCGCGCGCAGCGCGGCTACCGGATCGCCGGCGGCGCGCTCGCCGCTGGGTTCCTCGCGGGCGGTGCTCGGCGGTACCCCTGCGGCGGGCGCAGGACACGGCGCGAGGCTCGGACGCGCCGCCGACGTGCACGCGATCAAGGTGAGGAGCAGCAACGCGCGCATCAGGGCAACCGTTTAGCACGAACGTGCGCTGCTCACGGCGTCGATGCGGACGGTGCGAGCGCAGCCGCGTCGGGCTCCTTACGCGCGGCCGAGCGCTAACCCTAAACGATGCTACGCACGACGCCGCCGTCGGCGCGCAACGCGGCGCCGGTGGTCGCGCTCGCGGCGGTGCTCGCGACGTAGACGATCAGATTCGCGATCTCCTCGGGCCTGGCGAACCGACCGATCAGCGACGACGGGCGCGCGGTCGCGAAGAACTGCTTCTCCATCTCGGCCTCGGTGATGCCCTGGAGCGCCGCGAGGTCCTTGACGAACGTGCCGACGCCCTCGGAGCGCGTGGGTCCTGGCAGCACGCTGTTGACGGTGATGCCGGTGCCGCGCGTGCGCTCCGCGAGCCCGCGCGCGACCGCGAGCTGCGCGGTCTTGGTGGTGCCGTAGTGGATCATCTCGACCGGAATCTGCACGGCCGACTCGCTCGAGATGAAGACGATGCGGCCCCAGTTGCGCGCGAGCATGCCGCCCAGGTAGTAGCGCGCGAGGCGCACGCCGGAGAGCACGTTGGTCTCGAAGAACGTGCGCCACTCGTCGTCGGTGATGTCCTCGAACGCGCAGGGCGCGAACACGCCCGCGTTGTTGACGAGCACGTCAGCATCGGGTGCGGCGGTGGTGACGGCACGCACGCCTTCCGCGGTCGCGACGTCGCCGGCGGCGGGCTTCACCGTCGCGCCGGGCACCTCGCCGCGCAGCCGCTGGACGGCCTCGGCGACGCGCGCGCCCGTGCGGCCGTTGATGAACACGGTCGCGCCTTCACGCGCGAACTGACGGGCCGCCGCATAGCCGATGCCCGCGGTCGATCCGGTGACGAGGACGGTCTTGCCTGCGAGCCCGAGGTCCATGCGCGGCACCTTGGCACGGAGTAACCGGATCTCAATCGACGAGGAGCATGCGCACGCCGTACGCGGGGAGCGCGACGGTGAGCTTGCCAGCGATCGCGCGCTGCTGCTCCTTGGAGAACGGATCGCGCAGCGAGGGCGCGTCGCCGGCGAGCAGCGTGGCGGTGACGGGCTTCGAGGCATCATTGGTGAGGAACACGACGCGCGCAGCGCCTGCGACATCGGCGAACACGTGCGCGCGCACGTGATCGGGGCGCTCGACCTGCCACGCATCGGAGAGCTCGCCTGCGAGCGCGGCGAGATCCTCCGCGAGGCCCGGCAGATCGTCGAGCGAGCCCTCGCGGATCTTGCCGATCCTGCGCGGCGGTGCGTCGACGAGCGGCTGACCGAGCTCGTCGTGGGTGGGCGTCGTCGGCCCCACGACGACGATCGCGCGCTTGTGCTCGGCGAGGGCGCGCAGGCGGAGGTAGAGGCCGCGATCGATGCGCGCGGTAGTGGGCACGACGACGGCGCGGTAGTGCGCGAGCTCGTCCTCGGCCGCGGAGTCGTCGACGATGGCATAGGGGACCTGCGCGAGCTCGAGCGCGGCGGCGACCGCATCATGCCAGCGACGCGCGGTGACCGCCGCGTGATCGCTGCCGAGCTCGGCCTCGCCTCCGGGACCGAGGCCGAGGAGGTCGCCGAGCACGGGCGTGAACGGATCGACGACGCAGCTCGCGAGACCGAAGCGCGCGTCGGTGGCGGTCGAGATCAACGCGATCGGCGTGGCGCGGCGCAGCGACGGCCAGTCGATCTCGGCGAGCGCGGCGGTGAGCGTGGTGATCCACGTCGCGGTCGGCGCGAGCACACCCTTGGCGTCGATCGGTGCGCCCGCGTGACGATCGTGCTCGACGGCGCCGGCGAGCGAGAACCCGCGCACGCCGGCGGCGAGCACCGAGAGCAGCTGGTCGCGCTCGCGCGTCGCATCGTCGGCGGCGGTCGTTGCGAGATCGCGCGGCGGCAACCACGCGCGCGTGCCGAGGTGGACCTCGGGCGCGAGCGGAATCGGCGCGGCGTCACCGACGAGCGCCGTCGCGCGCCGCCGCAGCGCCCGCAGCTCGGAGCGCCCGGAGCACGCGTCGAGACCGGCGGGCCCACCGAGCGCGTGCTGGATGCCGCGCGGATCGTAGAGGCCGTGGTGCGTCGGGGGCAGCGCATGGAAGCGCGCGATGCCGCCGAGCCCCACCACCTCGAGCGAGGCCGCGAACGCACCGAGCGCACGCGCGACGTACTGGTCCTTGAAGCGTACCCACGAGATGCAGCGCGCGGCGTCGGCTGGATCCCACGCGCGCGGCGGCTCGCCCTCGAGCCCGCTCGCCTCGCGCCACCACGCGATCGCGTCGGGGTGGTAGTCGAGGTCATACGGTCCGAGCCGGAAGCCGAGCTGCGTCTCGTGGTCCACGCCGAGCGCGACGATCGCGCCGTGCGGCGCGAGCTGCGGCGAGATCACCCGCGCGAGCTCGGCGTACCAGGCGCGCACCTTCGCGTGGAAGGCGGTGCTCGCGTACGACGGGATCGGAAACGCACGCGGCGGCGCGGGCAGCCACGCCGGCGTGTCACGCGACGTGCGCGCCTGGCACGTCGCGTCGGCGAGCACGTGGTCCGGAACGCCGAAGCCCGTCAGCTCCATGCCCGCGCCTGGCCCGACGCGCAGCACGACGGCGAGCCCCGCGGCGCGCGCGGCGTCGACGAACGCGCGCACGTCGTTGGCACCGCGCCAGTCATACGCGCCGGGCGCCGGCTCGTGCACGCGCCACGGCACGACCGCGTCGACGCACGTCAGCCCGAGCGCGTGCAGCTGTCGCAAGCACGGGGCCCACTGCGCGGGCGGCAGGCTCCAGTACGCGAGCGCGCCGCCGTAGTACGGCAGCCGGCGCTCGCCGCCGTCGGTCGCGACGACTAGCCCGCGCTCGTCGAACCAGGTGCGGCGACGTGCTTCCACGCGCGGTCCTCCATCACGAACCGGCTCGGTCCGCGCGCCCAGCCGGGGGTATAGGTCATCGGCGTCGCGTCGCCCGAGCCTTTGGTGATGTACTCGGGGTCCCACGGCAAGAGGAGCGTGACGCTGCCGTCGCCCGTGGGCTCGCGCAGGCGCGGCATGATCGGATGCGGCTCGTCGCCACGCGCGGTGCCCGCCGCGAGCACGTCCTCGATCGTCGCGTATTCGGCGAGCTCGTGCATCGTGCGGAGCTGCGGCGGCGGCAGGGCGAGCTCTCTCGCGCGCGCGATCGCGTCGCTCGGCCGCACCCACGCCTGATCGACGGTCTCGACGTTGTCGAAGCTCGGCTCTTGCCCGAGCGGGAGCTCGCACACGAAGAACCGCGCGCTGAATCGCCTGGGTTCGATCGACGGCGTGATCCAGTGCGCCCACGGCACGAGCACGTCGGTGCGCCAGCCGAGGCCGAACCGCTCGAGCACGGCGCCGGGCTCCTCGCCGGCGAGCACGCGCTTGCGCAGCGCGGCGGTCGAGGTCGGCGCGCCTTCGGTCAGCGTCGTCGTCAGGCCGTCCTGCGTGTCGCGCGCGAGCAGCACGCCCGCCTCCTCGAACAGCTCGCGCACCGCGCACGTGCGCGCGTCCTCGCCCGGCTCGGCACCGCCGCCGGGGAACACGAACGCGCTCGCCATGAACGACGCTCCCTTGCGCCGGCGCAGCAGGAACACGTCAAAGCCCGCCGGCGCCCTGCGGAGCAGGATCACCGACGCGGCCTCTCGCAACGCGGTGCTCACCCCGTGTTCGTATCACAGCTAGTCGATGCGAAGCTCGCCGCGAATCGGTTCGTCGTCGAGCCCGAGCCAATCCTCTATCAACCGCTCGACATAGCGCGCGACCTTCTGCGACGGCGTCTCGAGCACGAGGCGATCCGCGCTGCCCTTGCGCCGCGCGAACACGCCGAACCACGTGAGGAACCCCGCGCGCGGCTGGCGCTCGACGACGAACAGGGCATCGATCGCACCCGCGCCGAGCACGAACCCGAGGTCGCCTTCGTGCACCTCGATGGCGAGATCATCGACGTCGATCACGATGTCCGAGGTCGCGATGTTGCGCGCCTCGACGTGGACGCGGATGCGCAGCGTCTGCTTTCCGGTCTCGATCCCGCGATACGGCGTTCGCAGCCGTTTCTCCGTCGACAACATCTCCATCGAGACGTCGCTCGGAGGCAGCCGCAATCGACAACGGCCCATCACCTCCACTCTACCGCGGCAGGCGCTATGGGACGACGACGAACTCGCGCTTCATCAGGCTGATGATGTTCTGCGCTGCGTCGAGGTC
>DATLHR010000101.1:0-11858 GCA_035539815.1 Kofleriaceae bacterium
GAGTAGCGTTGGGACCGCGATTGCGGATGAGTCCACCACGAGCTTCATGACAACTGCGTGGCGCGAGCCGGCGCAGCCGTCCGCATACGTATAACTACGTAGAGCGAGACTCCTTCGCTCCCGGGTTCTTGACCACTCGAACTCCGAACAATGAAACTTGTCGCTTCGGTTCATACGAGGGGAGCGATTGCATGGCGGTACCGGCGAAGGTTGCATCTCGCATCGCAGCAGGGCTGAAGAAATTCCAGCCGATCCTTGCAACAGCAAAGGCGAGGGACGTCAACGAATCAGACACGGTCGTCATCGTCACTGACCTGCTTCACGAGATCTTCGGCTACGACAAGTACACCGAGATCACGTCGGAGCATGCGATTCGCGGAACGTTCTGCGACCTCGCCATCAAGCTCGAGGGCGGCCTTCAGTTCCTGATCGAAGTGAAAGCGATCGGGATGGACCTGAAGGACTCCTATGTCAAGCAGGCGGTCGACTACGCCGCCAACCAGGGGACGGACTGGGTTGCACTCACCAACGGTGTGACCTGGCGTGTCTACAAGGTCTCTTTCACCAAGCCGATCGAGCACGAGCTCGTTGTGGAGCTCAACATTCCCGACATGAGCCATCGCAATGAGGAGCATGTCGAGCTGCTCTGGATGGTCGCGAAGGAGGGTTGGCAGAAGGCGGGGCTCGGCGAGTACCACACGCAGCGGCAGGCGTTGAGCAGGTTCTCCGTCGGTGCGCTCGTTCTCAGCGATCCGATCCTCGAAGTCATCAGGCGAGAGCTGCGGCGCGTTTCACCGGGCGTGAAGATCGATACCGACGAGATCAAACACGTGCTGCTTCATGAGGTCCTCAAGCGAGAAGTGGTCGAGGGCGAGAAGGCCGAACAAGCCAAGCGGCAGATCACCCGTGCCGCCGCGCGCACACTGCGGGCAAGGGCGTCCAAGGACACCGCTGCAGATGCCAACGGTCCAACCGAGACGATGGAGGAATCCGCGGCTTCAACCGCAACCATCGGAGACGAGAACTAGCCCCCGGGCGGTTACCATTCGCCACGGAGTTTCGCATTGATCGGGCTACGTGTTCGAGATGCCGAGAACAGCGTGCTTGCTGACGATTCAATCCACTGCATCGAGGCCGAGGAGAGGTGTCCCCTTGGCGTCGAGGAGAGCTATTCGACCGTTGGCGATCGACAGGATATGCCTGATGTCGAACCTCGTGACCGCGGCACGTCTCGCTCTTGCCGAGAGGACGCACACGATCGTGAACGCCGGGGAGCAAGTCCTCAGTTGTCGATTCGCGTGATCGGAGGTCCAGGGTGGGCTATGCCGTGAAGCAGGGAACGCAGCGTTGCGCGACGCGGTCGTCCTGGCTCGTCCCGGTTCATACGCGGTGCTCTCGGCTGCCGTGGCAAGCCGTGGCAAGCCGTCCTACCGGACCTTTGCGCGCGCACGGTCGACCTGGTCTCGAACGCGCGGCCACCGCTCCGTGTAGAACTTCTCCGGCAGGCCGGGGTCATCGACGACGGCCTCGAGCACGTCGATGCCGTAGTGCACGAACACCGCCGGCCCGGGGTCGTAGCTCGCGATCTCGAACACGTGCTCGTTCGCCTTCAGCGCCTCGCGCGGGTCCTGTTGCAACAGGTCCCGCACGAACTCCTTCGCGCACAGGATCGCCGCGCGCAGCTGCCCGAGCGCGTGCTCGTTCTGGTAGCCGGGCAGATGCACGACGTTGTACGCGCGCGCCTTGAGGCAGCTGATCGGATCCATGACCCGCACGGTCGCAATCGGCGCCGCGTGCTCGTCTACGATCGTGGCCGCGATGCTGTCGTAGTACGTCTCGCGGACGCCAGCGACCGCGTCGAGGAAGTCGATCTGGCGTCGGTAACCGTCGTCATCCGTGAACAGGACCACGCCGGTGTTCGGCGTGTTGGCGTCGTCGATCGTCGCGATCTTGGCGGTGCCATGAAGCCTGCGGGCGCTCTCCTCGACCGCGGCGGACGGACCGATGAAGTCGATGTCCTTGCTGGTGTACGGCTCGCCCGCCTCGAGCCCCGTCGCGCGCTCCGCGTAGTAGTTCGCCCAGAAGCTCACCGCATGGCCCCCGACGAGCACGACCGGGAGATCCGCGAGCTTCGCGATGACCGTTGCCAGCCACGATCAGCGCTTCGACTTGACCTGCGAGAAATCGATGCGAATACGGTCGCGCGGAAAAGCGAAGCAGGCGTTCTCGGCCTGAAGCTGCTTGCGCGACTTCTCCCCCGAGGCCAACGCACGCGCATCCTCTTCACGAGAAGCGGCCTTCTCGCGGGCGCGTGCTGCGGGATCGAGAACCTCGGATGCCATGCCCTCCAACTCTACGCCACACATCCCCTGCGAGGAACATGAACGATCAGCCGGCGCGCACCTCGAAGAACTACGAGACCTTGCCTCACCTATGCCCCTCGATCACGGGTTCACGATCTACTTGCGGTGCCGCTCGAGGGGCGGTGGCTCGTCGTAACCACCGAACTCCTCGGTGAGCTTCACCAACTCGTCCAGCTTCGCATCGCGCTCGAGATCGCGCTGTCGCTTGAACGCGAGCACGTCCTTGAGCTTCAAGCGCCGCTGTTCGCCGTTAGCCTCGCACGGAATCATCCCCGCATCGAGCAACCGCATGAGGTACGACGGCGACACGTTGAGGATGTCGGCCGCCTGCTGGATGCTCATCATGGTCGCCCCCGAAACATGAATGACCCGCCGCGATTCGCGCTCCCCAAGGCAGATCGAGCGAGCGCTCACCGAGCACGCCGACGTGAAGAGCGCCCTCGCCTCGCGTCGGAGGATGGGCCCGCGAGCAGCGAAGCTCGTAACCGACGGATACTTTGGGGTGGCCAACCGGGTTCGAACCGGCGACATCCAGGACCACAACCTGGCGCTCTACCAGCTGAGCTATGGCCACCGGGAGAGGACACGGGTTCTACCCGAACCCTCGCGGCTCTGCAACGGGTTAGGATCGCGGCCTACTTGGAGGCCTGAGGATGTCGAAATCTAGTGTGTGGTTCGCGTCGTTGGCGGTTGCAGCCCTGGCGGTCGTGACCGCGTGTTCAGGCGATGACGGAGATGATAGCCACCTGACGAGCACCGAGCAGGTGAACAACGCCTGCCCGGCGACGCCGGCGATCCTGACGGGGACGGTGCCCGCGGGTGGCGCGTGCATGGCGGCGGAGGATTGCGCGCCCTCGTGCTGTAGCTGCCCGGGTGGCAGCGAACAGTACCTGGCCGTGAACTGCGAGGGCGGGAAGTGCGCGGCCTCGTCGGAGGCCTGCAGCAATACGCTGGAAGCCTGCGATTAGGACTTCTGGGCGCGGCGCGCGGCCATGATCCGGACGAACGACTTGCTGCGGATCTCGTCGAGCGAGAGGCCGGTGGCGAGGGCCTCCTCCTCGGTGACGGCGCCGCAGGCGATGCCGCGCAGGAAGTAGTTGAGCAGGCCCTGGCCGGTGGCGGCGTCGTCGAACACATCGCCGACGAGAGTGGCCTGCGCCGCCTTGTCGACGAAGTTGCGGAGGCGCTCGGAGGCAGCGGCGAGGCCGTCGAGGAAGAAGCCGTACACGGAGCCGTAGCGCGTGGGGAGCTGGCCCGGGTGGAGGTCCCAGCCCTGGTAGAACCCGTTGACGAGCGAGTGGCGGACGTCGTCGGCGTGGAGGCGCCAGGCGGCGAACACGGCGGCGCGGTTTTCGGCGCGCTGCGCGTCGGTGAGGGTTTTGCCCTTGTGGACGGCGACCGGCATGATGTTGGTGGCGCCGTCGGAGAGTGCGACGCCGGTGCCGGCGAACGCGACCTTCATGACGTGCTTGGCGAAGTCGCACGCCGGGTGGCGCATGCGCTGGTGCGCGGCGGTGATGTCGCAGTTCGCGGTGTAGTCGTAGGTTCCGAAGTGCGCGCCCGTGAGGCGGCCGCGCGCGGCGTCGCGGAGGCGCGGCAGGATCACGCGGCCCTTCGGGTCGAAGATGCTCTGCGTGGTCTCGACCATGAACTCGACCTTGAGGGTCTCGTTGCCGAGGCCGAGGCGGTCCTCGAGCTGCTCGAAGACCTCGACGAGGGTCTCGACGTCGACGACGCTCATGATCTTGGGCAGCGTGACGACAAAGTTCGAGGGCAGCGCACCGCCGGTGCGCTCGACGAGCTCGGTGAGGAAGATGTCGAGGGTGCGCAGCGAGCGGGCCGCGAGGTCGCGCGTGAGCGGCTTGATGCGGATGCCGATGAACGGCGGGAGCGTGTTGCCGCTATAGCCGGTGGCGACTTGCTCGGCGGCGGCGGCGGCGTGGCCATCCTCTTCCTCGTCGGGGCGGTTGCCGTAGCCGTCCTCGAAGTCGATGCGGAAGTCCTCGACGGCCTCGCGGCGCAGCTTGTCGAGCACGCGATCGTAGACCTTGGGCGCGAGCTCGCCGCGCAGGCCGATCGCCTCGGCGAACGTGGCGGCGTCGGGCGCGTACTGCTCGAGCGAGCGCTGCGCGAGCTCGCCGAGCTTGCGCGCGGTGTCGGCGGTGAACAGGTGCGCGCCGCCGTAGACGGTGTGGACGGGCTGCCGGGCGCCGGAGTCACCGGGATAGAGGTCCAGCACGCGGCTCTGCGCCCGCTGCACGCGGTCGAGGGCCTTGGACAGCTTCTTCTCGGACAGGGAGGTGCGCACCGACATGCGCGCGTTGTATCACCCGAATAAGCGCTTGAGGAGGCTGGGCCGTTCCGGAGGGGCGCCGGCCGCGAGTGCGTCCTTCATCTCGAGTGCGGACGCGAAGCGATCGTCGCGCGCATGGGCGAGCGCCTTGGCCACGATCGCGTCGACCCAGTCGGGAACGTCGGCGCGCCGTGTGGCGGGATGGCGCTCGAGGTCACCGCGCATGACTTTGCCGAGGAGGTCGCGCTTGTTGCTCCACGCGTACGGCCAGTCACCGACGAGCGCCTCGAACATCACGATGCCGAGGGAGAACAGATCCGCGCGCGCGTCGACGGCGGTGGGATCGTTGTACTGCTCGGGGCTGATGTAGAACGGCGTGCCGAGCAGCTGGTCCTTGTTGGTGAGCGCGAGGTCGTCCTCCACCTTGGCGAACCCGAGGTCGAGCAGCTTGATCTTCTCGCCGGTGCCGTCGCTCGGCACGACGTAGATGTTGGAGCTCTTGAGGTCGCGGTGGATCACGCCGCGCGCGTGCAAGACCGAGAGTGCGTCGAGGACGTCGATCGCGATGTTGACGACGCGCTCGTGCGGCAGGGGGCCTTGCTCGGTGCGCAGCGAGTAGAGATCGCGACCCTCGAGGCGATCCATCTCGATGAACGCGCAGCCGTCGTCGGTGGTGCCGGCGTCGTGGACGCGCACGAACGCGGGGTGGCCGAGCGCCGCGGTCTCGCGCGCCTCGCGGACGAACCGCGCCCCGAGCTCGGCGTCGCGCGCGTAACGGCGATGCAGGATCTTCACGGCGATCTCGCGGCGCAGCACCGGATGCTCCGCGGCGTACACCGCAGCGATACCGCCGACGCCGAGCAGCGCGCCGATGCGGTACTTGGTGCCGATCATCTGGCCGGTCCGCTCGTCGGGACAGCGGGTGCCACCGTCGGGGTGATTCGCACCGCACATCTGGCAGTCGGCCATACGCGGACGATATCACCGCGGCGAGTCAGTCGCCGCCGAGCTTCTTCGCGAGCGCGGCGCAGCGGCCGAGCCCGGCGAGCGTGGCCTCGTGGATGAGGCCCTTCGCATCGAGCTTCGCGGCCTCGGCGTTCGAGATCGCGAGCGCCTCGACGCGCGCGAGCCGCGCTTCGAGCACGAGCGCCTTCCAGCCCGCGCGCTCGGCCTCCGCGCGCGCCTGCTCGATCAGCGCGAACCCGCCCGCCTCGGCGACGGGCGCGCCCAGATCGTTGCTCCCATCGCCATCCGGATCGACGCCCTCCGCGATCACCTTCGTCTTCCCGAGGGTCACCAGGAATTGCATGCGGACACGGAACTGCGGGAAGTCCTCGGGCCCGAGCGCCACGAGGATGGCGATGGCGTCGTTGGAGTTCGCCTCCGCGAGCTTGATCCGCGCGCGCATCAGCGACGCGTGAGCGGCGAGCGCGGTGGCGCCACGCGCCTTGGCTCCGGCGAGGACGCCGCCCGCGAGATCGGCGGCGCTGGACCGCTTGCCCTCGGCGGCCGGCGTGCCGTCGGCGATGACGGCCTCGTCGAGATCGAGCTGCGCGATCGCGAGGTCGAGCGCCTGTCGCCGCAGCTCGCTCGAGGCCGCGAGCTCGAGCGCTTCCTCGTAGGCCTTGCGCGCGGCCTTCACGTCACCCTGATCCGCGAGCGCCTCGCCGCGCAGCTGCGCACACGTCGGATGGAGGGTCGCGGCCGGCCCCTCGATGCAGCGACGTGCGCTCTCGGTCGCCGCTGCGAGATCACCGCGCGCGACCGCCAGCTGCGCCACCGCGAGGTCGGCGTGCGCCTTCGCCGCGGCGTCGTCTCCGGCGCGCGGCGCCGCCTCGGCCAGACGACTCTCGGCGTCCGCGAGGCGACCTTGTTGCGCGCGCACGTACGCGGCGAGCGCCCACGCCGTCGCGGCCTCGACGTCACGGCTGGCCTCGACTTCGAGCCGCGCGACGGCGTCATAGCGATCGTACGCCTCGTCGAGTCGCCCGAGCTCGAGGCTGAGATCGCCGAGCCGCCGCATCACCTCCGTCATCCGGGGGCGATCGGACGCGCGCTCGAACAACCTGCGCGCCTCCTCGTACGCTTCGGCCGCGGCGGGAATCTCGCCACGCGCGAGCAGGGCATCGCCTTCGAGCGCGCGAGTCGCGGCGAGCGTGTGCTGCATGCCTCGCGTCCGCGCACGCTCGCTCGCCCGACGCGCGGCCTCGAGTGCACGCGGCGCGTTGCCGGTCGCGAGCAGGCCCGTGGCCTCGACGAGATCGATGCGCGGATCGTCGCCCGCGGGCGGCCGCAGTGCGCGCAGCTTGACCGCGATCGACGCCTGCTGATCGGGCTCGCTCGCGGCGGCGAAGGCGAGCCCGTAGTCGAGGATGTCCGGGTGTAGCGCGTACAGCTTGCGGAACTGGTCGCGCGCCGCACTCGGGTTCTCGAGCACGAGCTGCGCGTGACCCGTGATCCACAGCTGCTGCGCTTCGGGGAGCGCCTTTGCCTGCGCGATCGCCTTGCGCGCGGCCGCCTTCGCCGCCTCGGCGTCGGACAGCGCGCGGTGCGCCTGCGCGAGCGCCAGCTGCGCCGGTGCGAACTCGGCTTCCTTCGCCGTCGCCGCGACGAGCCGCTGCTGCGCGGTGCGCACGTCGAACGCACGCAGCGCCTCGAGCCCTTCGACGTACGCACGCGCCGCCTGAGGATCGCGGGGCAGCACCACCGGGGGCTTTGCGGCGGGCTTCGCGGGCGCCTTCACGCCCATCGCATCGCGCAGCTGCGGCACGAGCTTGGCGACGAGCGCCGGCAGATCGCCCGTGGGCCCTCTCACCTCGAGCTGCTTGCGGGTCGAGCGCGCGAGATCCTCGACGGTGACGGTCAGCGTCAGCTCGGTACCCGTCTGGCGATACGCGCCGCCGACGATGACATCGGAGCCGAGCCGCGTGCGCAGCTTCGCGAGCTGCTCGGGCGCGAACGTGTCCGTGGCCGGCAGCGCGAGCTCGAACCGCGCGCGATACGTATCGTCCGCCGACGTCGCGCGCACGTCGTCGGTCACGAGCCCGGCGCCGATCAGCTCGGCGAGCGCCGGCGAGATCCATGCGGCCTGTGCATCGCCGCCCTGGTTCTTGAAGCCGAGCACGCTCACGGTGCGGCGGCCCGCCGAGCTGGCGACGGCCGTCGCCGTCTGCTCGGACCGCGACGAGACTACCGTCGCGCCGATCACCGCGCCACCGACGACGACCGTGAGCCCACCCGCGATCAGCGCCATCCGCGCGAGCTTCCTGCTCGGCGGCCGCGCGAGCTCCGCGAGCAGGTCCTGCATCGACGGAAAGCGCTCGGCAGGCGCCACGCTCAGCCCGCGCAGCAAGATCTTGCGCAGGCGCGCCGGCACGCTCGAGCCTTTCCGCGGCGGCAGCACGCGCCCGGCGAGCACGTTATCGGCGAGCGCGACCGCGGTCTTGCCCGCGAATGGAGGCTCGCCGTAGAGCGCCTGGTAGAGCGCGACGCAGAAGCTGAACTGATCCGAGCGCTCGTCGGCGGGTTTGCCCTCGTGCTGCTCGGGCGCCATGTACAGCGGCGTGCCCATCACCGCGCCGGTGCGGGTGAGCGGCGCCATCGGGCTCGCGCCGAGATCGATGTGCGTGTCGGCGAGCGTGTCGACGCGCCCGGTCTGGGTCTCGGCCTCGATCGTCTCGAGCGCGCGCGCCAGGCCAAAGTCCGCGACGCGCACGCGGCCATCCTTGCCGAGCAGCACGTTCTCCGGCTTGAAGTCGCGATGCACGAGGCCTGCCGCGTGTGCGGCGACCAGCCCACGCCCGGCCGCGACGAACTTGTCGAGGATCTCCTGCTGCGCCCGGGGCGTGCGCAGCCACTGCCCCAGCGTCCCGCCGTCGAGCAGCTCCTGTGCGAGAAACACCAGCTTCCCTTCCACACCGACCTCGTGGACCGTGATCACGTTCTCGTGCGTGATCCGGGCCATCGCCTGCCCTTCGCGCAGGAGGCGCATGCGCTGGCTCTCGTCCTCGTCGACCTGTACGCGCAACACCTTCAGCGCGACGCGTCGATCGAGCTGCCGGTCGTGCGCCGCGAACACCAGCCCCATGCCGCCGGCACCGAGCTGGTCCTCGACGATGAAGCGCCCCACCTTGCTCCCTCGCTGGATCTGCGACGTGCTGGGATCGGAGGCGTCAACCACGTCTCGAATATACTAACGTTGTCCGATGAAGCTCGCTCTGGTGGTCATCCTCGGCATCATCGCCGGCTGCAAGGAGGAGGTGCCTGCGAAACCTCCGCCGCCGCAAGTGCCGACGCCCGCGTCAAAAGCGGGGGAGCCGAGCTGGTACCGCGGCGTGCTGCAGGCGAAACAGGGCGAGTTCCAGTTCCTCATGCGGCTGCCTGCCCCGGGCACCGACGGCATCGCGCTGCTCAAGAACGGACGCGACGAGCTGGAGCGGCCGGCGATGTGGACCGGCGACCGCGTGAGGTTCGAGCTTCCGGTGTTCCAGACCGCGGTCTCGGGCACGCGCGACGCGAGCGGCGCGCTCGCGGGCGTGTTCGAGTCGCACTCGCGCTCGTGGGGCGCGTCGTCGATCCCGTGGACCGCGACCCCGATCGCGGGCCCCGACCTCACGCTGCTCGCCACCGTCCCCGGCGGCGCGCCGATCGATCTCGGCGCCGAGTCGACGGAGTGGAAGCTCGAGATGGAAGAGGAAGGCACCGTGCGCATGCAGCTCGCGCAGGTCGCGCCCGGCAACTTCGAAGCGACGGTGATGTTCGCCAACGGCAACTACAGCTACCTCGCCGGCAACGGCCGCGGCGATCGCATGGTGCTCACCGCGTTCGACGGCATCGGCGCGATGCGGCTCGCGCTCACCCTGTCGCCGGATCGCGCGACCGTCACCGGCGAGTGGCTGTCCGGCCAGCACCTCGACTGGCGGGCACGCGTCACCGGCAACCGGGCCACGAGCGTCACGCTCACCTCGTCGCAGCCGTCGCCGCACGGCAAGCGCATCGAGCTGCCGCAGCTCGCTGACCTCGCGGGCAAGCCCGTGATCGTCGAGCTCGCCGGTAGCTGGTGCTCGGTCTGCCGCAACGCCGCGCCGGTGCTGCGCTCGATCCACGACACGTACCGTGCGCGCGGCCTCGCGATCGTCACCTTGCTCTACGAGTTCACCGATGATCCGGTCGCGAATCGCGAGCAGGCCGAGCTGTTCACGAAGACCTACGACATCCCGTGGAAGGTCGAGGCCGTGCCGGGCGAGCCCGAGGACCTCGCGCGGATCATGCCGCCCGGGTTCGAGAAGGTGAACATCTCCGGGTTTCCGATCGCGCTGTTCCTCGACGCGAACCACACGCTCGTCGCGCTCCACGCCGGCTTCCCCGCGCCCGGAACGCCTGCGCATCAGGAGGCGGTCGAGAGCTACCGCAAGAACACCGAGCTGATCGTCCGCAAACCGTAGCCGTCGCGCGCACCGTCGCACGCGTATTTGCTAACGGGCACCAACATCGCGGCGTGGCAGGTCACGGCAACGCGCCAAGCCGGCGCGACCCGCCGTGAGAATGGCGCGCTCTGCCGGCCGTTGATTCGTATCTAGAGACATGGCCTCGCTTCACGAAACCCGCGGCGCCCGCCTGCTCCTCTACCTCTCTGCCGTCGCGCTGATCCTCACGGCGCTGATGCGCGCGTGGTTCACGTCGAACGCCGGTGGCGGCCACAGCTCGATCGGCCTGTGGGGCATCGAGGTGTGCGCGAATGGTTGTGCGGGGATCCGCTGGGACAACACGCGCGTCGGCGACGAGGTCTACATCGCGGGGTACCTCGCGGTGGCCGCGTCGTTCGTGACGGCCGCGCTCGCATTGCTCCTCGCCTACCAGAAGACGCCGTCGGCGATGCTGCTCAAGCGCACGAAGCACGCGGCGCTGCTCACCCTCGGTGCGATGGCCGCATTCTTCGCGTTCACGTTCGTGTTTGACGGCCTCTACGGGCTGTCGCCCAACTGGGCGCTGTTCGTCGGCCCCGCCGCCGCCTTCGGCGTCTACCGGGTCGCGCGCTGAGTCAACGCCGGCAACGCTCCCACTCACCAGGTCGCGAGGAGCGGAGCGATCTCCTCGTACGAGGCGAAGCCGGTGGCGCGGTTGGCGGCGAGGTCGTCGCCGAGCTCGTCGAGGAACTCGTCGAGCTTGATCAAGATCCGCGCGGGCACGAGCCCGGCCTGCGTGTACGCCTCCACGTCGGTCGCGCGATTGCCAATGCCGGCGACGAGCTCGAAGGGCTCGAGGAGCTGCAGCGCGCTTACCTTGAACTCGATCGTGTCGTCACCGGGAACGGTCACGATCGAGCGAGGCAAGTGGATCGGCCCGCGCGGGAAGCCGTTCTGCGCGAGCCAGTCACGTGTGTCCTGGGTGAACCGATCACCGCGCGCCGAGATGTAGACGGGAACGATCCCGCGCCCTGCCCCGGCCTGAAACGCGGCCGCGGCGTGCGGATGGACCTCGGTCGGGGCGCCCGTCGCGACCGTGACCGGATACGCGTTCTCCGACGCGGTCAGCGTGCCGTCGATGTCCGACGCGAGGACGCGCTGCTCGGGCGGCGCGACGAACGCGAGGAACTCCGCACCGCTGCGATCACCGACGACCGACAGGTAGAGGTCGCGCATGCCGACGGGCAGACGAGCGTCGCCGGTCAGCATCATCGCGAACCGGCCGTCGCTGTCGGTGCGCGCCGTGCCGAGCTTCGTCCACGCGCCGGCAAAGCACGCGAACAGGTCGACGTCCTCGTCCTCGAGATCCTTGTCGGTCGGGCCGTAGGTGATCTTGCCGTCGAGCACCTGGGTCGTATCGGCGCTCACCGCGATCAGGTCGGTGCCGCGATGGTGCGGGTCGCCGAGCGCCGCCACCACGCTGCTGCCCGTGTGGCGCCAGTCGCCGGAAGGGCCCGCGTCGGGGAGACCCGCGCACTGAACATCGACCGTGATGGTCCCGGCGTCGGGCGCGGGCGCGTCCGGCGTCGAAGGCGCGTCCGGCGTCGGCGCCCCATCAGGCCCACCTTGGCGGGCGCAGGCACACACCGCGAGCAGCGCTAAGAGCTGTCCCGCAAGTACGACGCGAGATCGTACGTCGAGGACAGGTTGGCTCGCAGCCGTCTCCGTTCTGGCGTGGTTCGGCTCGCGCCGATCTCATCCAGGGTTGGGGACGGTGCCCATCCAACAGTTCGCCGA
>DATLHR010000102.1:0-28338 GCA_035539815.1 Kofleriaceae bacterium
GGCCGAGCGGGAGTGGCCCCGCGGGAACAACCGACGACGATCAAGCTCACCGCGATCGCGATCCGCATCGGCGCATCGTAGCGTAGACTGCGCGCCACACGGAGGAACCATGAAGAAGGCGCTGGTGGTGATGGCTCTGCTCTCGGGCGCGACCTACGCGACCTATCGATGGATCGGCGGCGACGACACCGCGGCGGTGGCCAGCGAATCGCTCGTCCAGGATCGACTCTGGATCGATCACATGCCGCGCAACGACCGTGACATCATCCAGGTGTTCGTCGCGCTCACCGAGGAGCCGATCGGCATCTTCCACGCCGGCTCGCAGTGGAAGCAGCAGTCCGAGCTGTTCTTCTACGAGAAGCACGGCGGCGAGGTCCGCATCCAGTACCCGCAGACCGGCGAGAAGGAGAAGGTCAAGGCGGTGGCGCGCACGTGCAACGAGCGCGAGATGGACTACTGCCTCGAGCTCTCGGGCAACAGCCGCGGCGTGAAGCGCTACTACTCGCGCAAGGGCTGGGAGATCGACGGCGCACTCACCAAGGAGCAGCTCGAGCGGCGCGCGGCGCAGCTCGTCGAGCAGCTGTAGGTCGCGTGAAGGTCGTCGTCACCGGCGCTGCCGGCTTCATCGGTTCACACACCTGCGAGGCGCTCGTCGCCCGCGGCCACGAGGTGACGGGATTCGACTCGTTCGACGGCTACCTCTACGCCGCCGACGTGAAGCGCGCGAATGCGGCCGAGCTCGCGCGCCTCGAGCGCTTCACGCTCGTCGAGGGTGACCTCTGCGACCGCGCCGCGATCGCGCGCGTCATCACGCCCGACACCGACGTCGTCTGCCATCTCGCCGCGCTCGCCGGCGTGCGCCCGTCGCTGGTCGAGCCGCTGCGCTACCTGCGGACGAACATCGAGGGCACGGGCGTCGTCATCGAGCGCATGCGCGAGCTCTCGTTGCAGCGACTCGTGTTCGCTTCCTCGAGCTCCGTGTACGGCGCCAAGCCCGGAACCGACGTCGCCGCCTTCGCCGAGGACGACCCGTGCCTCACACCGGCGTCGCCGTACGCCGCGACCAAGCGGATGAACGAGCTGCAGCTCTCCGCCTACCGCGACCTGTTCGGGCTCGGCGTGTTCGCGCTGCGCTACTTCACCGTCTACGGGCCGCGCCAGCGCCCCGACATGGCGATCCACAAGTTCACGCGCGCCATCGCCGCGGGCCAGCCGATCACCTTGTTCGGCGACGGCAGCTCGCGCCGCGACTACACGTTCATCGACGACATAGTCGCGGGCACGGTCGCCGCGATCGAGCGCATTCAGCCGGGCCGCTACGAGCTGCTCAACCTGGGCGGCACGGCCACGATCAGCCTGCGCGACCTCGTCTCCGTCATCGAGCGGACCGTGGGCAAGCCCGCCGTCATCGACTGGCAGCCCACCCAGCCCGGCGACGTGCCGATCACGTACGCGAACGTCGCGCGGGCGCGCGCTGCGCTCGGCTATGCACCCACGACTCGTATCGAGGACGGGGTGCGCAGGTTCTGGGACTGGTTCCAGCGGCGCTGATCGAGTGATACGAAGCCCTTCGAAGTGACCTCGCGATGGCGTGCGCACGCTTCGTAGGCTGAAGTAACCTCCAACAGCCACGTGCCGATCACGGACGCAAGACTTCGCGAGCTGATCGCGACCGACGAAGGCCAGTACCACGACCTGAAGTCGCTGCTCGAAGGACCGCCTGGCCAGAAGCGTCCCCGAGATCGCCGTGCGGTTCGCGATCAGATCGCCGAGCAGGTCGCCGGCTTCGCGAACGCCGAGGGCGGAGTCGCGATCTTCGGAGTCGAGGACGGTGGCACGATCGCCGGGCACGTCTACCCCAGGGGCGCCGTCGAGCAGATGCTCGCAGTGCCGACCTCACGGCTGATCCCACCGCAGGTCACCGGGGTGATCCGAGTCCTCGATGGACACGAGCTTCTCGTGTTCGAGGTCGAGAGTGCACCAAGGGCCGTAAGGGTCGATGGGGACGGCTTCCCCTACCGCATCGGCGATACGACCCGCGAATGGTCGGAGCAATCGATTAATGCGGTCAAAGATCTTGGAATCGTGGAGAGCGTCGAGGCGCGGCGCTCGCGGGTTGCTCTCGCCGCGCTCGATGATGTTTTGATCTCGAGAGCGCGCGATGCTGCAGGGCTCTTCGAGCTCTCGGTCGAGGACTATCTGGTACGACGCCGGCTCGCCGATCGAAGCCCTTCTGGCCTGGTGCTACGCGAGGCCGCGGTGTTCCTGTTCGCGCGTGAAGTTCAGACGATCGAGCACCCGAGCGCCGGCGTGAGGATTTTCCGAGTCGCTGGGACCGAGCGGCAGACGGGGGAGCGCCACAACGTTCAGGAGTTCCCGCGTATCGAAGGGAACCTTCCAAGCGTGGTGACCGAGGCCCGACGGCTTCTCGACACGCTGATCCAGAAGTCTGCGCGTCTTCACGACCTGTTCTTTCGCGAGATGCCTGAGTATCCGACGTTCGTCTGGATCGAGGCACTGGTGAACGCGGTCGCTCATCGCGACTACAGCATCTCGGGTCGTTGGATCGAGGTGTGGCTATTCCATGACCGGATGGAGATCAGGAGCCCGGGTGTTCCTCCTGCATCGGTTTCGCTTGACGAACTGCAACATGGACGCCCGGCGCATGCGAGCCGCAACCCGAGAATCGTGCGGGTGCTCGTCGAGCTCGGCCTGATGCGCGAGCAGGGAGAGGGCATTCCACGCATGTTCGAAGGGATGCAGGTGTCGTTCTTGCCGATGCCGGCGCTCGATGTGGATGGTGGCTGGTTCCGGGTCGTACTGAAGAACACGCCGATCTTTCAGTCCACGGATCCCGAGTGGTCGCGCGCCGTTCGCGAGCTAGCAATCGAGGTATCGCAGAAACGCGCGTTGGTCGCGCTCAGTGACCGTGAGTTCGCGAACGCAGACTACTGCGACCTGAACCGCGTGGATCGTGACACGGCCTACCGCGAGCTTCAGGATCTGCTCGCGCGAGGGCTCGTTCAGAAGACGAATGGCACGGGCGCCGGCGTGCGGTATCGCGTTGTTCGAGCGTCGGTGCCGCGACCACCACCCGAGCTTGCCGCGACGCCGCGCGACGTACTCGCCCGCCGGATGGAAACGGAAGGCTTCATCACGAACGCTTACTACCGAGAAGCGTTCGGCGTCGATCGGTACGTCGCGAAACAGGCGCTCGCTCGGTGGGTCACATCGGGGGTCCTGATCCTGGAGGGCTCACGTCGGGGAGCACGCTATCGGCCCGGTCCAAAATGGCCGCCGTAATGGGCGAGTAATGAGTGAGTTATGGCGAGGCCACCTGTAGTGAACTGAATCTACGATGGTTTCACGCAGGGTCGCCGTGCGCAAAGGGCGGGGAGTTATGGCGCGATGTCGTGCCGTCCCTCGAGCGCTTCGATGGGGAGCCGTTTCGCTTCGACGAACAACTTCGCGTGACCGCGGAACACGCACGCGGTCGACACGCGACGCTGCGGCGAGACCTCACGAACAACCGCAGCCCGCGTGGGCGCAGCAGCGTCCGTTGTAATACTTGGCGCATGGACGAGGAGACCCGCGGGCGCTTGCGCGAGGTGGTGCACCGGCGATGGCGCATCGGCGGCATCCTGACCGCGGTGATGATGGCCGGCTACTTCGGCTTCATCCTGCTGGTCGCGTTCGCGAAGCCGACGGCGGGCTACCTGCTGGGTGACGTGAGCGTGGGCATCGTGCTCGGAGCGGGTGTGATCGTGCTCGCGCCGGTGCTGACGTCGATCTACGTGCGGTGGGCGAATCGCCACTACGACCCCGCCGTCGAGGCGCTGCGCTCGAAGGGCGACAAGGCGTGAGCGCGAGGTCGTCGCTCGGCGAGCCGGACGCGATCGCGATCGGTTGTTTCCTCACGTTCGTCGCGATCACGCTCGTCATCACGTGGTGGGCGTCGCGGCGCACGCGCACGGCGAAGGACTTCTTCGCGGCCGGCGGCTCGGTGTCGGCGGTACAGAACGGGTTCGCGCTCGCCGGCGACTACATGAGCGCGGCGAGCTTCCTGGGCATCGCGGGGCTGGTGTCGCTGTCGGGGTTCGACGGGCTCATCTACTCGGTCGGGTGGCTTGTCGGATGGCCCGTGATCACGTTCCTGATCGCCGAGCCGCTGCGCAACCTGGGCAAGTACACGTTCGCGGATGTCGTCGCGTACCGGCTGCACCAGCGCCCCGTGCGGATCGCGGCGGCGATCAGCACGCTCGCGGTGGTGACGATCTACCTGATCGCCCAGATGGTCGGGGCGGGGAAGCTGATCAACCTGATGTTCGGCCTGTCGTACACGAAGGCTGTCGTGCTCGTCGGTGCGGTGATGCTGCTGTACGTGCTGTTCGGCGGGATGATCGCGACCACGTGGGTCCAGATCATCAAGGCGGGGCTGCTGCTGCTCGGAGCGACGTCGCTCGCGGTGCTCGTGCTCGCGCAGTTCGGCATGAACCCGCTCGCGTTGTTCGCCGAGGCGCGCCGGCAGTACGGCGATGGCGTGCTCGCGCCCGGGGTGCTCGTCGCGAGTCCGCTCGAGGCGATCTCGCTCGGGCTCGCGCTCATGTTCGGCACGGCGGGCCTGCCGCACATCCTGATGCGGTTCTACACGGTGCCCGATGCGCGCACGGCGCGGCGCTCCGTCGCGTACGCGACGAGCCTCATCGGCTTCTTCTACCTCGTGACGTTCATCCTCGGCTTCGGCGCGGCGGTGCTCGTCGGGCGCGACGCGATCAAGGGCATCGACGCCAAGGGCAACATGGCCGCGCCGCTGCTCGCGGAGGTGCTCGGTGGCACGGGCTTCCTCGGCTTCATCGCTGCGGTCGCGTTCGCCACGATCCTCGCCGTCGTCGCGGGGCTGACGCTGTCGGGCGCCGCCGCGCTCGCGCACGATCTGTGGGGCCACGTCGTGCGCAAGGGCAAGATCGACGAGTACGAGCAGTTGCGCGTCGCGAAGCTCGCGACCGTCGGTCTCGCGGGCCTCGCGATCGTGCTCGGCATCGCGTTCGAGCAGCAGAACGTCGCGTTCATGGTGGGCCTCGCGTTCGCGATCGCGGCGAGCGCGAACTTCCCGGCCCTGCTGCTCTCGATGCTGTGGCGCAAGCTCACCACGCGAGGCGCCGTCGCGAGCATGGTCACCGGCACCGTGTCGGCGCTGACGCTGATCGCGCTGTCGCCGACGGTGTGGAAGGACCTCTTGAAGCAGCCCGAGGCGATCATCTCGCTCAAGAACCCCGGCATCATCACCGTGCCGCTCTCGTTCGCCGTCGCGATCGTGGTGTCGCTCGTGTGGCCGGAGCCCGAAGCCGAGGCGCGGTTCGCCGCAGCGCAAGACCGCATGCAGCTGGGCCCCGATGTCGACGCGTAGCGCGCTGCTGGTCGTCGCGCTGCTCGCCACGCACGCACGCGCGCAGCCGTCCGCGCAGCCCGATTGCGCGCCGGAGGCGGATCGCCTGCGCGCGCACCTCGTCGAGGCGGAGCGCAGCACGTTCCGCTGGAACCTCGGGTGGACCGTCGCGTTCGGCGCCGCGTCGGCCGGACAGCTCGCGCTCGCGCTCGCCGAGTGGAATCCGGGCGGCGAGTTCGACGCGAAGTATCGCGACACGCTGTACGTCGGCGCCGCGAAGGCGGGCATCGGGTTCGCGTCGCGCATCGTGCTGCCGCTGCGCACGCACGTTCCGTTGCCGCAAGCAGATCGCTGCGCCGAGCTCGTCGCGCTGCGCACGAGCGTCAGCGACCTCGCGATCAAGGAGCGCCGGCTGTTCTGGCTCACCCACATCGGCGGCACCGCCCTCAACCTCGCGGGCGCCGCGCTGCTGTGGCAGCGACATTCGTTCTCGACGGGCGCCGTGTCGTTCGTGATCTCGTACCCCGTCGGCGTGGCCAGCGCCTATACGCTGCCGCGCAAGAGCTGGAAGCTGTGGCGCGCCGAGCGTGCGCAGTGGATGGTCACGGCATCGGCGAGCGGCGAGCAGGCAACGCTCTCGCTGGGTGGCAGCTGGTAACCCTGTGGTTACCTGCCATCGCGTGGACTCTGGTCATCGCGTACCTCGCAGTTGACGTACCGCGACTCGGGCCGCGCTCAGAACTTCATCCCACCGCACACCTGGCCTGCGATCTTGGCTTCGGCCTTGAGCGGTAGGTCGAAGTTCGAGAATTCGACACCCGATGGGTTAGCGGTGGTGATGCCCTCGAACTTGCCCTTGATGGGGCCGACCTTGAACGAGGGGTCGATGCTGAAACAGTCTCCGACCCCGCTGATCTCCAGACCGACCCCCAAGGGTCCAAACCCCGCCTCGCCGATGATGGAGGGCTTCACGTCGACGTCGCCCACTTCCTCGAACGGGTCGACGTCGATGCTCCCTCCGCCGCCGAAGCCAAGCTCGCCGCAGATGACGAAGCCCGTCGAATCCACGGTGAGCTTCAGGCCGCCACCGGGGCCCAGGTACGCGGAGCCACCGATGGTGAAGAGCCCCGCCGGATCGGTGCGCCCGATCGGATTGTTGCCGACATAGGCGTAGAGGTTGAGCTGCAGGCCTCCGTACAGGGCGGGGTCGCGCGCGAGCCAGCGCCCCGCGGCAGGGTCGTAGTCGCGGTACCCGAAGCGAACGAGGCGAGTGACGTTGTCGGCGAGGCCGCCCGCATATCCGATAGGAAGCTCGAACGCTGGAGCACTGTCGGACCTCAAGACGCCGTAGCTGTCGTAGTCCAGCTGCTTCACGATCGCGCCCGACGCGTCGGTGACGATGCGCGGAGTGCCGACCTCGTCGGTGGCGACGTAGTAGTACGCTCCGCCCTGCTGAATGGCGATGAGCAGGCCACGCGGGTCGTAGTGGAAGACTTGCAGCGTCCCCGCCGCCGTGCGCGCAGCGCTGAGCTGGAACGGGTTGCCGAGGTTTCCATAGAAGTATTCGTCCCCGGTCGCCGCAGCGCCCACCCGCCTGCCGACGCGACGCCCGAGGCCGTCGTAGCTGTAGCTCACCGTCTGCCCGCCGACGGAGGCGACGAGCAGCTCTCCGCGCGCGCTGTACTGGAACGAGTCGCTCCCTCGCATGCGCAGGAACCCGGACGCGTCAAACGTGTTGCTCGTCCCGCCCAGCGTGAGCTGACGGTCCTGCGCGTCGTAGGTCGCGGCGGGCGTGGTGCGGTTGCCGTTCGCGTCGTAGCCGTAGCTTTCGACGACCGCGCCCCCGTGCCGCACCTCGACGAGCTGCCCGTCGGCATCGTAGGCGTAGTCGATGGTGCGCGGCGTGCCGCCCACCGACTCGACGCGCCGGGACACTCTGCCCGCATCGTCGTAGGTCAGGTTCGCGCTGTAGGGCGTGGACGCTCCGACCGCCACGCTTCGCTGAGCGATTCGACCGTTCGCGGCGTACGCGATGTCCACGTCAAGGACGGAGTCGCTGATCTGGCTCACGCCGCCCATGGGACCGCTGCGCGTGAAGGTGAACGGACCGCGCTGGGTGACCAACCCATCGTTGTCGTACGTCGTCGCGATCTGCGAGGTGACGCTGCCGCTCGACAGCGTCACACCGGAGAGCAAGGTTCGATCGTCGTAGGCGTACGTGAACTGGCCGTTGGCGACGCCGCTCCAGCTCATCGCGGTGACGAGCTCTGCGTCGTAGGTGAGCCCGATCTGCTGAGCCGTGCCCATCGCGGGCGTCTTGTTGATGCTGGTGATGCGAGTGGTGCTGTCGGCATAGCCATACGCTGCCGTGCCGCTGCTGTAGCCGCGGCCGCTAGCGCGCCCGGCCGTGTCGTAGCTCGCGCTGAGCGTGGTGCCATCTGGCAGCGTCGACCCCGTCCACGCACCATCCGGGTCATACGTCCAGCTCAAGCTGGTGCTGCTCTCCGGCGGCGTGTAACTCAGGTCTCGTCCCGCCGCGCTGAACGCCAACGCGTGCGTCTTACCATTGGGCATCACCACGCCGGTGCTCTGCCCATCCGCGTTGTACGTGAAGTCGTACGCGCGGCCGCTGGGCAGCGTGAGGCGAGACACTCGGTCGGCGAGGTCGTACGCGTACTCCGTCGGCGGCGCCGTACCCCTGCGGACCTGCGTGAGCCGATTCGAAGCATCGTAGGTGAACGTCGTCGCGCTCGTTCCCTGCTGCACCGCGCTCAGCCGGCCCGAAGCATCGTAGGTGCGCTCGATCGCGGTGATGCCCGCGCCGGGGCTGTACGTCACCACGCGCCCGAGCGCATCGAGGATGGCGCCGGAGACTCGCCCCTCCGCGGTGGCGCGGGTGAGGGTCCGCGTCGCCGGGGAGTATTGCTTGGTGCGGCTCATCGTGCCCTCCGTCCGCTGCTCCACGAAGGCAGTCAGGCTGAAGGGGTCCTCCACATCGCTCACGGTCGCCGTACGCGTCATCGTGATGATGCGAGTGCGCCCACCAGGGGTCGTCGCTTCGATGCGCCGCGGGTACGGCGCTGCCATTCCCCAGCGCGGATCCGGCGCGTACTCGGTGAGCATCGTGCTGCCATTGGGCAGGGTGAGCAGCTCGTTCCCGCCGAGATACGTGCTGCGCGTCGTCACGGCCCCGGCGGCATCGGTCACGCTGCTGCGCAGCTCGCCCGTGGGCAAGCGCTCGATCCGATAGGTATGAACACGGCCCAGGCCCGTGGTGGCGGTGACGCTGTACCCCGTGGCTGAAGTCGTGCGCGCCAACGTGATCGTGCCACCTGCCGCGTCGGTGTCCGTCCGCAGGTACCCGTCGGCGTCATAGGTGAAGCTCGACGTCGCGCCTGCGGGCCGCGTGTAGCTGGCGAGCAGCCCATCCGCGCCATACGTCATCGTGTACGACTCGGCCGCGGGGTTGCTCACGCTGACGAGTTGTTCGGCGGCGGTTACCAGGGTCGTGCGTTGCCCGCCGGGTGCGACGATCGCCGTCGGCGCCTTGTCGCTCGCGCGCTCGATCACCGTCGTGCGGTTCGCGCCGTCGGTCACCGAGCTCAAGAACCCCTCGGCGTCGTAGGTGAACGCGTAGCGCACGGCACCGGTCAGCGCCTCGCGGGTGTCCAGATGTCGGCCCTTGTCATCGAAGCTGTAGACCTCCGAGCCATCCTGCGCGGCGATGATGTGCTTGGCTTCGGTCGAAGGCTGGACCGCCGTCGGGCTCGATTTGACCTGACGAATGCGATAGTTCGAAGTGTCACCAATCACGAGCGTGCTATCGACGGCGACGGCGATGGCGCGGGGGGCGCTGAGCCTCGCGTCCCTGGCAGATCCGCCGTCGCCGGCAAAGCCTTGGGCCGTGCTGCCCGCGACACGGGTGATCGCGCCCTCTGGATCGATCCGAAACACGCGACCGAGACCGGTCGACAGCACCAGCAAGCTATCGTCCGCGGCCATCACCAGGTCGTCGATCCCCTGAAACTGCGGCCACATGATGTCTCTGGCCATCGCGCCGTCCGCCAACGCCACGATGGGCGAGCCGTAATTCTCGGACGCCCACCCGGTGACGATCGTGACCCGACCGACGGGACTCATGCGGCACACCGCGGCGTCCCCCGTCGTGTAGTAGAGGCTGCCGTCCCGGCCCAGCGCGAGCTTTCGTGGGGAGACGCCGGCACCGGTCGGGGACGTGACACCGCAATACGAACCTTGCGAGCCATCGCCGACGACGGTGGTGATGATGCCGTCCGTCCCCACGCGGCGGATGCGGTTCACTTCGGAGAAGTAGAACGTTCCATCTGCACCGACGACGACGTCCCAGGGAATGCGGATTTGAGCCGCAAGCGCAGGGCCACCATCGCCGGTCGATTGCCACTGCCCGTACATGTCCTTGACCACGAGCTTCCCGGCCACCGTCTGCACCGTGCCATCGCGGTTCACCTTGCGAATCAGGTTGTGGGCGCGGTCGACGAAGTAGAGCGTCCCATCGGGGCCGAACGTCATCCCCTCGGGAGTCATATCGGCGGAGGTCGCGGGGATACCGTCGGTGATGTTGCCCGGGTAGCTCATCGAGCGCTTGCCCGCGAACACCGAGATGTCCCCTTGCGGCGACAGGCGCTTGATCTGGTCGGTGCCGTCGGTGAAGTAGATGCTGCCGTCCGGGCCCGTCGCGAGCTCCTGAACCTCACCCACCTTGGTGGTCAGCGCAGGTCCGGTATCGACAGCGTCGCTGTACGTAAGAAGCACGCCGGTCCCGGCCACCGTGCTGATGGTGGCTTGGCTCGCCCATCGCCGCTCGCCGTTGCCGAGCAAGAGCTCGCGGCTCTCGGGCGAATAGACGTGGTGGTTGCTGAGGCTCCAGCCCTTTGCATGAAGGGCCCGATTGCGCACCGACCCGATGATGGAGTCGTAGTTCAACCACAGCACCACGGTGGCGCGCTCGCGGCTGCCACTGATGGCGAGGCCGTTGCCGTTGTAGCCGAACCGCCGCGTCTTCTCGTACACGCCGTTATAGACGTACCCGATCGCCACGCTCACCTTCTGCCGACCGAAGAGCTCGCGACCGTAGCCGTCCTTGCCGTCGAAGACGAAGCGGAAGGACTGATTCGTGGCAGCCGGGAACGACCTCGTCAGCTGCTGCCCCGCGACGGACACGACGAGCTGGATCCCCGTCACCGTGTCCGGCAGTGAGCTGCCCGAGAGCGGAATGTCGAGCACGTTCGCCGCTTGGCTGACCTGGTCACTGTTGTAGTGCAGCTGATGTTCGCTGCCCGTGATGGGCACCACCTCGCCGAGCGATTGGTTCTCGCAACCGATGATGGAGCCGCAGCGCTTGTTCGGGATGACGTTTGGATTGGGATTGGACAAGTGGGGCGCCACTGCGTTGTTTGGCGGCCCGAACGGCCAATTGAAATCCCACGGCGAGAAATGCGCGAGCGCGACGCGCCACAGGGTCTTTCCGGCCGGATACGCCGTCGCCAGGTGCTGCAGCTCCGCCGTCGAGATGCCGAGGTCCGTCAGCGCTGCGCCGGCGTCCGCGACGTCATCGCCCGTGACATCCAGCGTGGCGCTGCCCCCCGCGACCGAGAGCACCTTGACGACGACACCGCTCTCCTCGGCCACCCACCGTCCGCGCAGTCGATCGTAAGAGCCGGAGGGCACGGGGGTGCCGGTCGGGAAGTCGAGGAAGTTGTCGATGTACACCGGCAACGCCTGGCTGAACTTCACTTCGTTGGCTCCGGCGGCGATCGCCTGGTCGACGCTGAACTCGGCGGCGTAGGTGTAGCCGCTGGTCGGCGGCAGCAACCCGGGCATCGCCTGCGGTCCGCTGGCGCCGACCGTGTACTCGGTCACGCGCAGATCCATGCTCGCCAGCGGCATCTCGGTGCCATTGGGCAGCACCATCGTGGCGGTGGTGGATGCGGGCACCAGCACCATCGCCTGGCGCGAGCCATCGTCATCTGTGACGGTGCTTCCGCGGGCGACCTGCAGGGTGGAGGCCCCGAGGCTCACATTCGTCACGGCAGGGTCGAGCTGCACCATGACGACGTCGGGCATCACCAGGTACTCCTGCCACGGAGTCTGGGTGGCACGTTGCAGGGGCAGGTGTCCGCCCTTCGAATAGTTCAGCGTGAGCAGGGCGCCGCCGTTCACAGCCAGGTCGAAGTGGCCATCGCTCCGAGTGAGCGTCTGTCCCAGCTCGGGGTGGTTCAGCACCGTGATCTGAACCCCGGGGAGCGGCTGGCCCGCTGCGTCCGCGACCTTGCCGCGCAGCACCGCCACATACTCGGGCTGGATCGTGCCGGGTTGGACACCGGTCTGGATGGGGTTGGCGCCCGAATACAGAAACGACGTGGCCGCTGCGAACGACGTCGACTCCATCGTGGGGAGCGGTGGAACGTCCAAGGTGGGCACTCCGCCGTCGGGGGTGCCGCCATCGCCCGTGCCGCCATCGGTGTCGGTGCCCGCGTCTTCACTGCCGCCACCACCGTCTTCGTTGCCGCCGGATGACGACGACCCGCAGCCAGCGAGCATCGCGAAGACGACCGCGAGGAGCCCCGTGCGGGAGGTCACGAGAAGCGAGTACCGCATGTACTCAGGAGACGGCTCCGGCGTTTTGTCTCGCAAGATTGTGACTACATCTGGACGGCCTCGAACAGGGTGGGCTGTTCGGACTCGCAGCCGCCGGGCGTGACCGTGGTGACGAGCTGCCGGCAGCCCTGGATCGGGATCGCGCGCCAGCCGGGCAGGCGCGCCGGGGGAATCGTCAGCCCGAGATCGCCAAAGCCTGCCTCGACGCTCTCGCGCACGAGCGGGCGGGTCGAGAACTCGGAGGCCATGAACAGCGTCAGGCCGTCATCGGAGATCCCGGTCGCGTACTCGTAGGTCTCCGCGCGGCCGGCGACCTTCGTGCCGTGACCAAACGGTGCGTCGGGTGCGGGGCGTACGGACTTGTACAGCCAGGCGCGCTCGAGCAGATCGGTCAGGAAGTACAGCTCGCGATCGTCGCGCGACAGGACCGGCATCCAGGCACGCGTGCCATCCGTGAGCCGGCTCGCCGTCGCGGTGTCGGGCGCGCCCAGCGTTGTACCGTCGAGAGGGAACCGGATGAACCCGGGTGCGGACTTGCGTTCGACGAGCACCGCGCTGCCATCGCGCGACAGCGTGCAGCAACCTTCGCGGACGATGACGTCGTGCCCGCCCAGCTGCGGCGTGAGATCGAACGACTCGTAGTGGTCGCCGATGCGGTCCGCGATGTAGAGGTGGTCGAGCCCGCAGCGCTGACCGGCGAGATAGAGGAGCCGCGCGCCGTCGGACGTCGCGCCGCAGACCGCTTCTTGCCTGCCGGGCAGGGCGATGCCCGGAAGCGGACCGACCATGCGGAACGCGCGCGCGCTGCACTCCCCCGTGCACGTGCCATCGCCGCATGGCGAGTACGGGCATCCACAACCGCGTGGATCGGCGGCGGTGCCGGGCGCCTCCGTCAGCGCGACGTTCTCGCACGCCGCGAGCGGGATCATGCGGCCTTGCCCGAGCTGCCCGTACTGGGGCACTGCAGGATTGCGGAGCCAGCGCGCGAGCTCGACGCGCGCGCGCTCGTAACAGGCGGTTCGCGCTGCGCGCTGTTCGACCTCGGCGGGGTCCGTCGTCGACGGTGCACGGCAGAGCGCGGTTCGCGCATCACGCCACGCCTCCGCATAGCGAGTGATCTGGGCGCTTCGATCCTCGCCGAGCGCCGTACGCACGCGGTCGCGTGCAGCATCGGTCCAGTCCGCGAAGATCGCCGTGCCCTCGCGTTCGCATGGATCGGCTTGCGGGCGCGAGAGCTGCCACCATGCGAGGGCCGCGATCGCGACGACCGCCGCGCTCGCTGCGATCATCCAGCCTCTGCGTCGCGGTGCGATCGCCGCGAGCAGCGCGTCCATCGTCTCGAAGCGTTCCTCGCTGCGCGCCGACAGTCCGCGGCGCAGCGCGCGTTCGATTCGCCGCGGCACCGTGGCACCGACGGGGCGCAGCACGCGACCGGCCGAAGCCTGCTCGCGCATCTCGCGCAGGGTCGTGCCGGAGAACGGCCGCGCGCCGAAGAGTGCCTCCCATGCGGCCACGCAGAACGCGAACTGATCCGATGCGGGCGTCGCGTCACCGGTCGCCTGTTCGGGCGCCATGTACGCGGGCGTGCCGATCACCGCGCCCGTCACGGTGAGCTTGTCCTCGGAGGGCACGTCAAGACTGCTCGTGCCCGTGGACGTGACGAGCTCGCCGCCGAGGCGCGACAGACCGAAGTCACCCACAACGACCCGTCCCGGCGCGACGAGCACGTTATCGGGCTTGAAGTCGCGATGCACGATGCCGGCGGCATGAGCGGCCGCGAGCCCGCGCCCCGCTTGCAGGAACACGTCGATGATCTCGGGCAGACTGCGCGGGGCGGCTTGCAACCATTGGCGAAGGTTCTCGCCGGCGATCAGCTCCATCGCGACGAACGCGTGCTCGCCGGTCACGCCGACGTCGTAGACGCGCACGACGTTCGGATGATCGAGCCGCGCGAGCGCGCGGGCTTCGCGGCGCAAGCGGTCGGCGGCGGTCGCGTCGTGCAGCACCTTGATCGCGATCGGTCGCGCGAGCTCGGGATCTTCGGCCGCGAAGACGGTGCCCATCGCGCCGCGACCGAGCTCGCGGCCGATCACGAACCGGCCGATGCGCTCGATCGGTTCTACAGGTTCTCCGGGACCGGTGCTCATCACCATCGCGATCGCGTGGCACCGCGAGCACACCGCCGCGTGATCCAGCCACGCGTTGCGTTCCTCTCGCGTCATCTCGTTCGACGCGAGCCGCTCCGCCGAAGGACACTCCATCACGCGAGCAACCGATCGAGCGAGACCTCGATCCGGCTTGTTACCAGCGCGACGATCGCATCGACCTGACTCTCCGAGATGATGAGCTGGGCGGCGAGCCGCGAACGAATGCCGGTCCGCAGCTCCTCGCGCGCCGCGACGAGCCAGCGCGACGCTGTCGAGCGGTGCGTCGCGTAGCGGGCGCCGAGCTGGTCGACCGTCCAGCCGTCAACGAGGTGATAGCGCAGCACCGCGCGAGCGCGTGGCGACAGCTCGGCGAGCGCCGCCGTGAACGCGGCCTCGACGGCGTCGCGGTAGCGGTCGCGCAGCATCGCGACCTCTGGATCGAGCGCGGGATCGAAGAGCTCGAGCACGCTCGAGTCGAGCTCGGTCTCGCGGCGATCGAGCCGCATGCGGCGAGCGAGCTCGCGCGCGGCCATCACGCGCAAGTAACCGCGCAGATCACCGCGACCGGTGAAGGTCGCGAGTGCCGCTGGCCGGCCCCCGTCGCTGGTGAACAGGAGACGGCGCATCTCCGAGCGCACGTCGTCGCTCTGGGTCGCCGTCGCACCGAGCCGGCTTGCCGCAAAATCGACCGCGCGGCTCGCGAGCTTGTCGCAGGTCTCTGCCGCCGCCGGGTCGCCATCGGACGCGCCGATCACGAGGTAGATGTCGTCGTGGAGTCCCGCGACAGCGGCGTCGAGACTCGCGCCGAGCCGGCGCGCAAGCTCGGTCGCGAAGCGTGCAGGTGTGACACGCGCGATCTCCGGCCACGTCATGCGAGCCCGCTCGTACAGGGCCACGACTGCGTCCATCCGAAAGGCAACCTAACACGCGGTCCTCGGCCTCCGAAGCTCACGCGAGGAGCAGGGGACGTTGTCGCGTCAGCGGCGGCGCCGGCGGCCGACCACGAGCAGCGCACCGAGCACACCGAACGCGAGCGGCGCGACGTCACTGTCGCCGGTGGTGCACCCGCCCTCGATGTCCTGATCGGTGCAGTCGCTGTCCTCGAGCGGGCCGCAGCCGTCGACGCAGCAGCCGTCGCCGCTGATGCAGGTCGTGATCGGCACGACCGCGCACGCGGCGGTACACGTGGCAGCGCTACCGACCACGACGTTCGGCGCGCACACGTCGCCGCTCGCCTCGCATTCCACCGGACACGAGCCGGGCGGGTCGCAGGTCTCGCCGGGATCGACGACGTTGTTGTTGCACTCGAGCGACGTCGGGTCGTAGTTCACCGAGACGTCGGTGTAGTGCGCGTCGGGATCGGTGGGCATCTTGACGTCGGGCGTGAGGCCCTTCGTGAACGTGAGTGGGAAGTTGAGGCCGCCCGCCTGCCAGTTCTGCGCGGCGGTGGTCGCTTCGCTGTCGGTGGTCTCGATGCGCACGCGGTAGACGCCATCGGGGACGAGCACGCCGAGCTTGTCCTTGAGGTCCCAGGTGACGGTGATCAGCATCGAGTGGTCGGGGCGGGTGGCGCCGGAGACCGCGTCGACGTCGTTGAGGCCGGCCGCCGCCTGCCAGGCGACGAGGTGCCGGGTCTCGACCGCGCACCAGCGGCCGATGGTCTTCACGAACTCGCCGGCGTCGTTCTCGATCCAGATCGCGACGCAGTTCACGGGGCCGTGGATGCCCGTGATCGGGGTCGTCTTCGCCGAAACGGTGAGGAGGGGGGCCGCATGCCCCACTGAGGCCCCGGCCCCCAGGAGCAGCGCTGTAACCAGGCAGAAACGCTGAGCGACCCGCATGTCATCCAGGTAACAGCAAGATCCTCGCCGCGGCTCAGAGGCCCGTGATCTCGATATCGAGCAGGGTGGCGGGTTCGGCGGGATCGTCGGGATCGAGGACGATCCAGGCGTGGCCCGGGCGGGCGGGGTCGAGCGCGATGCCCTCGGCCTTGACCGGGAGGCCGTCGAGGCCGGCGAGCGGCGTGGCGCGGACGCGGTCGCGCTCGATCACCCCGAGCTGCGAGCCCGCGACGCGGCCGTCCTGGACGGCGTCGGCCGAGAGCTCCGCGCACGCGAGGTAGAACACGCGGTCGCCGTCGGCGATGGCGTCGGTGAACCCGAGGCGCGCGCCGTCGATCGCACCCAGGTCATAGCCGTCGACGCGTGGCGCATCGGGCAGGCGATCGCTCGCGTCGAGCCAGGCGCGCAGCTGGTCGAGTGCGAGTCGCAGCACGGCGGGGCCGACGTCGGCGGGGCCGGTGTTGCCACGATGAAACAGCCACAGCTCGTGACCGACGCGCGCGGCGCCCTCGATGTTGAGCGGGCTCGCGAGCGTCTCGCGAAGGCGGCGATACAGCGGCTCTGCGTCCCGCACGCGTGCGACGCCGTGACGCACGCGGCAGATCTTCTCGCGGATCGGCAGCGAACCCGAGCCGAACGCCCACAGCTCGTCGTCGATAGCGAGGCACGACTCGAGGTCGAGCTTGTCGAGCTTGTTGCCGAGCGCGACCTCGAAGCGACGGCGGCCATCGATGCCGCGCGGCAGCTTGATCGCGGACACGCCGTCGCTCGCGACGACGGCGAGGAACGACGCGTCGTCTTGCACGACGACGAGCCGCCCGCCGTGCACCGCGATGCCCGACGCCGCGCGGACGTGCGCGGGACGATCGTCGTGCGCGGGGGCGTCGCTCGAGTAGGGCAGGGCACGCGACGCGAGGATGCGAACGCCGAGGCCGGGATCGAGCTGTGCGCGTCGCATCAGTCTTGATGATGCGCGGGTGGCAGGTTCGGGTCGTCCTTCGGCGGGTAGAAGAACGCGAACGGGTGCTTGAGGAACCGCCTGAGCACGGCGAGCGGCAGCTTGCGCCGCTCACCGCGGGGCACGTCACGCGCACGGAGCGCGACGACGAGCGCGAGGGCGAAGCTCACGCTGAAGTTGAGCAACCCGACGATCACGATGCCCGCGGACGCCCAGATCACGTTGCCGAGGCCGGCGCCGTCGATGCCGAGCGAGGAGATCGAGAGCGAGAGCGAGCCCGACGCGAGCGTCACGTGACGCACGTCGAGTGGGACCCCGAAGAACTCCGCGAACACCGGCAGCATGCCGAACAGGATGCCGAGCGAGACCGAGCCGACGAAGTCCGCGGCCCGATGCTCGAGGAAGCGCGCGAGCCGCACCATCCCCGCCTTGCTGATTCGACTTGCGTGGCGATGGTGCTCGATCGCCTCCGGCAACCGCCGGTACACGATCCAGTTCTCGACCCATCCGGCCACGAGGCTCGACATCCACAGCAGCACGCCGGTCAACGCCGCGAAGATGATCGTGCCGGAGCCCAGTGGGTCGTACGATGCGATCACGGCGCGTGCGGTCTGTTCGTCGAGGAATGGGCTCCCTCGCACGCTCTGGATCAAGAAGTCGACCCCGAGCGCGATCGCGACCACCGCCACCACATTGCCGACGGCGGCCGCGAACTGCGACCGCGCGATGCGCGCGATCAACGGCCCGAGCTCCTCGAGTCGTTCGGGCCCTGCCTTGTCGCGGACCGTGCCGGCGAGCGCGGCGGCGGTCATCGCCGGCTGCTTGGCGGCGAGCGTGAAGCCGAGCAGCTGCAACAGGACGAAGCTGCCCGCATAGACCGCGGAGGACAGCACGCCGTCGACGAACAGCGGCCAGTGCCCCCACATGACGAAGAACCTCGCCACCGCGGTGCCGAGCAGCAGCACGCCGCCGCCCGCGGCCGATGACATCATCTTCCAGTACTCGCGCTTCGACGAGGTGACGTAGTGCTCGCCGGTCTTGCCGGCGCGCTCGATCACCTTGCGCGCGAGCAGCCGGAAGTTGTCGCTCATCAGCTGCCGGAAGCTGCGCGCGCCGACGAGGCCGCGCCCGACCTCCGCGAGCAGCGCGCGGATCTCGTACGTCGGCTCGAGCGCGTCGTCCCGTTCCGCGAACGGCAGCAGCATCTCGATGCGCGCGAGGCCGCGCTCGATCGTGTCGAGCGAGTACACGACGTCGATCGAGACCCCCGTCGCTTCGAGTGCGAGCCGCACGCGATCGAGGTGGCGTCGCGAGGCTTCGATCAACGCCGGCATCTCCGCGTGACCTGCGCGCGTGAGGTGGTAGAGCGGCGAGTCGCGCACGCCGGTGACGGCCGTGCGCGTGCGGAACTGTCCGGACATGCCTGCCGCCGCGATCCGCGTCGCGATCATGCTGATCGCGTCGGTGATCGAGGCGCGCAGGGGCTCCCACGCGTTACCGCCGGCGGCGGCCAGGCGATGCAGCAGGAGGTCCGCGCTCGGCCCGAGCCAGGCGATCTCGTCGACCCGGCGCACGATGCTGCCGGCGAGCCTCCACAGCTCGTGTGGCTCGGGTGGCTCGGGCAGGAACTTGCGCGCGAGGCGATCCGTGGTCTCGGCGAGCAGGCCGCGATCGTTGGGCAGGCCGACCTCACCGAACAGCTTGATCGCGCGGGTCTGCGACAGCACCGAGTGCACCACGCCCTGGAACCGCTCCCGCGCGGCGGTGATCTTCTCCAGCGCCTCGACCACCATCTGCAAGCGCACGAGCGCTTCGTGCCCGGCGGTCTCCACGGCGGGCCCCGCGACGATGAACCGCCCGAGCTTCTCGAGCGAGGCGAGCTGCTCGCTGAGGCCCGCGCCGGGGGCGAGCGCGACGAGGATGGTGCGCAGGCGGGGGCCTGCCTTGCCTTCGGTGGCGCCGAGGATGCGATTGAACTCCCCGGCGTCGGGGAAGCTCTCGCCCGGCGAGGTCGCGACGGCCTCGTCGATCATCGCGTACGAGCGTATCCCGATCCGCGGCGCATGGGGTCGATCGCGCGTACCATCTCACTCGTGATCCCGTGGCAGGAGCTCGGACGCGCAAGCGTGCCTACCGGCGACCTCGTGCTGGCACGACGTGGTGACGAGTACGCCATCCGGCTCCGTGGTGCCGAGCTGATGAACAGCCGTGCACATGCCTCGGAAGAGCTCCTCGCGACGCTGGCGTGTGCGGGCTTAACAAAGCGCAGCCAGGTCCACGTCCTGATCGGCGGCTTGGGCATGGGCTTCACCACACGTGCGGCGCTCGGTGCCCTCGCACCCGACGCGTGCGTGGAGGTCGTCGAGCTGTTGCCGGAGATCGTCGCGTGGAATCGCGGCCCACTCGCGCACCTCGCGGATCACCCGCTCGACGATCCGCGCGTCGAGGTGATCGTCGCCGACGTCGCCGATCGCATGCGCGACGCGACCGCCGCGTATCACGCGATCCTGCTCGACGTGGACAACGGCCCCGACGCGTTCACCACGCCGACCAACGCGGCACTCTATGGCGTGCGCGGCCTCGAGCGTGCGCGGCGTGCGCTCGTGCCCGGCGGCGTGCTTGGCGTGTGGTCCGTCGCCGACGACCGCGGCTTCACCGGGCGCCTGCGCGGCGTCGGGTTCTCCGTCGAGCAGCATCGCGTGCCCGCGCGCGCACACAGCGGAGCGCGCCACGTCGTGTGGATCGCGCGCGCGCCCTGAGCTGATTCCTCACGGCGTGGGCACGTCGACTGCACCCTCCATCGTAGATGCCATCTACGAGCTCTCTCGACGTTCCCATCTGGGCGTGGGGTGTTCTCGCAGTCGTCGTCCTGGTGTCGGTGACGATGGACCTGTTCGCGCACCGGGGCGATCACGAAGACTCGCGCAAGCGCGCCGTGATGTGGACGGTGTTCTGGGTCGGCACCGCGCTCGGGTTCAACCTGTTCGTCGCGCTCTACTTCGGACGCAACGCCGCGGAAGAGTTCCTCGCAGCCTACCTGCTCGAGAAGAGCCTCTCCGTCGACAACCTGTTCGTGTTCTTGATCGTGTTCGGCGCGCTGAACATCCCGCGCAGCGAGCAGCACCGCGTGCTCACGTGGGGCATCTTCGGCGCGATCGTGTTCCGCGGCATCCTCATCTTCGCAGGGGCCGCCGCCGTCGCGCGCTGGCATGCGCTGACGTACGTGTTCGGAGCGATCCTGTTGATCGCCGCGATCAAGCTGCTGCGCGAGAAGCCCGGGCGCGGCGACACCAACAGGATCGTGCTGTGGCTCGAGCGGCATCTGCCGTGGACGCGCACGCTGGATGGCCATCGGTTCATCACGCGGATCGACGGGCGCCGTAACGCGACGCCATTGCTCATCGCCCTGATCGCGATCGAGCTCACCGACATCGTGTTCGCGATCGACTCGGTGCCGGCGGCGTTCGCGGTGACGCGCGAGCCGTTCATCATCTACAGCTCGAACCTGCTCGCGATCCTCGGCCTGCGCGCGCTGTACCTCGTGCTCGCGGGCCTGCTCGCCAACCTGCGCTACCTGAAGCTCGGGCTCTCGGCCGTGCTCGCGTTCGCCGGCGGCAAGCTGCTCCTCGCGAACTGGGGGACGCTGCCGCCGCTGATCTCGGTCGGCATCATCGCGCTGTGCATCACCACCTCGGTCATCGCCAGCGTATGGGCGAACCGGCGGGATGCGCGACGTCCGCCGATCCTGCCGGGAGCGCTGCAGGAACCGCAGCCCAGGCCTTCAGGGGGCTAGCGACAACGAGCACTTGCGCGATGGTCCGGCACTTGCTGTAACTGCATCACGCTATGAAGCTCTGCCTCGCACTCGTTTCGTGTCTGCTCCTGGCCGCGGGCTGCAAGACGGATCAGCCCGAGACCGCGGCGGCCGCCGCCAAGGAGACCAAGGATCCCTCGTCGGAGACTGGGGAGCGCAAGGGGCGCTCCGGCAAGATCGACTTCCAGCGCCCGCGCCCGCCGCGGCACGACGAGCAGCCGGCGTTGCCCGGCGACGATCCGACGACGCAGGACCGCGATGACCGTCGCGCGGGCTGGGAGCAGCGCCGCGAGCGCATGGAGGAGCGCCGCAAGGAGCGCATGGCGCAGCTCGACGCCAACGGCGACGGCACGCTCTCGTCCGAGGAGCTCGCCGCCGCGCGGCAGCAACGCGCGCAGGAGATGCACGGCCGGTTCGACGCCAACGGCGACGGCAAGCTCACCGCCGAGGAGCTCGGCGACGCCCGCATGTTCCGCCGCGGCGGCGGTGATCCGGCCGCGCTCGATACCGACAAGAACGGCGAGATCTCGAACGCCGAGCTCGAGGCCGGCATGGCCACCATGCGCAACCGCTTCCGTCGCAACTGGAAGGACGCGACGGGGAGCGGGAGCGGTAGCGCGCAGCCCTGAGCGATCGATCACGACGCGCGTGCGCCGCGGCCGTGCGATGCTGTCCGCGTGAAGCGTGTCCTCGTCGCATTGCTGTTGCTGCCCGCGCTCGCGCGCGCCGACGAGCCCATCGACGACGGCGCCGCATCGCCGAGTGACCGCGCTCCGATCGTCAACCACCTCAACCTGCGCGTCGGACGCGCGTCGTCGGACCAGACGGGAAATCCGACCGTGTGCGTCGACGTCAAGATCGCGCTCGGCTTCGGCGTCGAGGCGTGCGGGACCGGCGCGCAGGTCTGGCACGACGACATCGGCCAGGAGATGTCCCACTACCGCATCAACTACGCGGTCGCGAATCGATCGCTGTGGAAGGGCACGCTGCTCGCGCGCGGTGGCCTCGGGTTCGCCGAGATGCAGGTCGGCAAGGACAATCCGGGGTTCGTGTTCGGCTCGCCCGACCAGGATCGCGGCTCGGTCTCCGGACCCGAGGCAGCGCTGTCGGCGCAGTGGCTGTTGCCGATGTACAAGGGCCTCGACTTCGTGGTCACCGGCACCGCGGGGCTCGCGTACTTCGCGCACGCCGAGGAGCTCGCGACGACCAAGAGTGAGGTCCAGGGCTTCGCGTCGATCGAGGCAGGCATCGGCTGGTAGCTGGGCCCAAACCATGCTCTAAACGCGGCAGCATGGAGCTGCGGACGATCGCGACCTACGCCCGCACGCTCAAGCCGGTGCTCCCCGCGTCGGCGTTCAAGCCCGCGACGTCGCGCGTCCTCTGGCTGCCCGTTCACGCCACCGTGATCGCGGTGCTCGCGTGGGCGCTCGCCGCGGGCCACGTGCCGGCGCCGCTGTGGCCGCTCGTCTCGCTGGTGATCGGCTGCTCGCTCGCGGGGGTCACGTTCCTCGGGCACGAGACGCTGCACGGCGCGGTCGTCCGCGGGCGCCGTGCGATCAAGATCGTCGGCTTCTTCGGGTTCCTGCCGTTCACCGTGTCACCGACGCTGTGGACCGCGTGGCACAACCGGGTGCACCACAATCACTGCGGGCAGGCGGGCGTCGATCCGGACATGTACCCGACGCTGACCGAGTACAAGACGCAGCGCGCGGCGCGGATCATGGCCGATCATTTCGGGCTCGGCCGCGCGCGCCTGCTCTCGCTGCTCAGCCTGCTCGTCGGGTTCACCGGCCAGAGCCAGCAGATCCTGTGGAATGCGCGCAAGACCAACATCCTGTCGCCCGGCCTGTTCCGCCGCGCCCTCCTCGAGACGCTGCTCGGCGTCGCGTTCTGGGCGACCGTCGCCGTGCTCGTCGGTTTCGTGCCCTTCCTCTTCGTCTATGTGATCCCGCTCGTCGTCGCGAACACGATCGTGATGATGTTCATCATGACGAATCACAACCTCAGCCCGCTGACGCCGGTGAACGATCCGCTCGTCAACTCGCTGTCGGTGACGCTGCCGCGCCCGCTCGAGTGGCTGACCCTCGATTTCGGTTACCACACCGAGCACCACCTGTTCCCGTCGGTGAGCACGCGGCACGGCAAGGTCGTGCGTGAGGCGCTGCGCGAGCACTTCGGCGCCTACTCTCAGTCGCTGCCCCTCGGGGAAGCGCTGCGCCGCCTCTACCACACGGCGCGCGTCTACCAGGACGACACCACGCTGATCGATCCGCCGAGCGGGCGCACGTTCCCGACGCTGGTCCCGCGCGACCAGCCCCCGGGCTGAGCCGCGTCAGACCCCTTTGCTACGTGTAGCGATCATGGATCGCCATCCTCGCGGCACTCTCCCGCCCTCCGCGTTCGTCGCGTCGCAGCCGGGGCCGCCGCCCGTCGTGGCCCAGCCGCCGACGACCCTCGAGCGTCCGGCGACGGAGGCCGCCGCGCCGCGCGGGACCTGCGACCTCGCGACCACGTGCCCGACCTGTGGGACGCTGATGCAGCCCGAGCACGCGCACTACCGGTGCGCGACGTGCGGCTATCGCGACTCCTGCTGCTTCTGAACGCCTCTGCCGCGGTTTGCCATCCTCCGAGCGGGAGCCGCGCGGCCACGTCGACCTCGAGCGCACGGCTGCATCCGAGCCCGATATCGAACGCGTCGTGAAGGTGAGCCTCGGCATCGTGCTGTTCGTGGCGCTCGGCGCGAGCATGCACGACGACTGACGCGCTACTGTGGGCAGACCGGGATCGAGCGCTTGGTCATCGTCGGCTTCGCGCCGGGAGCCACCGCGATCGTGCCCACCGTCCACTCGTCGGGCTCCGAGCTTCGCCACGCGACCGCGAGCGTGTTGTTGTCGACCTTCACCGAGCCGAGCCCACCTTCGAGTGCACCACCGCCGAACTCCAGCTTGGCGAGCTGCTTCGCCGACTTGATATCGATGATCGTCATGCCGCTGTCGACCTCGCCGGAGACGACCGCTAGGCGCTTGTCGTCGAGCGGGATGGCCTCACCAGCCGCGAACCGCTTGCCCTTGTTCTTGCCGTTGGCGTCGAACACGACCGAGTAGCCGCACGGTCCCGCGCAGTCCGTCCAGAACGCGATGCCGAGGTTGCCGACGATCTCCACGCTGGAAAGCGTCGGCTTGTCGGGCGAGCTCTTCTTGTACTCGGAGGGCGGCGATAGCTTCAGCTTCTTGTCACTCTTGATGTTCCACGCGTCGGCGCCGACGGTGGCGAGCTTGAGATCCTTCGACACGTACGGGCTCTTGTCCCACTGCACGTAGTTGGCGCCTTGCTCGGCCTTCTCCTTGGCCTGGTCGGCGGCGTGCTTGGCGATCGCGGCTGCGAGCTTCTTGCCGACGGGGACGCACTTGTCACCCGCGCATGCCGAGAGCTTGCCTCCGGCGTCGCGGATCTCGGCGGTGCGCGCGGCAGGCGCGGACACCGGCGGGGGCGGAGCCTTGCGCGGGCCGCCGGTGGCCGCGAGCGCGGCGCACGTCTCGGGCTTCTCGAACTCCTTCCAGCACACGACGGTGTCGTTGCCGACGAGCGCGATGCGCGTCGACTCGACGTTCGCAGGTCCGCACGCCGGCGCGGGCGGCTTCATCGGCGACGGCCGGATCGCCGGCGGCTTGGGTTGTGCGTAGACGATGCTCGACATCGTCAGGAGGATGGCGGCGACGCGAAGCTTCATGCGCGCGTCGGTAACACGTGCGCTGGCCGCGTTCGAGCCCTTCGTCAAGAGTGGGGCGTTTCGCCCTCCGCGTGCTCGATGCGCCCGTCGGCGTGACGCGCGAACCGGCCCTCTTCGCGAGGATGCACCGGCGCCTCCGTCGGCCACGGCCAGCCACCGAACTGCGTGCGCTGGTAGTCGGCGAACGCCTGCATGATCTCCTGGCGCGAGTTCATGACGAACGGACCGTGTTGCACGACGGGCTCGCCGATCGGGCGGCCCTGGAGCAGCAGGAGCTCGGCGCCGGCCGGACCCGCGACGAGCGGCGCCGGTGCATCGGCGACGAGGCTCGCGCCCGTCGGACTCCGGTAGCTGCGCTCGCCGATCTTCGCGTCGCCGACGAACAGGTAGAGCGTGCGGTTGGTGCCGGGCTTCGCGGGCGGCATCGTCCACGCAGCGCCGGGCTGCATGCGGATCGTCCAGATCGCGAGATCGCTCTCCGCGCGTGAGGCCCACGAGCGCGGCGGCGGCGAGGGCGGGGTGATGCCGTCGAGCGCGCCGGCGATCACGGTCACCTCGGTGGTGCGGCCGTCGGCGTCACGCGCGATGTGGCGGGGGATGGCGTGGTCCCACAGCATCGTGAAGTGCGGCTCGGCGAGCTTGTCGGCGCGCGGTAGGTTGAGCCAGATCTGGAACAGCTCGAGCGGGTTCGGGCCCTGCTCGTCGACGAGCGGGAACATCTCGGAGTGGACGATGCCCTTGCCCGCGGTGAGCCACTGCACGTCGCCGCGGCCGAACCTCGCCGCCGCGCCGAGCGAGTCCGAGTGATCGATGAGCCCGCGGCGCACGATCGTCACGGTCTCGAAGCCGCGATGCGGATGACCGGGGAAGCCCGGTACGTCGCGGCCGTGATACATGCGCCAGCCGTCCTTGCCGGCGAAGTCCATGCCGAGGTCGCGGCCCGCGAGGGACGCGGCGGGCCCCATGCGGTCATTGCCCGCCGGGTACTTGTCATCGTGATGGACGGCGAACAGGAACGGATCTGCCGTCTCCCACGGAAAGCCGAGCTGCAGGGTACGAAGCACCGGATCTCGCGACATGGCTGCACGGTAGCTCTCGCCCGCGGGGTTCGCCACGGGCGTATTGTTCCGCTCATGGGAAAGGCCACGTCGAAGTCGAAGACAAAAGCGAAGTCGACCGAGGGGAAAGCGGCGAAGCGCGGGAAGGCTGTCCGTTCAGGCGCGAAGCCTACGCAAAGAGCTAGGCCGGGGAAGGGCGCGAAAGCCGCGAGCGCCACCAAGGCCAAGGGGGCGAAGACCTCGAGCGGCGCTAAGACCGTGCGTGGTGCGAAGACCGCGCGCGCAGTGAAGAAGCGGGCGACGAGCGCGAAGCCCGCGAGCGGCGCGAAGGCAGCGAAGCCCGCAACGCGTACGAAGGCCGCGATGCCCACGAAGGCCGCGAGAGCGTCGAAGGGCGCGAAGCCCACGAAGGGTGCGAAGCCCGCGAACACGGCGAAAGGCTCGAAGGCCGCGAGAGCGTCGAAGGCCGCGAGAGCGTCGAAAGCCGCGAAGCCCGCGATCGGCGCGAAGGCAGCGAAGCCCGCGAGCGACGCGAGGGCCGCGAAGCCCACGAAGGTTGCGCAGCGGGCGATCGATGCCGCGTTTGCAGACACCAACGTCGCCGCGCGCCCGCCGGCCGAGGAGGAGGCGTCGACCCAGTCGTCGACGCTCGAGGAGCTCTCGGCGGCGTGGAATACCGCGGGGCGTGCGTTCTACGCCGAGTACTCGGAGCGGCTGGCCAGATTCTACGCCGGTGACCGCAGCGTCGATCTGGACCTCAAGGATCCACGCACCACCAGGGACGGCGAGGCCGTGGTCGACGCGATCGTCGAGCTCAACAAGCAGGGCCAGTGGGCGCGCGCCCGCGAGCTGTTCGATCCGGCGTACGGCCCCGTGTTCGAGTGGATCAAGACGAACAAGGCGAACCTCGGGTTCGTGACGATCCTCGGCCCGGACGAGCTGGTCGTGCGCCACGGCTCGGCGTGGCAGCAGGACGGCCAGACCTATCACCTGCAGGGCGGCACGGCGACGCCGCTGCCCGACATCGTCGGCATCTGTCGCTCGCGCAACCGCGATCACCTCGTGCTCGCACGCAGCGCGGGGCTGGCGTTCCACGATCCACGCGCGGGGCTCGCCGGCCTCGAGGGCGAGCCGCTGGCGACGCTGCCGTGGCCGCCGATGTCGATCCTGATGCCGCAGGGGCTCACGCCCGAGCAGCAGGCGGAGTGGTCGACCAGCGAGACGTCGCTCGCTGTCGAGTCGATGCAGGTCTCCGACGACGGCATGCGCGTGGTGGTCACGTGCTACCGGCAGGGCATCCTGCTCGCGTCGCGACACCCCGGCGATCCGCCGTGGCAGCTGCTGTTACCGAACGCGCTGCCGCCGTACAACCGAAGCGAAGGCGACGTCCCGCGCTCCGGCGACATGACGCACGTCGCGATCTCGCGCGACGGCACGCGCATCGCGTGGGGCGATCAGGACTCGCCGCACTACCTCGCCGAGATCGGTCCCGACGGCGTGCCCGCGTGGTACGCGACCGTCGGCAACCTCAGCGAGTACTCGCACTACGCCGCGTTCTCCGACGACGGCCGCCACGTCGCGCTCAACTCGTGCCACTTCTACAACGGCGCGACCGTCGCGTTCGACTGGGAGGGCAACCGCGGCAAGGATCTCCCTGCATACGACGTGAGTCCCGAGGCGCCGGCGATCGAGGGCAGCCTGCGCGTGTATGCGGGCTGCTGGCTGCCCAGGGACGTGCTCGACGCGACGATGGGTGGCCCCGTCGAGTCACCGGGTGCGTTCGCGCTCGCCGGCAGCGGCATCCTGCGCGTCGTGACCATCAGTGGCCAGCTCGCGATCGTGCAGGGGTTCGGTTCGTCGGCGTCGAGCCTGGACTTCTGCCCCGAGAGCCGGCGTCTCGCGATCGGCGGCTACTCGGGCTACGTGCACCTCTACGATCCGTATCAGGAGGAGCTGCCGGGGCGCATCGACGGCGTGCGCGCGCGCCGCGAGCTCGCGCGCTGGGCGTTCTGGCCCGAGCTACCGAACGGACCGATCCGCTGGTAGCTCAGGTCTCGCGTGCGGTCGCCTGCGGGAGGTTGCCCTTCGCGCCGCCGCCGCCGCCCGACGAGCGGTAGTTGTCGGTGACGCGGTAGCGCCGCGTGTAGAGCCAGAACGCGAGCGTCGCGAGGAACGCGAACAGCGCGAAGAAGAACATCAGGAACGCCGTGTTGCTGATCCCGGTCTCCTTGATCGCCGCGGTCACGCCCTTGTTGCGGATGCCCGCGTCGACGAGCAGCACCCACAGGTTGCCGATCGTCGTCGTCAGGTTCCAGAAGCTCATGATGACGCCCTTCATCGCGAGCGGCGCCTGGCTGTAGGCGAACTCGAGGCCGGTGGCCGAGACGAGCACCTCGCCGAACGTCAGCAGCACGTACGGCAAGATCTGCCAGAAGATCGAGAGGCTCTCCTTCGGGCTGCTGTCGATCGTCAGCTGCAGGATGCCCGCGGCGATCCACGCGATGCCCGAGAACAGGATGCCGAACGTCATCCGGCGCAGCGCCGTCGGCTCCCATCCGCGACGCGAGAGCCACGGATACAGCACGAGGTTGTTGAACGGGATCAGCAGCATCACGAGCAGCGGGTTGAACACCTGCATCTGCGACGCCTGGAACTCGATGTACCAGTTCTCGGTGATGTGCCAGATCGGCTTCGCCATCTCGCCGCCCTGGAGCACCCACGTGCTCGCCTTCTGATCGAACAACGAGTGGAACGGCGTCACGAGCGCG
>DATLHR010000103.1:0-49721 GCA_035539815.1 Kofleriaceae bacterium
CCGGTGTCGGGCTTGACGAGGCCGGAATCGAGCGCGGCGGCGATCGTGAACACCTTCATCACGGAGCCGGCCTCGAAGGCATCGGTCACCGGCTTGTTGCGCGCGCCGGCGTGGGGCTCCGACGAGTTCGGGTCGTACGTCGGGTAGCTCGACATCGCGAGCACCTTGCTCGTCTTGACGTCGAGCACGACCACCACGCCGCTCTTGGCCTTGTGCGTGGACACCGCCTGCGCGAGCGCGGCGTCGCTGATCGCCTGGATGCTGCGGTCGAGCGACAGCTTCACCGTCGCCCCGGGCTCGGGCTGGGCGAGGCCGTCGGCGAACATCTTGCGCCCGTGCGCGTCGCGCACCGCCCGGCCGCTGCCGCGCTCGCCCTGCAGCACGCCATCCATCGACAGCTCGATGCCCTCGAGGCCGCGGCTGTCGATGTCGGCGCGGCCGATCACCGGGCCCGCGATCGTGCTCGCCGGGTACCACCGGCGCGGCTCCTTGGTGACCACGACGCCGGGCAGCGCCGCGGCGCGGATCTTGTCGGCGACGTCGCGGGTGACGTGGCGGTCGAGCCACACGAACTTCTTGTCGCCGGCGAGCTTGTCCTCGAGGACGCTGGCCTCCATCCCGAGCAGCGTGGACAGCTTGTCCGCGGTGTCGGTGACGTCCTGGATCTCCCGGGGGTTCGCCCACACCGAGTCGGCGTCGGCGCTGATCGCGAGCGGGCGGCCGCGCACATCGACCACATCGCCGCGCGGCGCGGGGATGTTCACGCTGGAAGCGTGCTGGCGCGCGGCGAGCTCGCGGTAGTGCGCGCCCTCGTCGACCTGCAGCGCCCACGCACGGTACGCGACGCCGCACAGTCCGGCGGTGACGACGATGCCGGCGAGGTACGCGCGCACGCGCGCCGCGTGGGGCACACCCGGCGTCATCGCGTGGCGACCTTCCGCGGGCGGGCGGCGCGCGGCGCCTCGGTCGCCGGCGTGACGACGCGGATCTTGTCGGGCGCCACCGTCGTCATGCCGAGCTGGGTCGCGAGGCGGCGGATGCGGTCGGGCGAGCTCTGCACGGCGTACTCCAGCTCCAGCTGGCGCTTGACCTCCCGCAACTTCCGCACCTGCTCGGACGCCTTCGACAGCTTGAAGCCCGCGCGGAGCACGTCGTGCTGCCGCGTCACGCGGATCACCCCGATCGCGGTGAGCGCCAGGGCGAGCACGATCAGGGCGACGATCACCAGCCGGACCGACGCGGCCGCGTCGGCGGGTCGCCTGAAGATCCGATACACCGAAGCCGGCGACATCATGCGCGTCGTTTCAATAAACGCGCGTGCGTACGAAGACGCAATTTTTCGCCGTCCTTACCCGCGAGATTTCGATCCACACTGGACCATGGTCCGCGTCGTGGTTTGCCTCGCGCTCGCGGTGACGGGGTGCCGCCCGAGCCACGCACCCACCGCCCGGCGCGCCGGGATAGCGATGTCGCTCGTCGGTGTCGTCGGCCTGATCGCGTCGGCCGCCGCCACCTCGTTCGCCGATACGCACGAGCTCGTCGTCGGCTTCTCCGCGATGTCGGGCATCGGCATCTGCACCTACGCGGTCGGCGAGCTCTCCGATCCACCCAAGGGCGTACCGCCCGAGACCGAAGAACAGAAGCTGCACAGGTGGGCGCGCATCCTGACCGAGCGCGCGGGCGGCGCCGCCCGCGAAGGCAAGTGCGCCCGCGTGCGCCGGCTCGAGAAGCGCGTGCACGTCTACGACCCCGAGGTCCACGACTTCGTGTTCATGCGCGACCCCGAGATCCAGAAGTGCTACGCCGCACCCGCCGGGATCCCGGCGTCGACCGCCGAGCCGGCCCCCGACCCCGGCGCAGCCGCCCCCGACGAGCCCTGACTACCAGGCGTCGGCGCGCCGCGGCCCGAGTCGAAACAGGCCATGAACGTCGGTGATCCCGACGAGGACCATCAGCTCGTGAGCGCGCTCGCCGGGATGCGCCGCGTAGCGCAGCTCGAGATCGAGGATCGACAACCGGCCGCCGATCCCGAGCGCGCCTCCGCTCCACGTCCGGTCGCGCGGATCGAACGTCGGCCCCACGGCGAGGAACAGCTCCGTCGACGGTACCCACTCACTGCCAATCGAGAGCAGGTGGCGCCGATAGCGCGAGCGCGCGGCGCGCAGCGCGGGCCGCACATCGATCGCGCCATCGCTCTCCCACGCCGCATCGAACAACAGCGCGACCGACCAGCGCTGCCAGATATTGTACCGGAAGAACCCGGTGCCGGGCTGGCACTCCCACTCGCGAGCCCACACCGCAACGCTCGCCTGCGGTAGCAGCACCGCTCGCGCGTCCGAGTCGGTGCTGACATCGACCGTCACGCCCGAGCGCACCGACCACTGCAGCCTCGACCACGCTGGGATCGGCTCCTGCGTCAGCGCCAGCTGCGAGCAATCCGCCGGCCGTGGTGGTGCTCCGCCGGCGGTCCCGACGCTTACGAGGATGGCGGCGACGGCGATGCGCAGGAGCACGGGGATCCGGACGCGGGGCCGCCGCCGGAGACGCACCAGGTCGTGCCAATCGCCGTCACGAACGCGCCATGTCGAGAGCTCACCACCGCGCGTGGCGCGCCCGATCCCGAGATCGAGGCTCGACAACCGGCCGCCCGTCCCCGGTTCGGTCGACCGAGATCACGCGAAGTTCACGCGCGCACTGTGCCCGCGTTCACGCGCAGCTCACGAGGTGGTGCTGTCGATGTCACGCGCCGACCTGCGATTCGTGGTGCATGCAGCGCACGCGGATCGCCATGGCCTTCACCCTCGCCGCAGGGGCCTTTCTCTACTTCTCGGACCACGACACCCTCGACCGCCACTGGCGCCTCGCGCTCGGCCTCTGCGTCGGTGCGCTGGTCGTCGCGCTCTCGACGCTGTGGCCGTCGGGGCGGCCCGGTCGGGTCGTGCGCATCGTGATGTGCTCGGTGCTCGCGCTCTCTGCCACCGGGTGCGGTGCGTCGCGATCGACGCGAGGGGCGGACGCCGCCGACCGGGACGACCAGCGCGCGGTGTTGCCGATCGGCGTGGGGCTCGTGGTCGTCGGCTGCGTGCTCGGGATCGCCGCGGCCGCGCCCGGCGATCCGGTGACACCGCCGACGTTCGCGACGCTGCCGACTCTTGCCGCCCCGGTTCACGCGTCGTTCACGCCGGTGCTCCTGCCTGCTCACGCGGGCGCTCGCTAGGTTGATCGCATGTACCGGACGCGCACCTTCCGCCCGTCGACGCTCTCGGTGACCGGTGGTCTCTCGATGGCCACGGGCGCACTGCTCTACGTGAACGACCAGACGCCCTGTGCGCGCAACTGGCACGTGTTCCTGTGGCCCGCGCTCCTGCTCATGGCGGTCGGTGCGATCCTTGCGACCGCCGGCACCCTGTGGAACCGCGAGGACTGAGATACTCCGTGCGTGCGCTCCGCCTTGCTGCTCTGCGTGCTCGCCGCGTGCAACGCGAACCAGGCCCGCATCGTGCGCAACCTCGGCATCGGCGTCACCGCCGAGGGAGCCGCGGTCGGGACCGTCGCGACGGTGACGCGCGATCCCGGCGACGACCTCGTCGACAGCCTCGAGACCGCGGCGCCCCTGCTCGTGCCCGGCGTCGCGATGTGGATCGGCGGCCAGATCGCACTCGCGATTCACGAGTGACGTTCCGCCTGCTCCTCGCGTCCCAGGAGATCAACATGGCTCACCGAACATGGCTGCTCTCGATCGTGCTCGCCGCCTCGGTCGCGGTGGGTGGCTGCGGCGCGTCGCGGGCGCAGCTCGCAGGCGGCGCCGGCGTGGCGGCCGTGCTCGGCACCGTCATTCTGGTCGCCCCCGGCGGATTCCGTGGATCGGAGAACGACGTGCCGGCGATGGGGACCCCCGCGCAAGAAGAGCGTGCGGCGCAGGTCGGCGTAGGGGTCGGGGCCGGCTTGATCGTGCTCGGGATCGGGCTCGGCGTCGCGGCGGTCGCGCGCCAGCCCGCGCCGTGATCGCGCAGGCGAGCGCTACCGCTTCGACGGCCTCGCGACCTGCGCCGGACCGTGCACCGTCGACGGCACGTTGGGCGCGGCGGTCCGCTCGCACACGCGCAGACGGGCCGACCGCGCGCGCGGGTTGACCGCGATCTCGTCGTCGGTCGCGACCACCGCCTTGCGGGTCACGAGCTCGCACACGGGCGCGGAGCGCTCGCCTTCCTTCGCGGCGAGCTGCGGCGGCAGCGAGCTGGTCCACGCGAGATCGCGGAACCGGTTCTTGACCAGGCGATCCTCGAGCGAGTGAAAGCTGATGATCGCGCAGCGGCCGCCGGGGACGAGCAGATCGGGGAACACGGCGAGCAGCCGCTCGAGCTGCTCGAGCTCCGCGTTGACGGCGATGCGCAGCGCCTGGAAGGTCCGGGTCGCGGGATGGATCTTCGACTTGCGCTGCTCGGCGATCGGGATCGCCTGGGCGACCACCGCGGCGAGGTCGGTCGTCGTGTGCAGCCGCTCCTCGCCCAGCGCATCCTTGATCAGCCGCGCGATCTTCCTGCTGTAGCGCTCTTCACCCAGCTCGAAGATCACGTCCGCGAGCTCCTCCTGATCGAGGTCCCGCATCAGCTCGAGGGCGGTCGACCCGCGGGTCGGGTCCATCCGCATGTCGAGCGGACCCTGCCTGGCGAACGAGAACCCGCGGTCGGCGTGGTCGAGCTGCGGCGAGGAGACGCCGAGGTCGAGAACGATGCCGTTCACCTGACCGATGTTCAGGTCTGCGAGAATCGCTGGAAGATCCGCGTATTGCCCGTGCACCAGGCGGGCGCGGTCAGCGAACGGCGCGAGCCGGGCTCCCGCCGCCGCCAGGGCCGCGGGGTCTCGATCGATCCCGATCAACGTCGCCTCGGGCGCGGCCTCGAGGACCCGCGCCGCGTGCCCGCCGCCCCCCAGCGTCCCATCGACATAAACGCCGTGATCTCGCGGGGATAGATGCTCGATGATCTCCCCAGCGAGCACCGACGTATGGTCGAATGCGGGCACGGGTCTCGTTACCACGCTGGTCGCGCAACGTTGCAGAAATCTTGCGGTCTGCTCGCAACTCAGGTGCAATTAGAGGTGCGTTAACCACCGACCTTAGCTTGACGATCCGGATGGTGTCCACTAGACTCCACCGGTTCTAAACTCGACAGGATAACAGGTGCTTAGGTACAAAGAAACCGAAGACATCGACGCTCGGTTCAGCGAGGTCGAGCGCATCGTGACGACGTGGCGCGCCCGCGTCGCCACGGCGAATCCTGTCGCACGCACCGAGTTCAACAACCGGCTCCGGATCTCGCTGATCCACCACGACGCCGCGCTCGAGGGCGAAGTGTTGTCCTACAGCGAGATCAAGGCGGCGGTCGATCCGACGATCATCAGCGACCCGTCGTTGATCCCGTCGTACGACGAGATCCGGCGCTTCGATGACGCCTGCAACTACGCGGCGGAGTCGGCGGCGAACAAGAAGAAGCCGTTCAAGCTCGACACGATCCGCGAGATCTATTCGATCCTCGCGCCCGACGAGAAGGCGAAGGGGCTCCCGTTCCGCAAGGAGAACCCGCTCCACCGGCTCTACTATCACGACATCTCGCCGCCCGAGAAAATCCTCCCGTCGATGCGCAAGCTCGGGGAGTGGATCGACGATCCGGGCAACAAGCACCTGCACGTGATCGAGAAGGTCGCGACGCTGCACTCGAAGTTCATGGCGATCTTCCCGTGGGCGAAGGAGAGCGGCCGCACGATCCGCGTGGCCTCGAACCTCCTCCTCCAGGAGGGCGGCTATCCGATCGCGATCGTCCACTCGATCGATCGCCAGCGCTACTACGAGGCGCTGCGCGGCGATCACCTCGGGCTGACCTCGCTGTACCTCGAAGCGGTGCAGACCACGGCCGAGACCGAGATCCGCGTCTACGACGAGGCCCAGAAGGGTCCGACCAACAAGCGGCGCTCGAAGAAGTCCGAGCCGGCTACGAAGTAGCCGACCACCAGGCAGCGGTACGGGGCAGGGGAGGCGGAGGCGTCATGACCGACCTCATCATCACCCCATGGTTGACCATCCCCGCGGGGGAGCTCGCGGTCTCGTTCGCGCGCTCGGGCGGCTCGGGTGGTCAGAACGTCAACAAGGTCTCGAGCAAGGTCGACCTGCGCTGGAACATCGCCTCGTCGGCGGTCCTCCGCGAGGACGATCGCGCGTGGCTGCTCCAGCGCCTGCGCAGCAAGCTCACCAGCGACGGCACCCTGATCGTGACCTCCACGCTCACGCGCGACCAGCTCAAGAACCGCGACGACGCCGAGTCCAAGCTCGCCCTCATCGTGCGCGCCGCGCTCGATCGGCCCAAGACGCGCCGCCCGACGAAGCCGACCAAAGGCAGTCAGCGACGTCGCATGGCGGACAAGCGGCATCACGCCGAGATCAAGCGTCAGCGCAAGTCGGTCGACTGATCCGTGCGCGCCGCGATGATGAGCGCACGACGATGCGCTTCGCGAAGCTGTGGGTGATGGTCGCGCTGCTCGGCGGGTGTGGTGACAACCTGCCGGGCTTGTCGGTCGAGGAGTACGCCGCGGCGGTGCGCGACGCGGACTGCCGGCGTCTCGCGCGCTGCGGGATGATGCCGGACTTGGCGACCTGCGAGCGCACGAACCTCGGGCGCTACTACACGAGCCCGTGGTTCCTCGCTGCGGTGGCCGACGGAACGATCACGTGGCACCCCGAGCTCGCGTACGCGTGCATCGAGGAGCTCGCAGAGCGCAGCTGCGAGCGCGACCTCTATCGAGGCACAACGTCGCTCGCATGCGCGACGATGTACGAAGGGACATTGGGAGATGGCGAGGCGTGCACCTTCGATTCGGAGTGCATCTCGCGCGAGTGCTGGTTCGGCGAGGCCGAGGAGGCATGTTGGGCCGGCACCTGTACTGGGCATGTAGCCCCCACCCCAGCTCGACTTGGCGAGGACTGCGGCAATGCGCCGTGCATCGAGGGGTATTGCGGCAACGACTACCGGTGCACGCCGTACCGACTGCGCGGTGAGACGTGCGGCGAGAATGCGATCTGCGGCGCCGGCCTCATGTGCAGATTCGACGTCTGTCGACGAATTCCCGATACCGGCGAACCGTGCGCCGACACGTGCCTGCAGTACCGCGATACGTGCGGCAGTGCGTACGAATGCCGACCGCGCGCAGCGGATGGGCAGAGCTGCGCGTGGGACGCGGACTGCGGCTACTGGTCGCGCTGCGATTCGACGACGATGCGGTGCGTACCGAATTCGGCGCGCGTGGGTGACGCATGCATGTCTGACGACGACTGCGGCGAGCTCGGAACGGTGTGCGCCTTCAACGACGGCTTCTTGTACGAGGGCATCTGCACGTGGCCGCGACAGAACGGCGAGTCGTGCCAGCGCAACGCCGAGTGCGAGAGCCTGGACTGCGACTCGGCAAGCGTCGGCAGCGTCGGATCCTGCGCGTCGCCCGACACCTGCCGCTGACGGCCCTGAATGTCCGGGCGCCGGACGAATTGCGTCCGAGTTTCGGAAGCTCCGGAAACGCAGCGGCGTGATCTCGACGAGTTGCGACGGCATGCGGCCTGTACCTACTCGCCGCATGTTCCCGCCGCGGCTTCGTACGTCCGCCAGCTCGAGGAGCTCGCGTTCGAGCTGATCGCGACCGAGCCGCGCGGGCACGCAGCGGGCAAGGCGCGCCAGCTCGCGCAACGCGGTGTGCGTCGCGTGTTCGCGATCGATGTGACGCGCCAGCGAGCCTTCGAGTGGTCGCCCTCGTTCGACGACTGGACGATCCTCGCGACGACCGCGGTGATCGCAGATCCTGCGCTGGCGGTTCCATTGCCGATCGAAGCCATCGTCGACGCCGCGAAAGCGGACCTCGCGACGGTTCGCGCATCTCGAGACCACGAGCACCGAAAAGCTGGAGCGGTACCTCGAGCGCGCGGTCACCGGAGCGTCGCTCGACGAGCTGTTCGGTTAGCCCCGCGAACGTGTCATCACCGACGATGATTTGGATCATCGGTTGTCCCGGCCACGGGCGTCGACGCGGTGGCCGGTTCGGACGATCGGGTCGGCACGGGCCCAGCCTCGAGTCGATCGTTGGGTGCCGGTGGACCCGTGCCGATCGCCAACCATGCGAAACTAGGGGGCTGGAGGGGTGGCCCGGGCAGTGCACATTGGGCCGTCACCAATCAACGAAAGGTCACGGTCATGAAGGCAACCAAGTTCATCGTTCTCGTCGGCGGCATCCTCGGCATCCTCGCGTTCTTCCTCCCGATGGTCAGCATCCATCGCGCGGACTTCAACGGGTCGGTGAGCGCGTTCCAGGTGATCAAGGGGCTGTCGAAGGCCAGCGAGGTCGTGAGCAGCGCCAACGTGAATGCGGCTGGGATCGACTCAGCGGTGACCAGCGCGGATCTGGCGCAGGCGAAGGAGGGCATCGACTCGATGAAGGGCATCGTCGCCGCGATCTTCGTGCCCGCGATCCTGCTCACGCTCATCGGCGGCCTCGCCGTGAAGCGCAAGCAGTTCGGCCGTGGCGCCGGTGCGCTGACCCTGATCTTCGGACTCATCGGCCTCGGCATCGCGACCATCCTCCGCAGCGCTGCGGAAGGGGACGCCGGCATCGCGCTCACCCTGCTGCTCGTCACCGGCCTCGCCGGCACCGTCGGTGGTCTGCTCGCGCTGGTGAAGCCCGAGCGCCTCGCGAAGCCGGTCGCCGCCTGAACCAACGCGATTCGAACCGGAAACGCCCGTGACGTCACGACGACGTCACGGGCGTTCGCGTTACAGGCCGTCGCAGCTCGGGGCCGGGTCGGGGCACGTCATCGTCGGCGGGCGCGGCATGGTTTGGATGCAGCCCGCGACGCCCTCGAACGTGTTCGTCGGTCGGAAGTCGACGAGCGATCCGTCCCAGCCCTCCATGACCGCGTGCCCCGCGATGTCCTTGAACACGGTGTTCGTGATGAACGCACTCGGCGGCTGCCAGGAGAAGATCACCGCGGCGTCGGAGTCCTCGATGTCGCTGCACGTCACGCGGCTGCACGCGCAGTCATGACCGGCGTACTCGATGCGGACGTGATCGAGCACGTTAGCAGCCTGCGGGATGCCACCGAACCACAGGCCTCGCCAGTCGCCCGGTGCCGGCGTCGGCGAAGCGGACGTGAAGATGATCGGCTTCTCGGCCGTCCCGAGCGCGCGCACGATCGCGGTCGCGGGCTCCTCCGTCGAGAACAGCTGGATCATGAAGCCCGTCTTCGGCTCGAACTTCATGACGACGCCCGGCTCGATCGTGAGCGTCACCACCTTGCCATCGGCGCCGCCACCGACGGTGAAGTAGTCGCCCTCGCTATCACCCAGGTGGTACGGCACGCCGAGATCGCGCATGGTGGTGTCGCTCGTGATGCCGCTGCCCGCGGTGCCGTCGCCCTCGGTGCGCACGAGGATCTCGTCGCGGCGGTTCCCGGTGTAGTGACCGGCGGGCAGGGAGTGGATGGCCTGCTCCGAGATCTCGAGCGGGTACGGCGCCTCGTCATCGCCCGACTCCGTCACCGTGAGCTCCGTCGAGCCCGGTGCGAAGATCGAGCGCCGCTGCAGCCAGATGCCCGTACCGCGCGAGCGCCGCACGGTCACGTGATCGACGAACAGGACCGGATCGGAGGGACTCTCGTCATCGCCGAGCGAGACCAGCGTCGCGCCGTGCTCGAAGGTGTCGCCGCCGCCGTCCTCGAAGTCGACATACGCCAACCGCGCCGTCCCCGGCGCCGCGACGTAGACGCTCCCCCAGCGCGCGCCGCCCAGGCCGCTGAACCGGATGCGCCGGGTCGGCGATCCCTCCGCGACCAGGTGGCCCGTGTTCGGCGTGAACGGATACGCGACCTCGATGCGCTTCGCGGCCGCGATCAGGACGGTGGCGCAGGGTTCGATCGTCAGCGTGGCGCCCTCGCGCACGCTGATGTCGTCCTCGACGAGGTGCGGGCTCCCCGCCGCCGTCCACACTTCGTTGCTCACGATGTCGCCCGCGTGGCGCGTGGGGCCCGTGGGCACCGCACATTCGCCGGCACCGCCGTCGGGTGCCTCGTTGGGCGGAGAGCTGCTGGTACACGCGACGAGGAGGGCAGGTGAGAGGAACCAGGAGAGCGAACGTTTCATGTTCGGCTCTCTGGTACGGCTCGCCTCGCTGCGCTGCCATGCTGCATCTGCGCCATGACACGCGCGGCGTGCTGGTAGGCTAGGCGCCCTCGACGTATGGCTGCTGTACTGGCCTTGTCGCCTTCCCGCATCTCCGCCTTCCTCCTCGATCTGCACGAGCGCTCGACGGAGCTCGGCTATCGCGAGCTCCAGCATCATGCGTTTCGCAAGCTGAACGAGCTCATCCCGTTCGACGCCGGGTTGATGGGCATGGGCACGATCCAGCAGGGCGTTCCGCACGGTCACGATGTCGTGCTCGATCGATGCGCGCCCGGGCTGATGGAGAGCTGGCAGGAGATCAAGCACGAGGACCGCGTCGCCCTGTGGGCGTTCCACCATCCCGGGGAGACCGGGAGCTTCGCCGTCGACGGTCCGATCTTCGACGGATGCGAGGCCGCGCGCGCCCACTGCAAGCGGTGGGGCATCGCCCACGTGATGTGCACCTCGCAGATCTCGGCGAAGGTCGGCCTGTACTGGGTGCTGTCGACGTATCGCACCGACGCGAGTCGCGCGTTCTCGGAGCTCGAGCGCGAGACGATGCAGCTCGTCGTGCCCCACATGGTGGCCGCCGCGCGCCGCGCACGCATCGGTCACCTGCGCGTGCGGACGCGCGTGGCCGACGGACACGGGCAGGCCGCCGCGATCGCCAACGCCGAGGGCCTGGTGCTCGAGGCCGAGCCCGGGTTCGCGGAGCTGCTCGCGAAGGGGTGGCCCGGCTGGGGCGGTCCGACGCTGCCGCGCGAGGTCGTCGCCGAGCTCGCTGCGGGCAAGCCCGCGCGGCTCGCGAAGAAGCAGGTCATCCTGCGGAGTGACCGCGCCGATGGCGTCATCCTCCTTCACGTGAGGCGCGCCGTGCCTGCGGATCGCCTCACGTCCCGCGAGCGCGAGATCGCCGAGGGGTTCTCGCTCGGCGAGACGCACCGCGAGCTCAGCGACCGCCTCGGGCTCGCGCCCAACACGGTCCGCCGTCACCTGCAGAACATCTACGAGAAGCTCGGCATCTCGAGCAAGGTCGAGCTCGATCGGATGCTCTCGAGCGCGCGCTGACTTAACGTAACGTAGCCCCAGAGATCGGTTGCGTCGACCCGAGCCCGAGCCCGAGCCCGAGCCCGACCTGAACTTCCGGGCCGCCTCCAGCCGATCACACGATCCAGAAGCGATGTGTCCGACTCGGCAGCCATCGTTCTCGACGGAAGTTCGTCGATTCCAGTGCCAGCGGTGCGCTGGTCGCGCCCTCGGAGCGCGCCTTTTTCGGGCTCGGGCTCGGGCTAGGGCTAGGGCTCCACGCGCTACGCGCGCTTGGCTCGGGCTCGGATCAACAGCAGCGACCCCTGGGGGTTACGTTAGTAGCGGTAGTGGTCCGGCTTGTACGGACCGTCGACCGCGATGCCCATGTACTCGGCCTGCGCCTTGGTCAGCTGCGTGAGCTTCACTCCGACCTTGGCGAGGTGGAGGCGGGCGACCTTCTCGTCGAGCTTCTTCGGCAGGACGTAGACCTCGCCGGCCTTGAACGAGAGGCCGGTCATGTCGTCCTTGCCCTTGTTCGCGTTCGCCCACAGCGCCATCTGCGCGATGGTCTGGTTCGAGAACGAGTTCGACATCACGAACGACGGGTGCCCCGTCGCGCAGCCGAGGTTCACGAGGCGACCGCGCGCGAGGAGCGTGATGCGCTTGCCGTTCGGGAAGATGAACTGATCGACCTGCGGCTTGATGTTCTCTTCCTTGATCTCCTTGTTGTTCTCGAGCCACGCGACCTGGATCTCGCTGTCGAAGTGGCCGATGTTGGAGAGGATCGCCTCGTCCTTCATCGCGATGAAGTGCTCGCTGCGGATGACATCGAAGCAGCCCGTCGCGGTGACGAAGATGTCGGCGATCGGCGCCGCGTCTTCCATCGTCACGACCTCGAAGCCCTCCATCGCCGCCTGCAGTGCGCAGATCGGATCGATCTCGGTGATCAGCACGCGGGCGCCGAGGCCGCGCGCGGCGTGCGCGCAGCCCTTGCCGACGTCACCGTAGCCGGCGACGACGACGACCTTGCCCGCGACCATCACGTCGGTCGCGCGCTTGATGCCGTCGAACAGCGACTCGCGGCAGCCGTACAGGTTGTCGAACTTGCTCTTGGTCACGGAGTCGTTGACGTTGATGCACGGGAACAGCAGCGCGCCGGCCTTCGCCATCTCGTAGAGGCGATGCACGCCGGTGGTGGTCTCCTCGGAGACGCCCTTGATCTCGGCGGCGAGCTGCGTGAAGCGCTGCTTGCTCGCGGCGAGCGACTGCGTGAGCACGTTGAAGATCACGCGCATCTCGTCATTGGTCGCGGTCTTCGGATCCGGCGCCTTGCCCGCCTTCTCCGACTCCACGCCCTTGTGCACGAGCAGCGTGAGATCGCCGCCGTCGTCGAGGATGAGGTTCGGGCCCTTGCCGCCCTTGAACGCGTTGAGCTGGAGCTCGATGTTCTGCCAGTAGTCCTCGAGCGTCTCGCCCTTCCACGCGAACACCGGCACGCCGGTCGCCGCGATCGCCGCGGCGGCCTCGTCCTGCGTCGAGTAGATGTTGCACGACGTCCACGTCACCTCGGCGCCGAGCGCGACGAGCGTCTCGATCAGCACGGCGGTCTCGATCGTCATGTGCAGGCAGCCGGCGATGCGCGCGCCCTTGAGTGGCTGCGCCTTGCCGTACTCCGCGCGGAGCGACATCAGACCCGGCATCTCCTTCTCGGCCATGCGGATCTTCTTGCGGCCGAGCTCGGCCAGCGACTTGTCCTTGATCTTGTGAGCGGGGAACTCGGTGCGCGTATCCATGATTTTCTCCTATCGGCGTTTTGCAATCGCGAGCTGAAGCGGTGGGCGCTGCGCGTTCGGCAGCGGGTGAACGGCGGCGTCGACGAGCGGAGCGATCTCGAGCCACGTGCGCAGCTTGGCCGGCTCGAAGCCGAGCCACACCACGCCGTGCTCGCGCAGCGATTCGTCGTCGTGCGGGAGGTGATCGACGATCGCGAGGTGACCGCCGCGACGGAGCAGGCGCGTCGCCGCGGCGATCGCATCCTGGGGGCGCGCCGCGTGTTGCAGCACGCGCGCCATCACGACGAGATCCGCACCGCCGCGCTGGTCGTTCGATCTCCGCGCCGCCTCGCTTTCGATCTCCTCGACGAGGGCGACATCGGCGACGTCGCCTTCGCGCAGCCGCACGTTGGGCAGCCCCCAGGCGGCGATGCGCGCGGCGCAGCGGGCGAGGCGCGCGGGGCTGCGGTCGACGGCGATCACGCGCTCGTACAACGGCGAGAGCAGCGGCAGCAGCGTGCCCTCGCCGGTGCCGATGTCGATCGCGAGCGCGCGCCCGGGCAAGAGTGGGGCGATCACGGGGAGCCACGCGGCGAGCTCACCTTCGACGCGCGCGGGTGGCGGCTCCGCGGCGGCCTCGTCGAACAGCCGGCGCGAGAGCTCCTCGCGCTGCGCGACGACGCTCGCGACCCGCGCGAGGCTGCCGTCCTTGCTGCACAGCGTGCGGCCTTCTTCGAGCGCGGCGTCGATCACCGCATCGGGCTCGAGCTGCGAGCGCAGGAGCGTTCGCGTGCCGTCACGGCGGGCCGAGAGCAGGCCGACCTCGCGCAGCGGCTGCGACTTCTTGGTGATCTGCGGCTGGCTCTCGCCGAGCAGCGTCGCGAGCTCTCCGACGGTGAGCTCGTCCTCGGCGCACAGCGCGAGCAAACGCAGCCGATCCTCGTCACCGAGGAGGCGGAACAGATCTGCGCGCGCCGCGACCATCGCGAGAATTTATATATTCCATCATTCGCATGATGGCAAGACACAGGGAAACCCTAGTCGTGCGGGGGGGTTGTCCCACTCCTGGGCACGTGAGCATTGCGTGAACGGTTTGACTCGACCATCCCTGGCCACCTACCATCAGTCAGAGACAGCAATGTCGAAGGGTTCGGACGGCAAGCCCGCAGGTGGCAGCCAGCCGGGGCGTCCTGCAGCCGACACCCCGAATCGGCTCGTCGTTCGTTCGCACGACGGCGGAACCGACTCGGCGATCATCGGCAGCGACACCGCCGCGGTCGCGGTCGCGCGCACGGACACGTCGCTCTCCGACACCGCGGGTGCGCCGGCGTCGGTGTCCGGACCGATCACCTCGGAGATCGTCGGTACCACGCTGTCGGAGCGGTATCTCGTCACGCGCAAGGTCGGGCAGGGCGGCATGGGCGCCGTCTACGAGGCGACGCACACGCTGATCGGCAAGCGCGTCGCGGTGAAGGTGTTGCTCGAGAAGTACGCGCAGCGCGAGGCGATCGTGAAGCGCCTCAAGCAGGAGGCGCAGCTCGCGTCCTCGGTCGGTAACGAGCACATCATCGACATCACCGATTTCGGCACCACCGAAGACGGACGCACGTTCGTCGTCATGGAGTTCCTCGAGGGCGAGTCACTGGCGGAGTGCCTGTCGCGCGAGAGCTCGCTGCCCGAGCAGCGCATCCTGCGGATCGTCGCGCAGGCCGCGAATGCGCTCTCCGCCGCGCACGCCAAGGGCATCGTCCACCGCGACATCAAGCCGGAGAACTTGTTCCTGCTGAAGCGCAAGGACCAGGACTTCGTGAAGGTCGTCGATTTCGGCATCTCGAAGTCGCTGCGCGCGAGCTCCGAGGAAGAAGAGCCGCAGCGCCTCACGCAGACAGGCATGGTGCTCGGCACGCCGCTGTACATGTCGCCCGAGCAGGCGCGCGGCGATGACGAGCTCGACCAGCGCGTCGACATCTACGCGCTCGGCGTGATCATGTACGAGGCTGCGAGTGGGCGGGTGCCGTTCGTCGGCAGCAACTACCTGAGCGTGATCTCGCAGGTGCTCAACGAGACACCGAAGCCGCTGCGCGAGCTCAAGCCCGAGCTGTCCGAGGAGTTCGAGGCCGTCGTCATGAAGGCGATGGCCAAGGACGTCAAGGAGCGCTACCAGTCGGCCGCCGAGATGCTCGCCGACGTCACGGCGATCATCGAGGACCCGACGCACTCGACGGAGCGCGCGCGGATCACCGGCCCGCGGCGCAAGGCCGGCAAGAGGCCCGAGGGCTCGGCCGCGCGCTATCTCGTGTGGGCCGGCGGCATCGCCATCGTGATCGCGGCCGTGGTGTTCACGGTCACGCAGGTCGTCGGCAAGTCTCCCGCGAAGGCGAAGTCCGGCGCCGGCAGTGGTAGCGACGTCGTCGCGACGCCGGCGGTCACGCCGGATGCCGCGCCCGTCATCGACCCGCCCGATCCCACGCCGCCGACCGAGTACTTCGAGGCGAAGATCGAGACCAAGCCGACCGGCGCCGAGATCATCTGCGACGGTATCTCGCGCGGCAAGGCCCCGGCGAAGTTCGACGTCGTCAAGAAGGACAAAGACCTCGAGTGCATCGCGCGCCTCGAGGGGTTCGACGACTACACGTTCAAGTTCAACCCACTCGAGAAGGTCCCCGCGGGCGGCTTCACGTTCACGCTCAAGAAGCCGCCGAAGGGCACGCCCGTCAAGCGCACGCCGACGACGCCGAAGGACGTCAAGGCCGGCAGCGCGAGCACGCCGGTTCCGGCGGGCAACAAGACCGGCGGTGAGATCAGCAACAACCCGTACGGCAAGTGACGGCGCGCTCTCTCCTCGCCGTCATCGTCGCGTTGCTCGCGAGCTCCTCGATGGTGCGCGCGCAGGGCTCGGACTCGACGGGGTACGTCGGGCGCACGAAGCCGCGGCTCGAGATCGACGACTGCCGTCCCAATGATCCCGCACTCACGCAGGACCAGCTGCGGCAGCGCGCCTCGGAGCACTTCCAGCGTGGCGAGACCTTGTACGCGCAGGGTGACTACGAGGGTGCCGTCACCGAGCTGATCGCTGCGTACTGCGCGCTGCCGTACTACGCGGTGCTCAAGGACATCGGGCAGGCCTACGAACGCCGGCTCGAGTACGAGATGGCGATCGGATATCTCGAGCGCTACATCGAGCAGATTCCACCCGACGCGAAGCGCGCGAATGCGTGCGCGGCGGATCCCATCGACGACAAGGCCAATGTCGATCGCCGCATCCGCGTGCTCGAGAACCTACCCTCGCGCGTCTACGTGCAGACGACCCCGCCGGGCGCGTCGGTCGTGATCGGCAACGACTCCGGCATCGCCGCGCGCGCGAAGTCGGGCGATCAGATCACGATCAACGGCGGCACCTACGAGATGACGATCGAGCTCGCGGGGCACGAGAGCGTGACGCAGCAGATCGACGTCAAGATCGGCAAGCCGTACACCTACTACTTCAAGCTCGAGCCGCTGCGCGGGCAGCTGTCGGTGCTGGTCACGCCGCCGGATGCGCGCCTGTTCGTCGACGATCGCTTCGTCGGCATCGGCCGCTACGAGGACAAGGTGCCGGGCGGCACGTACACCGTGAGCGCCGAGGCGCCGGGCCGCGTGCGCGTCGAGCGCAAGGTCGAGGTGCTGCCCAACGAGCCGCAGGGGCGCCGCGAGCTGATCGAGCTCGATCCGCTGCCGCAGGTCGGACGCCGTCAGCTGATCGTCGCCTCGGCGATCGGCGGTGGTGTCGCGACCGGCGGCTTGCTCTACGCGTTCCGCGAGACCTCGCTCGCGGGGCTCGGCGGTCTCCTCGGCGGCGCGACGGGGCTGATCGGCAGCTACGTCCTGGTCCCCAGGGATCAGCCGCTCGGCACCAGCAACCTCACGATCACCACGACGATCACGGGCGGCATCGCCGGCTACTTCGCGGCGAGCGCGTTCACCGACCGGCAAGAGATCATCCAGCCGATCGCGAGCGCGAGCCTGCTCGTCGGTGGTGCAGCGGGCTACTACCTCGGCAACAAGCTCGACATCTCGACGGGCGACGCCGCCATCTTCACGAGCTCCGTCCTGTGGGGCACCACGGCGGGCGGCCTGTTCGCGTTCTCGTTCGATCCCCCGCGCGGCATCGGCTCGGGCCTCGTGCTCAGCGGCCTCGGCATCGGCAGCGTCGGCGGCATCCTGCTCGCGCGCTCGTTCGACATCAGCCGCACGCATGCGGTGCTGATCGACATCGGCGGCGTCGCCGGCATCATCGGCGGGCTCGCGGTGAAGAGCCTCGCCTACCCGTCGACCGACGTGACCGACGAGCGCGCCGACAACCAGCGCCGCGCGAACTACGCCCTCGGCGGCATGGCCATCGGCCTCGTCACCGCGGGCATCCTCACGCGCAACGTCGACGAGCCGAAGATCCCACTCAAGCCATCACTCGGCACCGCGCCGACCGCCGACGGTAAGGCGATCGCGACGTACGGCGTCGAGGGTCGGTTCTAGAGACTGAACGTCCGCAGCTGGGGACGGTTTCAACTTAACCTGAGCCCCTAGCTGGAACGCGTAGCCAGCGGCGACGGCGAATCCGCCGTTGGTGCGGCTGAACGTCTGCGCCTCGCCGGCCATCGGCTTGTAGCTGCCGAGCTGGGCGTCGAGCTGCGGTCCCGCCTGCAACACGACGCGGCGGCCGACGAAGTACGCGAGCGGGAATGACAGCCGCGCGAGGTACGCGGTCTGGTTGGCCTCCTCGACGACGCCGGCGCCCATCGGCAGCTCGTGCTTGCCGAACAGTGCACCGATCGCGATACCCGGGCGGAAGAACGCGCCGAGGCCGAGCGGAAGGTGTGCGGTCGCGCCGACGGTGCCGCCGAGGGTGAGCGCGGTGTTGTCGTTGCCGCGACTGTCGTACGCGAGGACGCCGCTGACCCGTGGCTCTCGTGAGCGAACACGGCGAGGGCACCGCGGGTCGATCTCGAACACGCCGCGCTCGAGGCGGGTGACGGCGCCGCGACCGTCATCCGGGTAGACCGAGTCGGCGGCGGCGGACGTGGCGAAGGAGGCGAAGGGCAGCAGCGACGAGGAGGGAACGCATGCCCGTAGGTAGAGAGACCGCGGGATTTGTCGCAGCGAAGCGTGTCGATTTTTGGATCCTGCGAGACCTCGACGGCATGGAGTACGATGCCGCGCATGGCTGTCTCTCGACGATCTGCCTGCCCGCTCGACTGTCCCGACCTGTGCGGGCTCGACGTCACGGTCGAGGACGGCCGGGTCATCGAGCTCAACGGCGACCGGCGCGGACCGCTCACCGACGGCTTTATCTGCGGCAAGGTGCGGAAGCTCCCCCAGCATCTGTATGGCGACGCACGCATCTTGCGGCCGCTCGTGCGCGCGGGCGCGAAGGGGAGCGGGCAGTGGCGCGAGACGTCGTGGGACGTAGCGCTCGACCTCGTCACCGCACGGCTGCAGGCGATCCGCGACCGCGCGGGGGCAGAGGCGATCGTGCCATACCACTACGGCGGTTCGAACGGCTGGCTCACCGAAGGCGCGCTCGCGACGCGGTTCTTCCGCCGGCTCGGTGCCTCGAACCTCGCGCGTACGTTCTGCGCGGCGGCCACCACCGCGGCGACGCAGGGCCTGTACGGCAAGATTCCGGGCGTCGCCCTCGAGGATCTCGCGCACGCGAAGCTGATCGTGCTGTGGGGGGTGAACCCGTCGGCCACCAGCATCCACCTGGTGCCGATCATCGAGCGCGCGCGCGAGGCCGGTGCCAAGCTCGTCGTCGTCGATCCGCGACGCACCCCACTCGCCCGCCGAGCGGATCTGCATCTTCCGGTGCGGCCCGGCACGGACCTCCCGGTCGCTCTCGCGATCGCGCACGCCCTGTTCGAGCGAGGTCACGCGGATCACGCGTTCCTCGAAGCGCACGCGACCGGCGTGGCGGAGCTCGCGCGGCGCGCGGCACGCTGGACGATCGCCGATGCCGCGCGCGAGGCTGGTCTCGACGCGGCGCAGCTCGAGGCCTTCATCGAGCTGTACGTTCGCAGCGCGCCGGCGGTGATCCGCGTCGGCTGGGGCATCGAGCGCAACCGCAACGGAGGTGGCGCAGTCGCTGCGGTGCTCACCCTCCCCGCGATCGCCGGCAAGTTCGGCGTGCGCGGTGGTGGCTACACGCTCGCGAACAGCGATGCACGGTGGGGCGTGAGCGCGGAGCTCGGCATCGGCGAGCCGGCGCCCCCGACGCGCACGATCAACATGAGCGAGCTCTCGACGGCACTGCGCACGCTCCGCGCGCCCGCGGTCGAGGCGCTGTTCGTCTACAACTGCAACCCGGCCGCGACTGCGCCCGAGCAGGGCGTGGTGATCGAGCAGCTCGCGCGCGAGGACCTGTTCGTCGTGGTCCACGAGCAGGTGATGACCGACACCGCGGCGCTCGCCGACGTCGTGCTGCCGGCGACCACGTTTCTCGAGCATCGCGAGCTGCGCCGCGGCTACGGCACGATGCGCATGTTCGATAGCCCGCCGGTGATCGCACCCGTCGGTGAGGCGCGCAGCAACAACCAGCTGTTCGGCGCCTTGCTCGAGCGGTTCGGCCTCGTGCGTCCCGGTGATGTGATGACCGACGAGGCGATCGTGCAGCAAGTGTTCGACGGTGATCCGGAAGGCGCTCGCCTGCGCGCGCAGCTCGCCGAGCATGCGGTCGCGACGCCGCCCGACGGCACGGCCCCGCTCGCGTTCGTCGACGTGTTCCCCGGCACCTCCGATCGCAAGATCCACCTCGTGCCCGCGCACCTCGATCGCGAGGCGCCCGGCGGGCTCTATGCGTATCGCGCGGACCCGCGCACCGACGAGTTCCCGCTCGCGCTCATCTCGCCTGCCCTCGCGACGCAGATCAGCTCGACGTTCGGCCAACTTCGTAAGGCGCCCGCCGCGCTCGAGCTATCGTCCGCCGACGCCGCGGCGCGTGGCATCGCGAGCGGTGATCGCGTGCGCGTGTGGAACGCGCTCGGTGAAGTGCACTGCCTCGCAACGGTGTCGGCCGAGGTCCGCGACGGCGTGTGCGTGCTCGCGAAGGGCCTCTGGCGCAAGCACACGCGCAACGGCTTCACCTCGAACGCGTTGATCCCTCCCGCGCTTGCCGATCTCGGTGGCCAAGCGGCCTATAACGACGCGCGCGTCCAGGTCGCCCGCGTCACGGAGTGACGCCGCTCGCGACCAGCGCGAGCGCGACACCCGCCGCGATCGCGAGCATCGCACCGACGACGATCCAGGTCCTGCGCGAGCCCCCGGGCGTCGTCGCCGCCGCCGTCGTGTGAACGAACGGGCGCGCGTCGGGTTGCTTCGGCGGCGGCGGTACCCCGAGGACGGTGCCTGCGTGCGCGGCGCCCGACTGCGCGAGCCCACTCGCCGAGCCTCCGGCGCTGTCGGCGGCGTCGGCCGGCCCGCGCAGCGATCGGGTCGGCGGCGTGTCGCGCGGCGGCGGCTCTGCGGGCGGACGGAACGAATCGAGCGGAATGCCCGCGGCGGCGATCGGCTGCGCGACGACGCGCTGCAGGGGCGGCGGCGGCTCCTCGGGGAGCATCGGCTCGGCGCCGACGCGCGACGGTGTGATCGCGAGCGCGGGCAGGCTCGGATTGGACAGCGTGGCCATCTGCAGCCCCGCGACCGACCTCGTCGGCAGCTTCGTCGTGCGCAGCCGCTTGATCACGGTGCGCACTGCGGCGAGCGAGGGCCGCGCGGCCGGCTCCTTGGCGAGCATTGCGTCGACGAGCTGCACCATCTCCGCGGGGAGCTCGGGCAACAGCGACGCGAGCGACGGAGGAGGTTCCTCGGCGTGGTACTGCAGCGTGGTGAACGCGTCATGCCCCGACGGGAACGGCCGCTGCCCGGTGAGGATCTCGAACATCACCACTCCGAGCGCGTAGACGTCGGTGCGGTAATCGACGCCGCGCCCACGCGCTTGCTCGGGCGCCATGTACTCGGGCGTCCCGAGCATCACGCCGGTCTTCGTCGTGAACGGCGCCACGCCGGCCTCGGGCATCAGCTTCGCGAGCCCGAAGTCGAGCAGCTTCACGTCGGGCCACTCCGCGTGCTGCGCGGTGCACAGGTAGATGTTGTCGGGCTTCAGATCGCGGTGGATGAACCCCTTGTCGTGCACGGCGATCAGCGCCGAGGTCACGCCTTCGATCACCGAGGCCGCCTCGCTCGGATGCAGCGGCCCGCGCCGCAACCGCCGGCGCAGCGACTCGCCGACGAGCAGATCCATCACGTGGTAGTAGCGCCCGTCGGGGAGCTGCCCGAACGCGAAGATGTCGATGATGTTCGCGTGGCCGATCTCGTTCACCGCCCGTGCTTCCTGGATGAAGCGATTCACCGTGTCGGGGTTGTCCGAGACCTCCATGCGCAGCACCTTCACGGCGGCGCGCTTGCGGATCAGCGCCTGCGTCGCGCTGTACACGACGCCCATGCCGCCTTTCCCGATCACCTCGTCGATGACGTAGTTGTCTCCGACCTTCGTACCTGGAGGCAGACGCGTGTCCTCACCGTACGAGAGCCTCGCCGCATCCACATCCGTGTGAAGGTCGTCCCCGTCGTCGACCACGCCTCGAGTGTACCAGTACCCGTCACAGGGTCTGGAGAAAGGCGAGCAGCGCATCGCGATCGTCTGGTGACGCCAGCCGAAACGCTTCGCGCGCGGCCTCGGCCTCACCGCCATGCCACAGGATCGCCTCCGCCAGCGTGCGCGCGCGGCCATCGTGCAGGAACGTCGCCTCGGGTTGCACGACCTGCGCGAGCCCGATGCCCCACAACGGCGGTGTGCGCCACTCCACGCCGGTCGCGGCGAAGTCGGAGCGCGCGTCCGTCAGGAGATCACCGACATCGTGCAGCAGCAGATCCGTGTACGGATGGATCGTCTGCTGCGCGAGCTGCGGGATCTCGTGATCGCCGGTGACCAGCGTCGGCACGTGGCACGTCGAGCACGCGAAGTCATCGAACAGCGAGCGGCCGCGACGCGCAGCCTCGTCCCGCGGCGCGGCGGTCGGCACGCCGAGCGTCGAGAGGAAGAACGCGGTCTGCACGAGCTGATCGTCGTTGACGTCGCGCATGCCATCGGGCTCGGGGAAGATGAGGTTCGTCAGGCCGATGTCGTTGACAAACGCCCCGGCCACCTGCTGCAGCAGGTCGACGACGTTCGCCTTGTGCCCGAACCGGCCGAGGCGCGGCTGATGCGTGACGTCGTCCCACACGATGTTCGCGCGGCCCGAGATGCCGTCGCCGTCGGCGTCGGTCGGATCTTCGAGCGCGAGGATCGTGTCGTCGGGGATGGCCTCGAGCAGTCCCAGACCGACGAGCGGCAGGCCCTGGCGGTACGACGAGGCGACGCCCGTCGGCAGCGGCGCTCCATCGGGCTGCATCATCGTGATGAACGGTGCGCGCAGCGGCTGCGGCGTGCCGTCGCCGTAGTAGACGACGTTCTCGCGCCACTCGAGCGTGAGGTAGACCTCGGGCGTACCGACGGTGGCGTGATCCTGCAGCTGCTGGCCGTAGCCCGGCACCGAGACGTTGCCGCCGGGCACGTCGGGGGTGCCGTCCGTGAGGCTCACGCGCACGAGCGCCTGCGAGCCGAACACGCCGCGCTCCAGCGACGACAAGCCGCGCCCGTTGCGGCCGTGGCACGCGAGGCAGCCGCTGTGGTTGAACAGCGGCCCGAGCTGAGGCGGCCGCCACTCGAAGTTGAACGGCCCGCGCCCGAGGTTGTGCGTGTACAGCTGCTCGCTGTCGAGTGTCGGCGCCGGATGCTCGAACGCTTCGCGCGTCCGGTCGTCGACCGTGAGCTCGCCGCCCTGGCGGCGCTCGTCGGGCTGCAGGTCGAAGTTGTCGCCGCATGCGGCGAGCGCGAGCAGCGTGATCGGGCTCAGCCTCACGCCGCGAGGATAGCCACAAGTCGCTCCGCTTCGCTGCGCGATTCCACCTACGGGAGCGTTTCGCCGGCGATCAGCTGGTCGTACGTCTCGCGCGGCTTGATCACGGTGTACGTGTCGCCGTCGACGAGGACCTCGGGCGCGCGCGGCCGCGTGTTGTAGTTCGACGACATCGTCGAGCCATACGCACCGGCGGCGCCGATCCAGAGCAGCTCGCCCTGCGCGAGCTCGGGCAGATCGCGATCGCGAGCGAAGAAGTCGCCCGTCTCGCAGATCGGGCCGACGACGTCGGTCTTGATCGTCGGGCGCTCGGGCTGCTTCACCGGCTGCATCGGGTGGAACGACCCGTACAGCGCGGGGCGCATGAGGTCGTTCATCGCGCCGTCGACGATCGTGAAGTGCTTCTCCTCGTTGCGCTTGCGGAACAGCACGCGCGTGACGAGCGCACCCGACGCGCCGACGATGGCGCGGCCGGGCTCGGTGTACAGCGTGATGCCGGTCTTCAGCAGCGGGGCGAGCGCGTCGCGCACCGCGGCGCCGTACTCGGCGGGCGACGGGACGACATCGCCCTTGCCGTAGTCGATGCCGAGGCCGCCGCCGATGTCGATGTGATCGATCGGCAGGCCGTCCTTCACGAGGTCCTGGATCAGCGCGACCAGGCGCGCGATCGCGTCGGAGAACGGCGACGTCTTGATGAGCTGCGAGCCGATGTGGCAGTCGACGCCGATCAGCCTGAGGTTCGCGTAGCGCGCGGCCTGCTTGCCGAGTGCGCGCGCCTCGTCCATCGAGATGCCGAACTTGTTCTGCTTGAGGCCCGTCGAGATGTACGGGTGCGTGCCGGCATCCACGTCGGGGTTCACGCGCAGGGCGACGCGCAGCGTGGCGTTCGCGGCCTTCGCGAGCCGGTCGAGCGTGGTGAGCTCCTCGACGGACTCGGCGTTGAACGTGTCGATGCCCGCCTTGATCGCGAGCTCGATCTCCGACTCGCTCTTGCCGACGCCGGAGAACACGACCTTGTTCGCCGCGCCGCCGGCGGCGAGCCAGCGATAGAGCTCGCCGTACGACACGATGTCCGCGCCGGCGCCCTGATCGATCAGCACCTTGAGGATGCCGAGCGTCGAGTTCGCTTTGACCGCATAGCAGACGCGATGCGGGATGCCCTCGAGCGCCGCATCGAACGCGCGAAACGCGCGGATCAGCTCACGCTTGCTGTAGACCCAGACGGGGGTCCCGACCTCGGCCGCGATCTTCGAGAGGGCGACGCCCTCGCAGTGCAGCTCGTCGTTGCGATACTCGAACGGTCCGGTCTGTGACATCGAGCGGGGTTGTACCGCGAGATCGGCGCGAGTAGGGTCCGCTCGTGCGGTCTCCCTTGCTCGCGATCATGCTCGCTTGTGCCTGCGGCTCCGACGGAGCGACGCCCCCGATGCCCGACGCGCCGTTCACGCCACAGGGCGCGCGCGACTACTGCGAGGCGATCGAGCCCTTCTTCTGCGAGTTCTACGTGCGCTGTGGCCGCATGGACGTGGCGACCGTCGACGCGTGCAAGGACAACTTCCTCGCCAAGTGCAACGCGGTGTTCGAGCCGCGCTACCTCGATCTCGAGACCGCGGGGCTGCTCGCGCTCGACCTCGACGGCATCGAAGCGTGCCGCGAGCATCTCTCGACGGTGGCGTGCGATCAGCAGTTCCTGGAGCTGGCGGGCCCGTGCGCGGGGATGTGGCGCGGACAGCAGGCCGTCGGCGAGACCTGCGGGCTCGACGTCGAGTCGTTCGTGTGCGCGCCGGGCAACGAGTGCGTCCTCGACCTGTCGCTGTGCGGTGAGTGCCGCGCCGTGGTGCCGGTCGGCATGACCTGCACGCCCGGCACCGATACGTGCGGCGCCGAGGGCATCTGCGACAACGGTACCTGCGCGGCGCGCGCGCGCAACGGCGACCCGTGCACGCCCGACGACACGTGCCTCGTCGGCTCCGTCTGCGACGCGGGCACCTGCCAGCCGCCGCAGGTCGTCGGCCGCGGCGAGTCGTGCGATGCGCGCCATCGCTGTCCGTATCTCACCGTGTGCACCGGCGGCACGTGTCAGCCGACGGCCGCGCTCGGTGCCACGTGCAGCAACGACGGCGTGTGCGAGATCGGGTTCTGCGAGGGCACGTGCAAGGCGCCACTCGCCAACGGAGAGACCTGCGCGCGCGCCGGTCAGTGCGCGTCGGGGATCTGCGAAGGCACGTGCCAGGCGCGCCCGAGCGCCTGCATCATGGATTGAGCTCGGCGGAGATCCGCTCGATCTCGGCGAGCACGCGCGCCCGCGCCGGACCGCCCGGGAGGTCGCGGCGATCGACCGCGCGCGCCGGATCGAGCCAGCTCGCGACGTCCTCGGCGAACGCCGGATGCGCTGCCTGCAGCTCGGAAAGCGCCAGCTGCGCGAGCTCGACGCCGCGCCCGCTCGCTACGCGCACGAGGTGCCCGGCGACGTCGTGCGCCTCGCGGAACGCCACGCCTTTGGTCACCAGGTAGTCGGCGAGCTCCGTCGCGACGAGGTGGCCGGCGCCGATCGCCGCGCGCAGGCGCTCGACGTCGAACACCAGGCTCTTCACCATGCCGGTTGCCACGCCGAGCGTCGCGAGCGCGGTCTCGACCGCCTCGTACAGCGGCTCCTGCGTCTCCTGGAGATCCTTGTTGTAGGCGAGCGGCAGGCCCTTCACGACCGTCATCAGCGTCACCCACGCGCCGACGCTGCGGCCTGACTTCGCGCGCAGCAGCTCCGCGAGGTCGGGGTTCATCTTCTGCGGCATCAGGCTCGAGCCCGAGCAGTACGCCTCGCCGATGCGCACGAACCCGACCTCCTGGCTCGTCCACAGCACGAGCTCCTCGCCCAGCCGCGACAGGTGCGTCTGCATCAGCGCGCACGCGGCGACCAGCTCGATCGCGAAGTCGCGATCACCCACCGCGTCGAGCGAGTTGCGCGTCACCCCCGCGAACCCGAGTGAGCGCGCGACGTGCTCGCGATCGATCGGCAGCGTCGTTCCCGCGAGTGCACCCGAGCCGAGCGGCGACACGTCCGCGCGCTTCGCCGCGTCGCGAAGGCGCCCGCGATCGCGCTCGAGCATCGCGTCGTAGGCGAGCAGGTGATGCGCGAGGCGCACGGGTTGGGCGCGCTGGAAGTGCGTGTATCCGGGCATCAGCGTGTCGACGTGCGCGCGCGCCTGCACCACGAACGCACGGCGCAGCTCGTCGATCGCCTCGACGATCCGCCGCGCCGCCTCGCGGGCGTACAGCCGCAGATCGGTCGCGACCTGATCGTTGCGGCTGCGTGCGGTGTGCAGCCGCCGCCCCGCATCGCCGATGTCCTCGATCAGCCGCGCCTCGACGTTCATGTGAACGTCCTCGAGCGCCGCGTCCCACGCCAGCTCGCCGCTCGCGAGCTTCGCCTCGACGCGCCGCAGCCCCGCCGTGATCGCCGCCGCATCGTCCTTGCTGATGATGCCGCGCGCGGCGAGCATCTCGGCGTGCGCGATCGAACCCGCGACGTCGTGCGGCAGTAGCCGTCGATCGAAGTCGATCGACGCGTTGAGCTCCGCCGCGAGCGGATCGAGTGCACCTTCGAAGCGGCGCCCGCGCGCCCCCGCAGGACCAGTGTGATCGCCTTTCGATCCGGACATCGCGCGCAGTATAACCACCGCCTCAACGGAGGAATCGATGACACGAGTGACCTTTCCATCGAGTGCGGGCGACGCGACGGGCTTCCTCGAGTTGCCCCATACCCAGTACCGGTCGCCGGCGGTCGTCCTGATCCACGAGTGGTGGGGCGCGAACGAACAGACGCTGGACGTCGCCAAGCTATGGACCGAGCAGGGGTTCATCGCGCTCGTGCCCGACCTCTATCATGGCAAGGTCGTGCCGATCGGCGAGGCCGAGGCCGCCGACGCGGCGATGAAGGCGCTCGACTTCGGCAAGGCCGTGCAGGAGATCGCCGGCGCCGTCGCATTCCTCAAGGGCCACGAGCGCTGTACCGGCAACGTGGCGGTCGCTGGCTTCTGCATGGGTGGGGCGCTGACGCTCGCCACGGCGGTGAACGTACGCGGGCTCGCGTGCGCGATTCCCTTCTACGGACTGCCGGGCGATCTCGACTGGTCGAAGATCGACGTGCCCGTACAGGCGCACTTCGCCAAGCACGACGATTGGGCGACCATCGCCGGCGCGGAGAAGATCAAGGCAGCCGTCAGCTCGCCGATGGACCTCCACGTCTACGATGCGCAGCACGCGTTCTGTAACGATCGGCGGCCCGAGGTCTACAACGAAGAGGCAGCGAGGCTCGCCCTCTCTCGCGCGATCGCCTTCGCGGTCGAGCACACGTTGTAGCTCGAGCACACGGCCTAACCGCCCGAGCCCTTGCACCGCGAGCGCGGCGGGCGCTGCTCGTCGCCGGGCACCGCGATCACGCGCTCGATCCACATCTCCTCGCCGTTGCCGCCGTTGCACACGCGCGCCATCCGCACGACGTACAGCGTGCGTGTGCCCGCGGTCGCGACGCGCGTGATCGTCGCGCCCCACTTCTTCCACTCCTCGTCGCGCAGGCACGACCCCAGGCACCACACCGGCACGGGCAGCGTCGCGATCACCTTGTTCGCCGCATCGCGGACCTCGAGCTGATGCTCCGCGTATCGCTTCCTCGGCACGAACCTCGCGGCGAGCGTGCTCGCACCGCCGTCATCGGCCGGCGGCGTGACCAGCTTCATCGCCACCACGGCGGGCACCGCGAGGAGCTGCTGCTCCGTCATCGCGCCGTGCTGGTCCTCGGAGATGTACTGGCCGCAGGCGCCGACCGCGATCTCCTGCACGTGCGGTGCGCCCGCGCGCACCGTGATCACGTACTTCGAGCCCTCGTAGCGCGTCGGCAGCAGCTCGGCGTGCGAGATCGAGCCGTCCGGCGCGACGCGCGCCTGAAGCGCGAGCGTGCCGTCGGCCGACCAGCCGACCAGCTTGTTCGTCTCCTGCAGCTGCACGCACGCCTCTGCACTGCGCGTCGCGAGCCCGGCCACGACCACGAACGCGATCAGCCACCGCATCATCGACGGCGAACGCGCGAGTCGCCCGTGTTCTTCCATGACCGATCGCCGACTACTCCTCGGGCCAGAACACGCAACTCGGATACACCGCCTGTGTCCCGGACGTTTCGCCGCCGGTGACGTGCAGCTCGCCGGTCCGATTCCCGGTGCCGATCCACCAGCCCTCACCGAACTCGAGCGAGTTCAGCGCGACCGTCGCTGGATACACCGCGCCGCCCTCCTGGCTCGCGGTGCGATCGTACAACGACTCCGCGTGCTGCGCCGTCCCCGTCACCACCGTGTACGTTCCATCGACGGGATCGAACCCGGCGTAGAGATAGATCTCGCCGGGCTCGATCGACGGGCCCGGACCGTCGAACGTGCACTTCCCGATCAGCTCCGCGGTCTCGGAGAGAGCGCGCGGCTCGTCGGTCGCACACGCCGAAATCACGACAACAGCGAACAGACTACTCACCCACGAGATCATGCGCTTGGTCATCGGGGAACTGACGCTAGCACGCTCCGTGCCACGGCCTCCTTGTGCTTACTGGCACTGCGCAGCGACTGCGAACAGCATCCCGCACGCACCGCGATCTTCGAAGGCGCTGCATGCGTTGGTCTGCGCGGCCTTGAAGCAATCGAGCGTGTCCTGCACCGTCACCGGACAGCTCGCGGAGTAGCTGCGCGACACGCACGTCGCCGCCGTATCCACCTCCAGGTACAGGCCGGCGTTCTGGCCGGACGTGCACTCGTACTTGGTCCCGGCGGGCGCATTGATCGAGGCGCTGATCAGATCGCACGCCTCCATTTCCTGCCGCTCACTGAGCTCGGCCCACGTGCAGCCGAGCACCGAACCCGAGCAGTCATCTTCGTCGGAGGCGCACGCGCCCACCGACAACAACATCGCAAGACAAACGAGCTTCTTCATCTGGATCTCCTTGACGGACACCCGATGACGCCGCTCCCCGCGATCGTGTGCGGTGGTCGAACCTATCTGGCCCCGCGACGAAGTCCAGCGCACGGAACTGTGCGGTTGAGCGGCTTACTGCACGGTGAACGAGGCGTTGGCGTTGGCCGACTGTCCATCGCTGCCGGCGCTGACGTTGACGCGGTAAGCGCCGCGGGGATCCGTGCGCTTGTTGGGCACACACGCTGAAGACGCGACCAAGTCCGCGGCCGGCGAAGTACGGGGAGTCACCTACAGGTGGCGGGGGTCTCCCCACTCGAGTGTGTCCTCAGCAGCACAGCTACGCGGTCATCGTGGTGGCTCGTCATGCGCGTTCGGTGTTCGAGACGTGCACGATGCTCGCGGCGTTAGCTTCCGGTCGGAACGATCGTCGCCTGCTCGACCATCAGCACCGTGGCGCCGTCCTTCGCGATCGGCCGGTGCCGCACGCCCTTGGGCACCATGATGCCCTCGCCGACGTTGAGCACGGCGGTGTCGCGTCCCTCGATCTCGATCTCGAGCCGGCCCTCGAGCACGAGGAAGAACTCGTCCTCGTTCGTGTGCGAGTGCCAGTGGAACTCGCCGTGGAAGACGCCGACGCGAACGAGGCTGTCGTTGACCTGGCACAGCGTCCGATTGAACCAGTGGTGGTCGCTCAGCTGCTTCACGGCGCCGATCGAGACCTTCTCGAGCGCCGCGAACACGGGCTTCGTGACGATGTCGTAGTCCTGCACGCGTCAGCCGATCTCTTCGGCGTACGTCATCACGAGGTACATCACGACCTCGGTGCGGCCGACGTTGCGGTAGGCGTGCGGCGTGTCCGCCTCGAACAGGATCGAGTCGCCGGCTTCGAGCTTGTGGGTGTCACCCGCGACGTCGAGCTCGAGGGTGCCCGACGTGACCACGAGGTTCTCGGTGGTGCCGGGCGGATGGGCGTCGGCGTCCTCGGTGCTGCCGGCGGCGAGGCGGAGCTCGTAGAACTCGACGCGGCGGGGCTCGTCGAACGGGAACAGGGCGCGCGAGCTGAAGCTGCGGTCCTTGCTGGTGAGGATCTTGGACTCGGCGGCGCGCATCACGAGGGCGCCGCTCTGCGTGCGCGCGCTGATCAGGGCGGAGAACGTGACCTCGAGGGAGCGGGCGATCTTCCAGAGGACGTTGATGGTGGGCGCGCTCTGGCCGAGCTCGATCTGGCCGAGCATCGCGCGCGACACGCCGGAGATGTGAGCGAGGCGCTCGAGCGAGAGGCCGCGGCGCGTGCGCAGGCGGCGGAGGTTCACGCCGACGACGGGTGCGAGGTCTGCGGACTCGGCCGGCGGGGCGTTGGTTGCCGTCGCCGTCGGCGCTGGTGTCGCTTCCGGTGCCTTCACGATCTTCGCGGCAGGTTTCTTCTTCACCGAGCCCAAAGCGGGCCCAGTATACACGTCGCTATCCGGTGTGGGCGACGGACCCCGGGCCGCCGTACGCGGACTCGCCGTGCAGGCTCGCATCGAGGCCGTCATGCTCGGTCTCCTGGTCGACGCGCAGGCCGACGGCGAGATCGATCAGCTTGAGGAGCACGAAGGTGACGACGGCGGACCATGCGGCCGCGGCGCCGATCGCGATCGCTTGCTTGCCGAGGAGGTGGAGGCCGCCGCCGGTGCCGTTGTTGAAGATTCCCCGCGCGAACAGGCCGGTGAGCAGCGCGCCGGTCGCGCCGCCGACGCCATGCACGCCGAACGCGTCGAGTGCATCGTCGTAGCAGAGGCGGGCCTTGAGGAGGACGGCGCCGTAGCAAATGCCGCCACCGGCCGCGCCGATCGCGAGTGCGGCGAGCGGGCTGACGAAGCCGGCGGCAGGCGTGATCGCGACGAGGCCGGCGACGAGCCCCGAGGCGAGGCCGAGCATCGTGGGCTTCTTGATGCGCGCGCCCTCGACGAGGCACCACGAGAGCGCACCCGCCGCGGCGCCGAGTTGCGTGTTGACCATGGCGAGCGCGGCGCGCCCGTCGGACAGCGAGGCCGCGCCCGCGTTGAAGCCGAACCAGCCGAACCAGAGGAGGCCCGCGCCGAGCACGGTCATCGTCAGGTCGTGGGGCGGGAAGCGGGTGCTGGGGTAGCCCTTGCGCTTGCCGAGGACGAGCGCGACGACGAGCGCCGAGATGCCCGACGAGAGGTGCACGACCGTGCCGCCCGCGAAGTCGATCGCGCCGAGCTTCATCAGCCAGCCGTCGGCCGCCCACGACCAGTGCGCGATCGGATCGTAGACGAGCGTCGCCCAGCCGAGCGTGAACAGCGCGTACGCGGAGAACTTGAAGCGCTCGGCGTACGCGCCGGAGATCAAGGCGGGCGCGATCACGGCGAACATGCACTGGTAGATCATGAACGCGAGGTGCGGCACCGAGGCCGAGGCGGCGGGGTTCGCATCGCCGGCCGGCGCCATGCTGACGCCGTCGAGCCCGAGGAAGTCGAGGCCGCCGACGATCCCGTGGAAGCTCGTGCCGAAGCACAGGCTGTAGCCGATCACGACGAACTGCACCGTGACGAGGCCGAGCGAGAAGAAGCTGTGCATGAACGTCGACAGCACGTTCTTGCTCTGCACCATGCCGCCGTAGAACAGCGCCAGCCCTGGGGTCATCAACATGACCAGCGCGGCCGACACGAGGAGCCATGCGGTATCGCCAGTGCTCATGGCGATCATGGTGGGCGGGAGCATGTTTCCGGGACGTAACCGCCCGGCAAAATGTCGCGTCGCGTCGGGCTACTTCGTACCGAACAATCGATCGCCCGCGTCGCCGAGCCCGGGCACGATGTAGCTCTTCTCGTTGAGGCGCTCGTCGATCGCCGCCGTGTAGACGGGCACGTCGGGGTGCTCCGCGTGGAAGGTCTTGAGGCCCTCGGGGCAGGTGAGCAGGCAGACGAACTTGATCGAGCGCGGTTGGGTCGCCTTGAGGCGCGTGACCGCGGCCGCGGCGGAGTTGCCGGTGGCGAGCATCGGATCGACGACGATCGTGTCGCGCTCGTTCATCGCGTCGGGGACCTTGAAGAAGTACTCGACGGGCGCGAGCGTCTTGGGATCGCGGTAGAGGCCGATGTGCCCGACGCGCGCCGACGGGATCAGGTCGAGCATGCCTTCGAGCAGGCCGCTGCCCGCGCGCAGGATCGAGACCAGCACGAGCTTCTTGCCGTCGAGCATGGGGCTCTTCGTGCGCGCGATCGGGGTGTCGATGTCGACGAGCGTCGTCGGCATGTCCCGACACACCTCGTACGCGAGCAGCATGCTGATCTCGCGGAGCAGAGAGCGGAACTTGCTCGTGCTGGTCTCGCGGTCGCGCATCAGCGTGAGCTTGTGCTGGACCAGCGGGTGCCCGATGACGTGGACGTTGCCTGTCATGGGCGCGGACGGTAGCCGGCTACTGGCGAGCGAGCAACGTGGCCGCGTCGATCGCCACGCGCAGCGACGCGACCGAGATGACGGCCGCGGTCGCCACGAGGAGCGCGAACAGCACGTCGCGCGCGAAGCTCTTCTTCTGACGAGTGGCGATGGTCTGGAGTCGGGTCATGCCGGAGCGGATTGCGACCGCCGGGCCAGGCCCGGGCACCGTGATCTCGCCCAGTTACGCAGACGCCGAGAGGCCTGCGACCTGTCGCACCGATCGTCGCACCGGTGCCGCTGTCGCAGGGTCAGTCGGTCGAGAACAGCCCGGGCTCATCGCTGACGAGCAGCGGAGCGTCCTCGCTGCCGGTGAAGCGGAAGCGCCGGGCCGTCGTGCCGCGAAACAGCGCGCTCGGCGGCCGCTCGGGATCCGGCTCGCCGATGCCAACGCCGACGATCACGAGCTCGTCACCCGGTGCGATCACGGACTCGCGGCGCTCGATGTAGCCGTTCATGTTCTGGCGGTACATGAAGTGGGTCGCGGGCGAGCGGGTGCGGTGATGCGTGCCGAGCGACATGCGCGCGTGATCGGGCTCGACCACGGCGCGATGGTCACCGCTGACGAGGAGGAACGGGACTCCCTGCTGGTTGCTGCCAAACAACTGCGGCGGCGAGCCATGAAACATCGTCGAGACCGAGAAGTACACGCACGGCTTGCCCGTGAACGGCGCCGCCAGCGTCTGTCCGTCGAGGGTCACGACACGGCCGGTGATCCGCGCGAGCGCGCCGTCGTCGAGGTCGCGGATCGCCGTGCGCGGTGCTGCGCGCACACGCCGGTGAAAGGCCCGGCGCGCGAGCCAGCCCTCGAAGCGCTCCACGCTCCCACCATCCGCGCAACGGCACGTCTCGGCAAGGCCGCGCGTGCCTGGAAATGCCCACCACGCGGGTTCGGAGCGATGATGGGGTGAAGCCATGAAGCACCTCGCGCTCGCACTGCTCGCCGGCTGCACCTCCCTGGGGCCGATGCCGTCCACGACCGCCGTCTCCGCGATCCCCGCGGGCCGCCCCGGTGGCGAGGTCACCGGGGCCGCGGTGCCGGTGTTCCGGCTCAGCGATGCGGCGCGCGGCACCCACCACGACGTCGATCGCAGCGGGAACGCCGTGGGACAGCTCGCCGCGATCTTCGAGCCCGATCGCTTGCTCGAGCTGCCGGGCGTGATCCTCGGCGGACGGGTGTTCGGTGAGGACGGTGACACCGGCGTCGAGCCGATCGTCGGCTACCGCCAGCAGCTCGATCGCGTCGCGATCGCCGGCGTCGGCTACGGCACGCGCATGCAGGCGAACAGCAACGGCGCCAACTACACCGCCACGCGGATCGGCGCCGAAGCGATCGCCGACGTCGAGCTGCTGCGCATCGCGGAGTGGGCATCGCTGCACGTCGCGGGCGCCGTCCAGGCGACCTACGTCGACGCGAGCGGCCGCTACTGCGTCAACGCCGACGGCAACGGCATCGACTGTGCGGACGACGGCTCCTCGCGGATCATCGACGGCCAGCTCGAGGGTGTGTATCCGGCGGCCACCCTCAGCGCATCGCTCGACTTCGCGCGTCGCGCGCACAGCATGTTCCACAGCGCGCGCCTCGGCGGCATGATCTCGGCCGGTCACATGCCGCGGCTCGTCGACGGCCGCCAGCGGTGGGGCGATCAGTACATCTCGGGCGGCGTCATGCTCACCCTCGGCTTCGGCGCCGGGGAGTAGTACGTTCGCGCCGTGACCCTCGCGGAGAACAAGGGCCTGCGCCTGTTCACGCTCTGCGTGCTCTACGTCGCGCAGGGCATCCCGTGGGGCTTCACCGCGACGACGATCCCCGCGTACCTCGGCGCACGGGGGCTCTCGCCCGAGGCGATCGGCACCGCGCTCGTCACGACGACGCTGCCGTACTCCTTCAAATGGGTCTGGGGGCCGATCATCGATGCGTTCACGGGCTCGCGGTTCGGCCGCCGGCGCCCGTGGGTCGTGTTCGCCCAGCTCGGGATGGCCGCGACGATCCTGGCGATGATCGCGATTCCCGACCTCGCGCTCGACGTCAAGCTGCTCGCGTGGATGATCCTGGTCCACAGCACGTTCAATGCGCTCCAGGACGTCGCCGTCGATGCGCTCGCGATCGATCTCCTCGACGAGACCGAGCGCGGACGCGCGAACGGCCTCATGTACGCGTGCAAGTACGGCGGTGGCTACATCGGTGGCATGGGCTTCGCGTGGATCATCGCGAAGAGCTCGCTCGAGACCGCCTTGATCGTCCAGACCGCGATCCTCGGCGCGATCATGCTGCTGCCGCTGCTCGTGCGCGAGCGCGCGACGGAACCGCTGCCGGTCGCGGTTGCGGGCGGTCCGAGCGCGGGTGAGCGCATGCATGCGGCCGCGCAGCGTGCGGGTGCGGTGCTGCGCTCGCTCGCGGAGGTGTTCTCGCTGCGCTCGGCGATCGCCGCCGCCGTGCTCGTGCTCGGCCTGAACTTCGCGATCGGTGTGCTGTCGACCAACGGCTTTGCGCTGTTCACGCAGCGGCTCGGCTGGAGCCCCGAGGACTACACCAGCCTCGTCGGCGGGTACGGGCTGCTCGCGGGCGGCGTCGGTGCTGCGGCCGGCGGCTTCCTCGCGGATCGCTTTGGACACCGGCGTGTGATCGCGACCGCGTCGATCGTCATGGCGACCGGGTGGGCGGTGTTCGGCGCGCTGACGTATCTCTGGACGAACGTCGCGTTCGTCTATGCCGCGGCGATCGTCGAGGCCGTCTCGAACTCGATCATGAGCGTCGGCATCTTCGCGCTGTGCATGAAGCTCTCTTCCTCGAGGGCCGGTGCATCGCAGTTCACCGCCTACATGGCGATGATGAACTTCGCGACGACGCTCGGCTATCGTGCTGCCGGTTCGCTGTTCGAGCGCTTCGACTACGCCGGGTGTTACCTCCTCGTCGCAGGGATCCAGCTCGCCATGACCTCCGTGCTGCTGGTCATCGATCCGAGCGAGACGCGCCGCAAGCTGCCGCTGCCCGAGGGGACGCCGACGCCCGTGCGCGGAATCATCGCCGTGTCGACGCTGTTCACCGTCCTGGTTGGCTTCACGGTCTACGTGACGCTCACGAAGCTGCGCTGAGGACCCAGTCCACGCGCGCTCACGCCGCCGGGTAGCGCACGGCTTCTTGGACGACGCTCGGTGCGGGCAGCGCCGCATCGCGGAACGCGCGGCCCATCGCATCGAGGCTGCCGTAGCCGACGGCCTTCGCGACCTCGCTGGCCGACGCATCGGGCGCGGACAGGAGGAGCACGGCGGCGCGCAGGCGCAGCACGCGCATCGCATCGCGGAACCCCGCGCCGAACAGTCCGAACGTGCGCGTCAGCTCGCCGAGGTCGCGCCCGAGCTGGCGCAGCGACAGCTTCGCGACGATCGCGATCTGCTTCAGCGAGGCGGAGGTCGCGAGCTCCTCGTACAGCGGGCGCAGCACGTCCCACAGGCGGACGAACCGCTCGGGCTCCTCCTTCACCGCGCTGGTCGAGAGGCCCGCAGAGATGATGCCCACGTCACCGAGCCGCGCCATCAGCGCGTGCAGCTCGGGCGCGCCGCGCGTCTGCTCGAGCGCGTGATACGCGTCCCATACCGCCGCCGGCAGCTCGAGTGGTCCGTGGCCGAGCCCGATCGGACGGCGCACGTCGGCGGCGGGCACGCGCAGCTCGACGATCGAGCACGGGTCGCCCCACGAGCGAAACGTTTGCGACGTCGGCAGCACGCGGTCGAACTCGGTCTCCGCGAGCACGTAGCACTGCGGGCCCGAGACCACCTGGCCGCCTTGCGCCTCGAAGGAGCCGCGCAGCGATGCGTAGAGGTGGACGAACGAGCTCGGCTTGCGCGCCGGCGGCGAGTACTTCGTGTCAAACAGCAGCCGATCCCGCGAGACCAGCAGCGCGCGGAACCGCCGCTCGAGGAACACCGTGGTGCGCAGCGTGCTCTGGCCGAACGTCCGCAGGCTGGTCGCCGACAGCATCTACTTGCACTCGAGGACGGCCTCGCAGCTCTCGTGCGAGTTCACGCAGTCGATGTGGCGCTTCACCTTGGCGCCGTTATCCGCGACATCGCTCTCGAGCGCCGCGCACGCCGCGATGCACTCCTTCTCGTCGAACGGCATCTTGCTGTTCGTCGAGTCGACGCACTCGGCCTCGCGCCGGCAGACTTCTTTGCACGCGGCGCTGCGCGGCTCGGTACAACCGGCCACGAGGCAGAGCGCGAAGACCCAGCGGCGCATCTGCCCGGCAGTATAGCCAGGGCGGCTCAGTCGATGTCTTCGGCGGTGCGCAAGATCTCGGGGATGAAGTCCCGTCGCAGCTTGATGAGGCTGCCGACCCTGCCGAACTCGATCGCCGAGATCGAGGTCTCGCCCGCGCGCGGCGAGCCGCCCTCGATGGTCTCGTCCTCGATCGTGAGCACGCAGGTCTTACCGGCCTTGCGGGCGCGCGCGCAGTCGTCGGTGGCCATCACCTGGACGTCGGCGGTCTTGGGTTGGGCGAGCGCCGTCGCGGGGACGGCGAGGAGCAGGGTGGCGAGAAAGAGGCGCATGCCTGAACGACACGCATCGATCCGCGCTGTTGCAGCCTGCGACTGCGCGCGGGAGGCCGCGTCCGATCGTGTATGAGGCTCGCCCGCCTGGCGTTCGGCATCGCTCTCGTGGCCGCGGTCACGGCGAGCGCCGACCCCCGCCCCACGCTCGACGAGTTCTACGAGCGCACCCGCGAGCGCGAGGACGGCTTCGAGGCGTGCATCGGCTACTGCGATGGCACGTACCTGGCGTCGTTCCTCGTCGGCGCGCAGACCGCGAACCCGTCGACGGTCGCCGCGGCGCCGCGCGTGGCGTCCGGCCTGCGCCTGGGCGTCGACCTCGGCGTGCGCGGCTCGCGGCCCGAGGTCGTCCGCGGCAAGCTGTGGGCGGACGTCCTGCGCGTCAACGCGGACGGTACGTGGATCACCGACCTCGCCGGCCAGCTCACCGCGTTCAAGGTGTTCGGCCGCCCCAACGACGACCAGGGGCTCCATCTCTCGCTCGACACCGTCGCGTCGCGGCGCACCGAGCTGCGCCCGGGCGACATCGCCCGGCTCACGCGCGTGCCGTACCAGACCGTCGACAGCGAGCTCGAGGTCACGCCGCTCGGCCCGAAGGTCGACAAGAGCTCGCACATCGCGCTGCCGCTCGGGGTCGCGTACCGCCTGCGCGCACCGACGAGCGGTGGCCCGCTCGAGCACCGCACGGTGGTCTCCGGCGCGCTCGCGTTCCGCGGCTACGACAAGGGCATCCGCACGCACGCCCAGCTCGATGCGCTGCGCGTCAAGTACACGCACTGGGATGTCCCCGGCGGCGAGGTGTCGGCCACGACGGTGAGCGCGGGCTACCAGCGCCTACCGTACGGACTCGACACGCTGCCGTTGTGGGCGCTCGTCGGCTATCAGTGGACCGAGCAGCGCAACAGCGTCATCGCGCAGATCGGCATGGACCTGCCGCTGGCGACATCGATCGGCGAGCTGGAGATCGCGCCCGCCTACGAGCATCACCTCGAGCTCGACCCGATGACCGCGATGTTCCATGAGGTGACCGCGCTGCGCATGGCGCTGCGGCATCGCTACGCGTTCGTGCAGTGGGGCGTCACGTACGAGGCGGCGCTCGTCGAGGAGCAGCATCGGCTGCACGCGATCACGCCCGAGCTCGGCGTGAGCTACGGGGGCTTCGAGCTCGGCGTGCAGTATCGCTTCACCATCGCGCACGACGAACCGGCGGTGATGATGCCGACCGCGCTGCGCGATCGCTTCAACATCGCGCTCGATCGTCGCTTCTAATCCTCGCGGCGCTCGGCGAGCTTGGCGCGCTCGATGCGCCAGCGCGCGAAGTGGCGCTCGATCAGCTCCTTGTCGGCCCGTGCTCTCGCGAGCCGCGCGCGGGCGAGGTCGACGTTCGCGAGCTGGCCGCGATGCGCGGCGGCGGCGCGCGCGTGCACGTCGATCGCCGCTTCGACCGCACGGCGCAGCCGCTCGAGGTAGCGCTCGCCGCGCACCAGCTCGACGGCGGTCGCACCCGCGGCAAGCCGCGCGCGCAGCCCCGTGCGTGCGCGGCCCAGCGCCTCGCGTGCGGAAGCCACCGAGGCCGCGGCCGCATCCACGCGCGCCTGCGTCTTGCGTGCATCTCCGACGGCGCCGGCGAGGTCGCCGGTGCGCACCCGCTCGTCGCGGGCGCGAGCTTCGCGCACCGGTGTGAGGCGATAGCGGTCGGCGTCGGCCACGGGAGCTGATGTTACACTGCGCCCTCATGGTCGAAGCCGGGGCACCGCTCGATCGCTACGTCGTCCTGGAGCATCTCTCCGAGGGCGGCATGGGTGCGATCTACGTGGGCAAGAAGCTCGGCGCCGGCGGGTTCGAGATGGAGGTCGTGCTCAAGCAGCTGCTGCCGGAGTTCACGCAGCAGGAGGAGTTCATCGATCTCTTCCTGCGCGAGGCCAAGCTGTCGGCGACGCTCGATCACGCGAACATCGTCCACACGATCGACTTCGTCACCGCGGGTGGCGAGTACTTCATCGTGATGGAGTACCTGCCGGGCGGCGATCTGCGCACGCTGCTCAAGAAGGCCAAGCGTCGCGGCAAGCGGTTCTCGCCGGCGGCGGCGGTGCGCATCGCGCGCGAGCTGCTGAGCGCGCTCGCGTACGCGCACGTCAAGCGCGACTTCGACGGACGGCCGCTCGATCTCATCCATCGCGACGTCTCGCCGTCGAACATCCTCGTCTCCTACAACGGCGAGGTGAAGCTGACGGACTTCGGCATCGCGAAGGCGTCGACGCACACGTCGCTGTTCTACAAGGTCAAAGGGAAGATCGGCTACATGTCGCCGGAGCAGGCGAAGAGCGAGCCGCTCGATCACCGCAGCGACCTCTACTCGCTCGCCGTGTGCCTCTACGAGATCCTCACCGGCGAGCGGCTGTTCGTGCACGCCGGCATCACCACCTCCGCCGACGAGATCTACTCGCAGCCGGTGCCGTCGGTGTCCAAGAAGGTGCCGGGCCTGCCGGCCGAGCTCGATGCGATCGTCAAGAAGGCGCTCTCGCTGTCGCCGGACGCGCGCTACCAGACCGCGGGCGAATTCAACGAAGCGCTCACGCGCTGCGCGCACCGCAATGGCCTGCTCATCGATGCGCCCGTGCTCGCGCGCGAGCTGCTCGAGGCATGCGGCCCCACGGACGGCTGGCGCCACGATGACGAAGAGGACGACTTCGACGATCTCGCGGGCAATCGACCCGGCACCGAGGTCTACGACGGTGCGCTCGATGACGACGACGACGAAGAAGAAGACGACGATGATCTCGGGCTCGGCGTGGTCTCGCCCGTCTCGGTCGCCGCGCGCCTTCCGAAGGCGGTCACGCCGAAGGCGAACACGCCGAGCGTGACGAATCACCGCCTCGTGCGTCCCAAGACCGAGATCGAGCGGTTCGCGGGCGTCGAGCTGACGTCGATCATCAACATGATGGACCTCGAGTCGGAGGGGGCGAAGCCGCTGGTGGATCTCAGCGCCGCACCGCAGCTCGACTCCGGACCGCGCCTCCTCGACTCCGCGCCCGCGCAGCTCCCCGCGCCCCCCGCCTTCCCCGTGCCGCAGAGCGGCATGCCGCCATCCCACATGCAGGTCCCGATGCCGGAGGGCTACCCGATGCACGCGCACCCGCGGCTCGCGACACCTGCGCCGCGCAAGCGTTCGTCGGCGACCACGTGGATCATCGTCGCGCTCATCCTCGTCGCGGCGGCGGTCGCCGGTGTCCTCGTCGCGCTCTCCGGCCCCGACGTGCCCGTCCAAGGAAAGTAAGCCGGGCGGTTGTTTACAGCCCGCGCTCCCCGCGGCTACGATGGCCAAGCCGGAAAGATGTCCAAAGATCGCTCCAATGTCACGGCGTTACTCGATGACGCGCCGTCATACTCGCGACAGACCTCCGGTGGGATCTTCGTCGTGATCAAGGGGCCCGATCGCGGCGAGGCGGTCCGCCTGACCGGGGCGCCGGGCAGCACCGCCGTCTCGTTCGGCTCCGGCCCGCAGTGCAGCCTGGTCCTCACCGACAAGACCGTCTCGCGCAAGCACCTCGAGGCCCAGCTCGTCAACGACGAGGTCGTGATGGTCGACTGCGGCTCGACCAACGGCACCTTCATCCAGGGCTCGCGGTTCGAGAAGATCGCGATCGGCTTCGGCGCCGAGGTGAAGCTCGGCCGCACCGTCATCAAGTTCCTCCCCGACGAGGAGATCGTCGAGCCCGAGCCGAGCGTGCAGTCCTCGTTCGGCTCGATCGTCGGCGGCGACACGAAGATGCGGCAGATGTTCACGCTGCTCGAGGACGTCGCCGCGACCAACGCGACCGTGCTCATCGAGGGCGAGACCGGTACCGGCAAGGAGCTGATCGCGGAGGAGATCCACAACCACTCCTCGCGCCGCGACGGTCCGTTCGTCGTATTCGACTGCGGCTCGGTCCCGCGCGAGCTGATCGAGTCGATGCTGTTCGGCCACGTAAAGGGCAGCTTCACCGGCGCGATCACCGACCGGCGCGGCGCGTTCGCCGAGGCGCACGGCGGCACCATCTTCCTCGACGAGATCGGCGAGATGGCGCTCGACCTCCAGCCCTCGCTGCTGCGCGTCCTCGACAAGCGCGCCGTCCGCAAGGTCGGCTCCAACACCTACGAGAAGATCGACGTCCGCGTGGTCGCCGCGACCAACCGCGACCTGCGCGCCGAGGTCGCCAAGAAGGCGTTCCGCGAGGACCTCTACTACCGCCTCGCCGTCATCCGCGTCGGCGTGCCGCCCCTGCGCGAGCGCGGCACCGACATCCCGCTCCTCATCCAGCACTTCGTCAACACGTTCGGCCAGGGCCTCACCGTCACCCCCGATGACATGGCGCGCCTCGTCCGCCACTCGTGGCCCGGTAACGTGCGCGAGCTGCGCAACGTCATGGAGCGCGCCTGCCTGCTCGCGCGCGGCTCGACGATCAACCTCGAGGACGCGCTCGTCAGCGAGGCCGCGCCGAGCCTCGGCATCCGCACCGACCTGCCGTTCAAGGAAGCGAAGGGTCAGCTCGTCGAGATGTTCGAGCGCGAGTACATCGAAGACCTCATGCGCCGCCACAAGATGAACCTCTCCGCGGCGGCGCGCGAGGCGCAGATCGATCGCAAGCACCTGCGCGAGCTGATCCGCAAGTACGGTCTCGATCCGCGCGCCAAGCTCGACGGCGACGACGACAGCGAAGACTGAGCCGGGTCTCTCGCCAAGGCGAGGCGTAGGGGTTTCCCTGTATGTACGCGCGTTCGAAATGCCGCGACGCTAGCGGCAGTGCGTCCGTCCTTAGCTGTGGGTGTCGTGGTCTTTGCGCTGGCTCGGCTCGCAGCTGCCGACCGGCGCGTCGCGCTCGTCATCGACGGGCTCTCTGATCAGGATCGCCCGGTCGCAGACACGCTCAGGGCCTCACTCGCCACCGATGGAGTCCGCCTCGTCGAGCAAGATCGTGCGCGCGCCGCTCGGAGCTTCGCGACGACGAAACCAGCCGATCCTCTCGATGATGCCGCCGTCGAGCGTCTCCGCCGCAACCTGCGAGTCGACCGCGCGATCGTGATCGAGATGAAGCCTGGCGATGCGGAGATCGTCGACGTTGCATGGGTGGTGGCAGACCAGGGCCGCCTGGCACGCGACCACGCACAGATCCCGCGCGCGGAGCTGGGTAACGAGCTCAGTCGGAGGTTCCGCGCGCTCCCTGCGATCACGATCGAGCATCCTACGCCGCCGGTCGCGGTCGCCGTTGCCCCACCACCGATCGCTGACCGTGGCGACGAAGATGACGAAGAAGACGATGATGACGATGAGGACGACGAGACTCCACACGCGTCCTTCCACCTCTTCGGAGGAGGCGCCTTTGCGACGGAGGACCTCGGCTTTGGTGGAACGGCTCGCGCCGAGATTCCGGTGACCGACAAGGTCATCGTCGGGCTCGATGGCAGCCTCCTGTACAAGTCTGAATCAGCCGGTGGATACAGCGCGGACGTGACGACGCTGCCGATCGCGGGACTGCTCGGTTACAAGGTCGTGCTTGGCAGAACCGAGGTCACCCTCCGCGGTGGTGCCGCGTTCGTCTACGTGAACGTTTCCAGTCAAACATCGCTCGGAACGGTAGGCGGTTCGACGACGGCCGCAGCGGGTGTTGCCGGCGCCAACGTGATCCTTCGTGGTGGTAGTGCCCTGGGGTTCCTCGCCGTCGATATCTACGTGCGTGACGGTTCGTTCGTTCTGCTGACCGCCGGAGGAGGGCTGTAGATGCGGTCCAGGATGCTGATCGTGGTTTTCTCTCTTGTCGCCGCAACCTCGGCGGCAGCTGCATCGCCGGTTACGGTCATGGTCGATGCACCGACGCCGCCGCTCTCCGAGTCGGCTTCTGCGGCCGCGCTCGAGGTCGCCACGGGCGCGGGCCTCACGCCGACCGTCATGACGCTCGACGGCGACGCAAGTGATCAAGCGCTTCTCGACCGTAGTCGCGCCAGTCACACTCTCGTGATTGCCGTACGCGTGCGGGACATCGGCCCGGGGCAACTCGCGCTAGAGGCCAGCGCCGCACGTGAGGCCGTGGCCCGCTCCTACGCGCTCGCCGATCCGTTGTCTCTATCGAGAGCGGTGCAACAGCTCGTCTCGGAGAGCATGACGGCGATGACGCAGCTGGAGGCGCAAGCCGTCGAGAAGCCGCCAACCCAGCTCGTTACCGTCGACACTCAGCCGACAAGGAAGCGGAAGAGACACAAGCGAGACAAGGCGCCTGGAATCACCTCGAAGCCCGCGTTCTGGATCGGCCTTGGTAGCGCGGGCCTCGTGAGCGGCTATGTGGGCGGCATCATCGGCGCGAAATACGGCGAGAACGCCGAGTACAACCGGAACACGCTCCGCGTCGCTTGGTACCCGGTGTTCGGACCATTGATGGCGGCGCAGAAGTCGCCAGACTTCTGGAGGAAGACGGTCGTGCCATGGGCGGTCGCAGGCACGAGTGCCCAGGTGATTGGCATCGGGCTTCTCGGATACGGCATCTATAAAGCAGTCAGGCCTCGGGATACGCCGACACGCGCACCCGGAGGCGTGGTCCCCGTGGTCGGCGGTCATGACGACGTCACGTACGCCGGGATTGGAGGCGTGTGGTGAACGCGCGTATCGCGGCCGTTGTCGTCACTCTCCTGAGCGCCGGTTGCTCGGGCGGCGAGACCTGCGGCTTCGGCCGGTGCTTCGACGGTTCGGAATGTGTCTCGGTCTTCGGTCCGCCGCGGGTCGGCAACGACGATTTCAACTTTCCGCGTCGTCCCGAGTCGCCATACGCGGCCGCGAACGAGTTCTGGTGCAAGCGTGAATGTCCGTCGAGCAGCATGTGCCCGAGCGCCATGTGCCTCGAGGATCCAGCGGACAGCGAGCACGTTGTCTGCGAAGCACCGGACGTGCAGATCACCTACATCTTCAACGGGACGATGGCCTATAGTGACAGGTTCGGACAGACCCGGTGTGTGCGGGCGTCGGAGTACACCGTCGGCAACGTCTCGTGCATGGCAGGAACGCCCTGTGAATTTGGCCGAGTGGCCGCAGGCGGTGCTCTGCCTGCGGCGCTGGTCCTCGTCTTCGCCGGCGACCTCCTGCCCTTCCCTGACTATTTCTCCAGCCGCTTCGAGGACCAGCTTGGCGCGGACCTGCCGGCCGACACCGTCGTGCAGATCAGTGCGAATAGCGCCCCCTGCCCCTGATCCGGCGTGCGTCGCGGTTGATTTATGATGGAGTGATGCCGGCTGGGGCGGTCAAGGTTTCGCGAGAAGACAGGCAGCGCGTCCGCGAGATCACGTCTGCGCTCGAGCGGATCGAGCTCGCGAGCGCCTCGAGCTTGCCGTTCGTGGTGTCGGCGCTGCGCGAGCTCGTCGGTGCGTACTCGGCGACCGCCTACCGCGTCCGCATCTCGGGCGAAGGGATCCGGATCCCGACCCTGCATATGCAGTGGGCGAGCACGTCGGTGGGGCATCGCAGCCAACCGTTCCTCGACTACGTCCACACGACGCAGCTGCAGTGGGGATATGACCTCCGCAGACCGGAGACCGCTCAGCGCAACCGCATCGTGGCCACGGGCGATCCGCAGCTGCTGCTGCGCGGCCTGATCCCCGTGCCTCCCAACGTCTCGCCGCGCGAGCTGCCGAGCATCGAGGACTATCTCCGGGTGCTCGCGCAGGTCGGATGGGCGCGGCCGAGCGCGCGCGTGCTGGTCTGCGACGGGCCGAGCTTGCTGGCGTACGTCGGCTTCTGCAGCGACGAGGACACCACGCCGCGCCAACGGGCGCTGCTGCGCGCGCTGGTCCCGAGCCTGCGTCGCCGCTTGATCGCCGAGGCGAGCCTGGGAGCTGGAGAGCTGTGGCGGGTCGCACTCGGTGCGGCGCTCGAGCAGATCGGATCGCCTGCGTTCGTGCTCGACGCCGACGGTGCGATCGCGGCAGCGAACCGCGCCGGGCACGACTGGTACGACCGTGATCGCCCCGAGGTCGCGGAGACGCTGCGCGACCGGCCACCGGCGCTCGAGGTCACGCCGTTCGTGGGTGGGGGCGAGCGCGGTTCCTTGTGCGTGTATCGCGGCGAGGCACCTGGGCACGGCGCGCACGTGCGAGCGGCAGCGGCGCGCTGGCAGCTCACGCCGCGTCAGACCGAGGTGCTCGCGCTGCTCGCGCGCGGGCACACCAACGCGCGAATCGCCGCGGAGCTCGGGTGCGCGGAAGGCACCGTCGAGATCCACGTCTCGCGCATCCTCGACCGCGCACAGGTCGAGAGTCGCGCGGCGCTGATCGCCGAGTTGTTGTGGAGGCGCTCGGGTTAGGACCGGAAGCAGTCGTTCGCGAACGCCCCGATGAGCGCGTCGAACGCAGCCGGCGTTTCCCAGTGCGGGGCGTGGCCTGCGTTTGCGATCGGCTGTACGGCGCCACGCCACAGCGTCGGCATCTCGATGGTCGCGAAGTAGTCGCCGCGCACGACCTGCTCGTGGACGCCGTGCAGGATCGCGAGCGGTCGCGTCAGCGCTGCGACGATGCGGCGCTCGTCGGCGAGCTCGCCGCGGCCGGCGCTGGCCGCGAGGCACGCGCGCGCGCGCCCGTCGGTGCGCGCGACGTCGTCGAGGAACACGGCAGGGAGCTCGGCACCCGGGCGGAGGAACACGCTCACGAGCGCGCGCGCCGCGTCGGGCGGCACGTGCTCCAGAAACGCGGCCTGGATCTCCGGTCGCGGGAACGTGGCGCCACCGAACTCGGCGAACGAGGACACCGGCGGAGCGCCGAAGATGGCGAACCCGGCGGCGCGCGACAGCCGCTCGCTCGCCTCGAGCACCGCATGGCCACCGAGGCTCCACCCGACGAACACGCCATCCTCGGCGTCCAGCGCCTCGGCGATGCGGGCGATCGCAGCCGCGTAGCCAGGCAGCGTATAGGTGCGCTCGGGATCCGCCGCCGGCGCGGAGTCACCGTGCCCCGGGAGATCGATCGCGATCACGCGGAACGACCGCGCGAGCTCGCCGGCGAGCTGAAGCTCGAACGACCGGCTGCTGCACGAGTTGCCGTGCACCAGCACGATCGGGCGTCCGGTGCCTCGGGACCGAACCGCGATGGAGTCATCGAGGACACGAATGGGAGCGGACATCGCCAGGAGCATACTGGCGTGGTCGCGAGCACAGCGGGTTACGCTCGGGGTACGGCGTCGGCGCGATCGTTACGGCTGCTCGGCCAGTGCGAGGGCGGCGACGATCGCGGAGCGCACCCCTACTCGACCTTCACGCGATACGAGAGCCGCGTGTCCTTCACGACGACGTCCCACTTACGGCGCGTCTCGGTGACCGCGTCGTAGATCTCGACCACGTGCGCTCCGGTCTCGACGTTCACGCGCTCGGTCGGGCACATCATGCCGGTCGGCTTGCCGTCGACGAAGACGTAGTAGCGATCCTTGTCCTTGCACTTGATCACCTTGATGCCGGCGGGGCCGCCGCTCGGGGTGACTTCGGTGAGCGGGATCTGGAACTTCCCGCTGCCATCGACCTGCGCGATGTAGAGCTCGTGGCCCGGTAGCAGCAGCGCGATCGTGTGCTTGTCGGGCGACGCCGGCAGCTTGAGCGGTGTGACGCCCGAGTCCGCACCGTCGAGGTACACGCGCGCGCCGGGGGGCGTCGACGTGATCGACAGGACATCGCTGCTGCCGGACGACGTGGGCTTGTCGGCGCTGGCATCGGGCGGCGCGGCCGCGACCGCGGCGGCATCGGCGGGGGCAGCGGCGTCGGCGGCCCTGACGACCGTGCCTGCGTCGAGGGCGGCCGCAGGTGCAGCGTCGACGTCGGCGAGAGCGACCGCGGCATCGCTGGTGACGATGGCCGCGTCCGCGATCTGCGGCACCGCCGCATCCGCGGAGCCGGTCGAAGCGATCACCTTGCTCGAGGCGGCGGCGCCATCGTCGGGCTTCTTGAGCACGCGCTCGTAGAGCTGCCAGCCACCCACCGCGAGGCCACCGCCGCCGAGGAGAACGAGCGCGGCGACGAGCGGCGCGCGCGACTTCTTCGGTGCGGGCGCGGCGCCGGTGAACGGTGGCTGCGGCGCCGGCGGGCTCGCGCGCAGGACGGGCAGGGGGCCCGATGGTCCGGCGGGCGGTGGCGTGCCGGGGAGCGTCGTCACGGGGATCTGGATCGGCCGTGGCGTGACGGCGAGATCGGGCGACAGCAGCGGCGCGCCCGACGGCTCGTCGAACTGCGGCTGCGGATCGAGGTCGGTGACGCTGATGCCGCGCTGAGCTTGCGCGACCAGCTGATCGCGGTGGGCCGGCGCCATCTCGGCGGTCTGCGCGTCGCGAGGCCTGCGCGGTGGCGCTGCGGGCGCGGTCACCGGCGCGGGGACGCCGAGCACGGTCTGGTTGCCGACCGCGGTCGGGCCCCCGAGCGCGGTCTGCCCACCGAGCGCGGTCTGCCCACCGAGCGTCGTCGTCGCGCCATCGAGATCGAGCGGGTTCGCACCGGCGTTGGTGACGACGCCCTCGAACAGCGAATCGACGTCGAGCCCGCCCGAAGGCTCGTCGGAGATCGAAGCGGGGATGGTCGTCGGACGCGGCAACACGTCCGGGTTGCTCTTCGTGCGCGCGACGGCCGGCGACGGCGGCGGCGTGGCGGCACCCGGTGCCGTCCGGCGGGACAGCGGCGGTGCGCCGATCGAGGGCACGGGCGGCAGATCGGAGCTCTTGGTGCGCGCGATCGAGGGTGCCGACGGCGGCGGCTGGGGCGGCAGACCCTTCACCGGCGCGGGTGGAGGAAGGTTCGGCGCACTCTTGGTACGCGCGAGCACCGGCGGCGGGGTGTTCGCATCGGTCTTGGTGCGCGACACCGACGGCGGCGGCTCGCCGGCCGGCTTGGAGGCCGACCCGATCGCGGGGATCGACGGCGGCGGCTTGATCGACGGGACGGCGACGGGCTTGATGCCCATCAGCGTCGAGCTCACCGGTGGCTTCGCGCCGGGGCCGGTCTTCGCGAGCCCCGCTGCCGGACCGGGGCGCGGCGGGAGCGCGGGCTGTTGCGCCGGCCCGACGAGCGGCGTGGGCCCGGGCACCGGCGTGTCGGGCCGCACGAACTCCTCGGTCGCGACGTCGACCGACGAGGCCGACGCCACCGTCGACTTCTGGTGGAGGTCGAACTCGACGTCCTCTTGCATCGCGACCGGCTGCATCGCCACCGGGCCGGTCCCGACGTGCAGCGCGACCATGCCCGACAGCTCGCCCTCGTTGAGCGTGGCGAGGCGATCCATCGTCGCCTGGACCTGCGCGCCGACGTCCTTGCGCGTCCCCGGCACGGGCGCGACCCGGAGCGCGGCGTCGAGAGCGTCGGCGAGCGCGCGCGCGTCCGGGAACCGTTCGAACGGCGAGCGCGCGAGGCAACGCGCGAGCACGCGCACGATCGGCCTCGGCAGCGCCGGCTCGGGCGGCGGGCCGGCGAGGATCGCCTTGGCGATCTGCTGCGGAGTGTCGCCGCGGAACGTCGGCTCGCCGGTCACCAGCTCGTACGCGATGACGCCGAGCTGGAACACGTCGGTCGCCGCCGACGTCGCCTCGTTCGCGAGCTGCTCGGGCGCGAGGTACTGGAGCCGGCGCGCGAGCCGCGAGACCTCGAGCGGGCGCGGAGGCAGCCCGGCCGCGAGGATGCCGAAGTCGGTGATCTTCACGTCACCGTCGGCGGTGATGATCATGTTCGTCGGCGACAGCCCGAGGTGGGTGAGGCCTCGGCCGTGCGCGTAGCCGACCGCGCGCGCCGCTTGCGAGACCAGCGCGAGCGCGCCGCCGGCTGCGAGCGTGAGCCCCTGCAGCCGCGCCTCGGCGACCAGGCGCGCACCATCGACGCCGCTGACCAGCTCGACCGCGGTGAACGTCTGCCCCTGCGCGACCCCGTACTCGCTCATGCGCGCGATGCGCGGATGTTCGAGGCTACCGTACGCACGCGCCGCCGCAGACAAGGCCTGCGCAAGCGGCGCGGTGATGGTCATCTCGGGGAGAAATCGTTTGACTGCAAACTGTCGCTCGAAGCCGGCGACGCCGTACACCTTGGCGCGCGAGACCACGCCGCAGGGACCGGTCCCAATCGGACCCAGCAGCTGGTAGCGCCCCACGCGGTCGGCGGAGTCCTTCACCGGAAGGGAGACTGTAACCGATCCTTACCCGACGGTGCGCCCGCTGACGCAACGCGTTGCCTCGTTCGCCGGAAGGGTGCCGGCAAACTTGCCCGCCGCGGCGAACGCTGGCAGGACCGAAGGATGGCGAAGGGCAAGCCGGCACCCGAAACATCGAGGCTGCGCCGAGAGCGACCGCTGGCGTATTCGCGGCGATCGAAGACGTCCGCCGACGCAGACGAGAAGGACGCGAAGGCCGAGCCTGCGAAGGCCGACGCGAAGGCCGACGCGAAGGCCGACGCCAAGCCCGACGCCGCAAAGGCCGAGGCCCGCGAGAAGCCCGAGGTGCCCGCGATCGAGCCGCCGCCGCCCAAGGGCGAGCCGTGGCCCGATGCCACGCCGTACCCGATGCGCCCGGTCGAGCCCGGCGCCGACGTCGCGGAGGGCGCCGCGCTCGCCGCCGATGCCGCACGCGCTGCCGCCGACGAGCCCGCGCGGGCGCGCGCGAAGACCTCGTCGATGGACCCCGACGACTTCGCACACATGAGCACCGTCGCCGTCGACGCGGCGGCGCTCGCCGCGATCTCGCCGCCGGATGTGCCCGTGGAGGCGGCCGCGACCGCGCCACCTGCCGCGAGCGGGACCGTCGAGGATCCAACCTTCCTGCCGGGCCCACGCGAGATTCCCGGAGGCAACCCCGCCGACCCCGCGCTACCCCCCGGGCT
>DATLHR010000104.1:0-3495 GCA_035539815.1 Kofleriaceae bacterium
TCCGAATCTCGGCCGGACAAATCTCGGACGGCCCCTGCGCTCGCAGCAGCGTTGGGAGACCACCCCCGGTCGGGGCGTCCCGCGAATCTCGGCCGGACAAATCTCGGACGGCCCCTGCGCTCGCAGCAGCGTTGGGAGACCACCCCCGGTCGGGGCGTCCCGCGCAGCAGCGTTGGGAGACCACCCCCGGTCGGGGCTTCCCCCGGGGGCGGCGCCGGGGCGGCGCCAGCGGGCCCGACGTGGGCGCACGCGGGCTTACTTCTTGGAGCCGAACGCGGCGAGCTTGCGATAAAGCGTCGCCGGCGCGATCGCCAGCTGCGCAGCTGTCTTGGTGCGGTTTCCGTCGTTCGCCTTCAGGACCGCCAGGATGTAGTCGCGCTCGACCTCGGCGAGTGTTCTCGTGTCACCCGGCGCCCACGCGTTTGCGCCCGCGCTGCCGATCTCACTCGGCAGGTCGTCGACGTCGATCTTCGAACCACGTGCCATCACCGCCGCACGCTCGAGCGCGTTCTCGAGCTCGCGGACGTTGCCGGGCCATGGATAGCGATGCAGCTGCTCGATCGCGGCCGGCGTGAACGAGGTCGCCTTGGAGCGCGTGCGTCGCGTGGCGTCGGCGAGCAGGAGCCGCGCGAGTGGCAACACGTCCTCGCGGCGTTCTCGCAGCGGCGGCACCGCGAGCTCGATGACGCGCAGGCGGTAATAGAGATCCTGGCGAAACCGCCCCGCTGCGACCTCGTCGGCGAGGTTGCGATTCGTCGCAGCGATCACGCGAGCATCGACGGAGCGATTGCGGTTCTCGCCGACGCGGCGGACCTCGTGCTCCTGCAACGCGCGCAGCAACCGGACCTGGAGGGCCGGCGAGATCTCGCCGATCTCGTCGAGGAACAGCGTGCCACCGCTCGCTTCCTCGAAGAGTCCCGGTCGATCTTGCATCGCGCCCGTGAACGAGCCCTTGGCGTGCCCGAACAGCTCGCTCTCGAGCAGGTTCTCCGGCAGCGCACCACAGTTGATCGCGACGAGCGCGCGGGACGCGCGCGACGACCGCTCGTGGATCATGCGCGCGAAGCGCTCCTTGCCAACGCCGCTCTCGCCCGTGATCAGCACGGTCGAATCCACCTGCGCCACGCGGTCGGCGAGCGCGAGCGCCTTGAGCATCGCGGGACTCTTCGCCGTGACACCCGATTCGTCAGCCTCGGCGCGATACGTCCGGAGCTGCTCGCGACGCGCACGGAGATGACGCTCCGCCTGACGCAGCTTCTTGGTCACCGCGTCGAGGGTCGCGTCGAGGTTCGACATGTCGAAGTACGCGAGCTGCGGCGCGAGGTCCTCGCTCCAGTCCTCGCGCGGCCGGCAGATCATGTGACAGACCGAGTCACCTCGTCCGCGACAGCGGATCTCGACGCAGTAGATCTCGCGTTGGTTCGCGTAGCTGAGGTAGCCGCTCGCGAAGCCGCACTGCGCCCAGCACACCGGCTCTTCCGAACGACCGATGTGGATGAGGTGCTGCTCTGCCTCGTAAGAGTCGTGCCAGAGGTTCTCCACGAACGGCGCCGGTCTCGAGGCGCTCGATGACGTCACGGCTGCGGGGACCACGAGTCCCTGCAACTTGTGCAGCCTGCCGCCCGCGATCATCCACTCGGTCTCGGAGTCCCACGGAAACGCGTTCCGCATGGTCAGGGCCGTGCGATGGCCATGCGCATATCCGAAGCGTGTGAGGATGCCGCGAGCGGCGTCGGTTCCGACCGTGTCGATCAAGGTGCGTCGCAAGAGTCCGAGCGCGACGGCGTCCACGATCAGGGCGCGGTCGCCGGCAAACCGCATGACGCCGCCCTTGGGGTCGAAGTCGAACAGCTCGCGAAGGTCGAGGTCGTCGAGGTTCATCTCGTTATGAGAGGGTTGTATCTCATTTCGAGAGAGTCGGCATACGTAAGCATCTGAAAACACGCGTTCCAAGACCCGGCACGGCGGCTGCTCTGGATATGGGCATCAACGAAAGGACAGCGCCATGAAGACCGACTACCTGATCGATAACAGCCACTCCAACGTCGAGTTCTCCATCCGTCACCTCGTGATCGCGAAGGTGCGCGGGCGGTTCACGCAGGTGAACGGCACCATCGAGCTCGACGAAGAGGACGTCACGCGCTCGCAGGTCCGCGCCATCATCGCGGCCTCGAGCATCACCACCGCCGAGGACAAGCGCGACGCTCACCTCCGTTCGGCCGACTTCTTCGACGTCGAGACCTATCCGCTGATCACGTTCGCGAGCACGCGCATCGAACAGCGCGGCGACGAGCTCCTGGTCACCGGCGATCTGACGATCCGCGATGTCACGATGCCGGTCACGCTCGCCGTCGAGCAGCTCGGCGCCGCGACCGATCCGTGGGGGAACCAGCGCCTCGCGTTCGCGGCGCGTGGCTCGCTCGACCGCAAGGCCTTCGGACTCAACTGGAACCAGGTGCTGGAAGCCGGTGGCTTCCTCGTCGGGGACAAGGTCGAGCTGGCGCTCGACGTTCAGGCGGTCCGCGTCGCCGCGCGCGCGGCGGCCTGAGCGTCCGCGGTGCGATTGATGCAAACCAACGAATCCAGGGAAAGGAAACGTGTCATGTCGAAACTACTGCAAGGGAAAGTCGCGCTCGTGACGGGCGCGGGCTCCGGCATCGGCCGGGAGATCGCGGACCGGCTCGGTGGCGAAGGAGCGCGCATCGTCGTGGCCGACGTCGATGACAAGGGCGGCAACGAAACCATCGCGCGTCTGCGAGATCGGGGAATCGAAGCGATCTACGTGCATGCCGATTCCTCCAAGCCCGCGGACAACGAGGCCGTCGTCGCAGCCGGCCTCAAGGCATTCGGCGGGCTCGACATCGCCGTCAACAACGCAGGTATCGGTGGTCCGAGTGCGCCCGTCGGTGAGTACCCGATCGACGGGTGGGACAAGGTCATCGCGATCAACCTGAGCGGGGTGTTCTATGGGATGCGCTATCAGCTTCCGGCGATGGCAGCGCGAGGCGGCGGCTCCATCATCAACATCGCGTCGGTGCTCGGCCAGGTCGGCTTCCGCAACTCGTCGGCGTACGTCGCGGCGAAGCACGGTGTCGTCGGCTTGACCAAGAACGCCGCGCTCGAATACGGGCCGCAGAAGATCCGCGTCAACGCGGTCGGCCCCGGCTTCATCAAGACGCCGCTGCTCGAGAAGAACCTGACGCCCGAAGCGATGAAGACGCTCGAAGGCATGCACGCGCTCGGACGGCTCGGCGAATCGACCGAGGTCGCCGAGCTCGTGACCTGGCTCGCCTCCGACCGCGCTTCGTTCGTGACCGGCGCCTACTACGCCGCGGACGGCGGCTACCTCGCTCAATGAAAGGACCACATCATGTCGACTCTCAAGATCGGAATCATCGGCAACGGCAACGTCGGCAGCGCCCTCCAGCGCGGCCTCGAACGTGCGCGCCGCGACGTGCGCGCGGTCGGCAACGATCCCAACGCGATCCGCACGAC
>DATLHR010000105.1:0-6679 GCA_035539815.1 Kofleriaceae bacterium
ATCGCGGTCGATGAAGATGCGACCGCTCATCGTGACGTCGCGCGAGCCCGGCTTGCCGACGTCGGGCGGGAACAGCGGGGCGTCGAACGTCTCCTCGCCGCCCGACCACCCGACGAGCTCGACCTCGACCGGCCGCAGCACACCGAGCACGCGCGGCGCCGTCTTGTTGAGGTCGTCGCGGAGGCAGTACTCGAGCTTGCCGATGTCGACGGACGAGTTCGCCTTCGCGACGCCGATCATGTCGCAGAACGCGCGGATCGCCTCGGGGCTGTAACCGCGCCGCCGCATCGCGGCGATCGTCGGCATCCGCGGATCGTCCCAGCCCTTCACGTGCCCTTGCTGCACGAGCGTGAGCAGCTTGCGCTTGCTCATCACCGTGTAGTCGAGGACGAGGCGCGCCATCTCGTACTGCCGGGGATGCGGCGTCCACGGCCCCGTGTTGTCGAGCACCCAGTCGTACAGCTCGCGGTTGTTCTCGAACTCGAGCGTGCAGATCGAGTGCGTGATGCCTTCGATCGCATCCTCGAGCGGATGCGCGTAGTCGTACATCGGATAGATCTTCCAGGCGTCGCCGCTGCGGTGGTGATGCGCGTGGCGGATCCGGTACAGCAGCGGATCGCGCATCTTCATGTTCGACGACGCCATGTCGATCTTCGCGCGCAGCACGCGCGCCCCGTCCGGGAACTCGCCCGCCTTCATGCGGCGCAGCAGATCCAGGTTCTCGTCGACCGAGCGATCGCGGTACGGGCTCGGCCGCCCCGGCTCGCTCAGCGTGCCGCGGTGCTCCTTGATCTCCTCGTCGGTGAGATCACAGACGTACGCCTTTCCCTCACGGACGAGGCGCTCGGCGAGCTCGTACATCCGCGGGAAGTAGTCCGCCGAGTACAGCACCGCCGTCGGCTCGAACCCGAGCCAGCGCACGTCGCGCTCGATCGACTCGACGTACTCGACGTCCTCCTTGACCGGGTTCGTGTCGTCGTAGCGGAGGTTGCACGTGCCCTGGTAGTCGCGCGCGATTCCGAAGTCCACGCAGATCGCCTTGGCGTGGCCGATGTGGAGATAGCCGTTCGGCTCGGGCGGGAACCGCGTCGCGACCGTCGTGTGACGGCCGGTGCGGAGATCCTCGTCGATGATGTCTCGGATGAAGTCGTTGCGCTCGACGGACATGCCGCCGGCACTCTACCGCACCTCGTCAACGGAGGAGCGAGTACGCGACCACCGTGATCAGCGTCCCCATGACCGACTTGAGGAAGCTCGGCGCCGTGTCGGGAACACCGAGCGGGATCGTCGTCGCATGCTCGGTGTCGACCCACACGCGCATCGCCTTGTCGCTGCCGTTCGCGGTCATCACGATGTCCTGGTTGCCGGCGGGCGCGTTCGCGACCACCACGCGCTGCGTCTTCACGTCCTCGACGACCAGCACGCCGTTGATCGAGACGGTCACGCCGCTCGCCGGCTTGGACAGCAGCAGTACCAGCGTCCCCGTCGGCATGTCGGGCGGGGCAGGGTAGCGGACGTGGACGTCCTTATCGCAGCCGGAGGCGAAGCCCAGGATCACCATCACGATGACGAGCAGGCGGGACATGTTTCGCTTGGTTCGTCTCGGCGATGTTCTGGTTGCTCGTCGGCGCATCGCTCGCACCAGGCAACCGATCGCGCTACCTTCGCGCGCCGATGGCCCGCATCAACGAGCATTACGCCAAGCTCCCCGCCAGCTACTTGTTCCCCGAGATCGGTCGGCGCGTCCGCGCGTACCAGACCGCGCACCCCGACGCGAAAGTCATTCGCCTCGGCATCGGCGACGTCACCGAGCCGCTCGCACCCGCGATCGTGCAGGCGATGCACGCCGCCGTCGACGAGATGGGCAAGCGCGAGACGTTCCGCGGCTACGGCCCGGAGCAGGGCTATGACTTCCTCGTCGAGGCGATCCGCCGGCAGGACTATGCCTCGCGAGGCGTCGACGTCGCCGCGGACGAGATCTTCGTCAGCGATGGCAGCAAGTGCGACAGCGGCAACATCCAGGAGATCTTCGCGCTCGCCGCGCGCGTCGCGGTGACCGACCCGGTGTACCCGGTGTACGTCGATTCCAACGTGATGGCGGGCCGCACCGGCGCCGCCGGCCCCGACGGCCGCTACCCCGGCCTCACGTATCTCGTCGGCAACGAGGCCAACGGCTTCCAGCCGGAGCCGCCCTCCGAGCCCGTGGACGTCGTCTACCTGTGCTCGCCGAACAACCCGACGGGCACGGTCGCCACGCGCGCGCAGCTCGAGCGCTGGGTCGCGTGGGCGAAGCAGAACGACGCGATCATCCTGTTCGACGCCGCATACGAGTCGTACATCTCCGATCCGTCGCTGCCGCGCTCGATCTACGAGATCCCGGGTGCGCGTGACTGCGCGCTCGAGCTGCGCAGCTTCTCCAAGCGCGCGGGGTTCACCGGCGTGCGCTGCGCGTTCCTGGTCGTACCGAAGACGGTGACGGGCACCGCGCCCGATGGTTCGCGCGTGTCGCTCAACGCGCTGTGGGCCCGCCGCCACACCACCAAGTTCAACGGCGCGTCGTACGTCGTGCAGCGCGGCGCCGCCGCCGCGTACTCGCCCGAAGGCCTCGCGCAGACCACCGCGCAGATCGCGTTCTACATGGAGAACGCGCGGCTGCTCCGCGAGGGTCTCGGCGCGGCGGGCTTCACCGTGTTCGGCGGGGTCCACGCTCCATACATCTGGTTGCGTACCGCGGGCGGCGCGACGTCGTGGGAGTTCTTCGATCGCCTGCTCGCGGAAGCGCAGGTCGTCGGTACGCCGGGCGCCGGGTTCGGTCCCGCGGGCGAGGGCTACTTCCGCCTGTCCGGCTTCAACTCGCGCGCGAACATCGAGGAAGCGATCGCGCGGATCCGCCGGGTGTTCTGATACACAATGCGGCAATGAAGATCTTCGCGCTGCTCGCGTGCGCCCTTGCCATCGGCTGCTCCGATAAGAAGCCGGCTAACTCAGGGCCTGCACCGGCACCGACGAAGCCATCCGAGCCCACTCCGAGCACGCCTCCGACACCGACGCTGCCACCGGCGCCGACGACGCCGCCGGCGTCCGGCCCCCGCATCGGCTGCGCCGCCGAGATCGCGATCGAGTGCGCGGCCGGCTTCCAGGATGGCTGCGTCGGCGACAAGACGAAGGTCCATATCTGCGTGGCCGTGGATGCGAAACCGGCGTCTGCGTGCGAGACCGAGATCGTCTTCCGCTGCCCCGAAGGCCAGATCGACGGCTGCTCGCTCAATCCGTCGCTCGACGAGCGACCGGTGACCGACAACCACGTCTGCGTCCTGAAGTAGCGGAGCCGCGAGCCAAGCGTCCCGGGCGGGGCGTGGTCATCGCTGGAGCATACGAGGTATCGTGCACGCGTGAGAGCCGTCGCGATCGTGAACGGCAACGCACGCCGCGCGCGTGGTCGTCTGCGCAAGCGTCTCGAGCGAGCGCTGCCGCACCGCGTGCGGTTCACGGCGACGCTCGCGGAAGCGCGCACGACGATCCGCGCGGAGATCGCACGCGGCGTCGATCTCGTCGTGCTCGGGGGCGGCGACGGCACCATCGTGATGGGGCTGACGTTGATCGCGGAGGCGTGCCGTGGCCTCGGGCGCCCCGAGCCGGCGATCGGCGTGCTGCGCCTCGGCTCGGGCAACGCGATCGCCGACACCGTGGGGGCGAGCGACGACGCAGCGGACGATCTCGCTGAGCTGGCGGCGGGCAAGGGCGCGTGGCGCAAGGTGCCGATGCTCGACGTGCTCGGCGTACGCGCGCCGTTCGTCGGCATGGGTGTCGACGCCCAGCTGCTCGAGGATCACGAAGCCGTCGGCCGCGTCGTCGATCGTATGCCGGGGGTGCGGCGCGTGATCGGCGGCGCGTCGCGCTACGCCCTCGCGGTCGCGCTGCGCTCGGTGCCGCGCTTCGCGACCGAGGAGCGCGCGCAGGTCACGGTCACCAACCTCGGCAGCGCGGCGATCGCGATGGGCCGCGGCGGCGCGACGGGCACGCAGGTCCCCGCCGGTCACGTGCTGTGGTCGGGCGCGTGCACGCTGGTCGCAGGCGCCACCATCCCGTACTTCGGCTTCGGCCTGAAGATGTTCGCGTTCGCGGGAGCGCATGCCGGCAAGTTCCACCTGCGCTGCGGTGACGCCGGGCTGTTCGAGATCCTGCGCAACACGCCGGCGGCGTTTCGCGGCGATTACTTCTCTGACCACGTCACGGATTTCCTGTGTGATCGCGTCGGCATCGAGCTCGACCGCGAGACGGCGATCGAGGCCGGCGGCGAGCTCCTCGGACGTCGCACGCGCGTCGAGCTCGGCATCGCACCTCCGGTGACGCTCGTTGCATTGTCGCGACATCGCGCAGCGTAGCGAAACCCGGCAATTAGCAATCTCGTAAAAAATAGCTTTGACAGATCGAAGTCTGGCTGTTATCCGTTTCAACCATCATGCGGCTCGTGAATCAACACAGCACGTACTCGCCGGCGGCCATCCTCTGCCGCGATACGTTCGGTACCGTCCCAGGGGGGCGCTTCCGCTGACCACGTGACGCCACGTGCGTAGCTGAAGGGCCGCCTGGGACAACCCCCGGCGGCCCTTTCTGCTTTCGGGCCGCAGTAAGAACAAAGCATTTTGCGACTCGTGATCTCGATTCCAAATCGAGATCACGTGACGCGATAGGTGCGCTCGCGAGTGCCGCGTCCGCATCGACGCCCGAGGTGCGCCCAGCGCACGGCGGGTCCTCTCTGACAATTGAAGAGCGATGACGATGAGGGTGCCCGGCAGGCACCCATCCCACTCTCGCGTAGTTGGTCTGCGCGCTCGTTTGAAAGACGAGAGGTTCTGGTTCGATTCCAGAGGGTGGGACGAAGACGCCGCGAGCGCCAACGGTCCAGGTGAAAGGCCGAGCGTTCGCGGCGTCGAAACGAGTCGGGTCGGCGGACGTGCCTTCGGGCGCCCACGTCGATCCGCAACCTAGGCCCCCGTCGGGGGGCCGCCATTTTCTGCGTCGACTTCACTTGCCCCGAATGGTTCGGGGCCGGCTGTTCGCGAAGTCCCGAGCGCTCGGGACGTAAGCGAGAGCGACGCACCCTTTCTCGTTCCGTCGCCACCCGGCGACGAGCCGCGAAGGCTGATCGCCACCCCGCGATCGAAACATCTACCCGGAGGATCGCCATGTTCGATTTCACGAAGTTCTTCTCGACACAGACCACGCCGCAGTCCGAACCGATCCCCGGCACCAACCAGGTCCGCAACTCGGCGGGCGGCTATGCGTGGGAGCTCGATGACTGGGTGCGCCTCGAGCGCTTCCTCGTCCTCGGGTCCGCTTGCGGCACGTACTACGTCGGCGAGCGCGAGCTCACCGTCGAGAACGCCAATGTCGTTCGCCGCTGCGTCGTCGCGGACGGCCTCCGTACCATCCGCCGGATCGTTGACCTCTCTGAATCGGGACGTGCGCCCAAGAACGATCCGGCGATCTTTTCTCTCGCGATGGCCGCCAAGCTCGGCGACGAGCAGACGCGCCGCGCGGCCTACGCAGCGCTGCCGAAGGTGTGCCGCATCGGCACCCACCTGATGCACTTCGCGACCTACGCGCAGGGCTTCGGTGGGTGGGGACGCGGGATGCGCAAGGCGGTCGGTGCGTGGTTCTACGCCAAGCCGGCGAGCGACCTCGCGTACCAGCTCGCGAAATACCAGGCGCGCGATGGTTGGTCGAACCGTGACTTGCTGCGCCTCGCGCACCCGCGCGCGGCGTCGCCGTCGCACGACCGGCTGTTCGCGTGGGCGGTCAAGGGCGAGCTGCCCGAGGGCGCGCAGGACGATCCGGCGCTCGCGCTGATCGTCGCGATGGACGAGCTTCGTCACACGAAGGATCTCCTCGCCGGTGCTCGCCTGATCCGCGAGCGCCGTCTGCCGCGCGAGTGTGTGCCCACCGAGTGGCTCGGGTTCCCCGAGGTGTGGGACGCGCTGCTCGAGGCGATGCCGATGACGGCGATGATCCGCAACCTCGCGACGATGACTCGCGTGGGGCTGTTGTCGTCGACGTCGGACGCGACCAAGCAGGTCGTGGAGCGGCTGCGCTCCCCGCACCAGCTCGCCCGCGCACGGATCCACCCGATCGCCGTGCTCTCCGCGCTCGTGACCTACAAGTCCGGGCGTGGTGTCCGCGGCGCGGGAACCTGGCAGCCGGTGGCCGCGATCGTCGACGCGCTCGACGCCGCGTTCTACGCGAGCTTCGGGACGATCGAGCCCGCGGGCAAGCGCATGCTGCTCGCCCTCGATATCTCGGGCTCGATGAGCCTGGGAAGTGTCGCGGGCGTGCCCGGCCTGACGCCTCGGATCGCGAGCGCCGCCATGGCGCTCGTGACCGCAGCGACGGAGCGCGACCACGCGTTCGTGGCGTTCACCACGCAGCTCTCGACGCTGTCGATCTCGCCGCGCCAGCGGCTGGACGATGTCGTCAAGACGGTGGAGAGGTTGACGATGGGTGGAACCGACTGCGCCCTCCCGATGGTGTGGGCGCAGAAGCACCGCGTCGATGTCGACACGTTCTGTGTCTACACCGACAACGAGACCTGGGCAGGTGACGTGCATCCTGCGCAGGCTCTGCGGGCGTACCGAAACGCACGGGGAATTCCGGCCAAGCTGGTCGTGGTCGGAATGAC
>DATLHR010000106.1:0-8722 GCA_035539815.1 Kofleriaceae bacterium
GGTGTCGGGTCCGAAGTCGGCATCGGTGGCGGGTTCGGCATCGGCATCGGCATCAGGCTCGGTGTCGGCATCGGTGTCGGGGGCGGCGTCGGCGTCGGGTTCGAAATCGGCGTCGGTCTCGGTGGCGGGTTCGACATCGGCATCGACATCGGCATCAGGCTCGGTCTCGGCATCAGGTCCGGAATCGGCATCGGGTTCGGGCTCGGGCTCGGCCTCGGCGCAGCTCGCACAGGAAGTCGCCCTCGTCGATGCGGCGGTGGTCGCGTTGCGCAAGGGCGATGTCGCGGCGGCGCTGCGCAGCCTCGACGAGTACGAGCGCCGCTTCCCGTCGGGCGCGCTCGCGCCGGAAGCGGCGGTGGCGCGGATCGAGGCAACGTTCGCGAGTGGCGATACGACGAAGGGACGCGCACTCGCGGACGCATTCCTCGCCGCGCATCCGGACAGTCCGCTCGCGAAGCGCGTGCAACGTCTCGGACGATGACGATGCGCGGTGCGGTCTGGTGCATGTTGCTGGCCGCGTGCGGCACCGACGTGCGCCTCGGCAGTGCACCCGATGCGCGGATCGATGCGCCCGTCGATTCACAGCTCGATGCGCCGACCGACGGGCCGACGAACCCGTTCACGTCGGGCACCTATGGGCTCGCGTTCTTCGATCCCGTGCAGGTGATGTGCGACGGCGATCTCATCGGCATGGAGGCGAGCTTCGAGTCGATCACGCGCGTGACGCTCAGCTTCGTCGACGGGACGGTGGCGTTGAGCGCGACTGATGGCACGCACCTGCGCGTGAGCGGCCCGCCGATCGGGACCGGCTTTGGTGGCGGCGATCTCGTGATGGTGCCGGAGCCCGATCCACCGCCGGGTGAGCCGGTGGTGTGGGGCGCGTCGGTGAGTGGCAACTTCGGGTCGGGGCCGCTCTCGACGACGAACACCGATCGCTTCCTCGGCATGGACAGCAGCAGCGCGAACGAGCCGCAGATCTCGGCATACGGCGCAGCCCTGTTCCAGAACGCGGGATCGTCGGGCGCGTGCACGGTCGCGTTCACTGCGACCTTCGCATCTCAGTGACTGTCAGCGCGGGTTGTTTAGGTCCCGCGATTCTCGTGATCAATCGGCCGTGCACGGGCCATCTCCGCGCGAGGAGAACAACATGCGTGCATTCTGCGGTGCTTTACTTCTGTCCCTGGTCGCGTGCTCGACCGAGTCGCCGTCGCCGACGGTCACCCTTCCGCCCGGTCACGGCGTGCGCCCGGTCTACACCGTCCCCGGCGGGGGTGACGCTTCGGGGCTCATGTTCGGCGGGGGCAACAGCTTCCAGTTCACGGGCGCGACCGCACCCGGCTCCGCCACGTTCACCGGCGCGGTGTACACCGGCATCGACGAGCCGATCGTCAACACCGGGGGTGGCTCGCTGAGCATCACGATCGATGGCCAGCTGTATTCGACGTCGAGCCTCGAATCGATCGCGACCACGATGGCCGACGACACCGGCGAGTACCTCGTCATCGGGGGCTACGCCCATCGCCCCGGCGCAGGGGGCGATACCGTGATGGACCAGGCGTTCATCATCATTCCCCAGAGCGACTTCGCGCCCGTCGCGACGATCGAGCTCGACGGCCAGGACCGCATCGCGCTGTTCGCGACGGGGCCGGCCGATGCCGAGGAGCCCGAGCTGTACGCGGCCGCTGTGACCGGCACGGTGCAGCTCGGCGGGGGATCGCCCACGGCGGGCGGCACGATCACCGCGACGGTCAGTGGTGACTTCGGCGCGATCGAGGTGATCACCACGGACCCGCCCGGCGGCGGCGGCGGCGGTGAGGAGCTGCCGTCGGGCACGTACGCGCTCGCGATCGCGGGCCCGGCCGACGTCTACTGCGATGGTTCGCTCGCCGGTCAGGAGGCCGCGTTCGCGAACATCACCACCGCGAGCCTCGGGTTCACCGACGGCATCGTCACGGTGACCGGTGGCACCACGGCGTCCGTCGCCGGCGCGCCGATCAGCGCGGCGTTCGGTACCAGCGAGCTCGCGCTCGAGTCGATTGGCGACGGCCTGTTCGCGGGCTTCAGCGACGAGGGCAGCAGCGGCCCCGCCGGCACGACGATGGTCGCGAAGTACCTCGTCGTCGATGCCGCGTCCTCTTCGTCGACGTTCATCAACGTCGGCGTCGGCGCCGCGTATGCGAGCGCGACCGACGACGGCCAATGCTCGGTCGCCTTCGGCGTGAGCCTGACCTCGCCCTGATCTACAGTGGCGGTGTGCCCGAGCAGCCGGATGTCGCGATCTACGTCGAGCGCCTCGCCGCGCTGACCGTCGGCCAGCCGCTCGAAGGCATCCGCATCGCGAGCCCGTTCGTCCTGCGCACCGTGAGCCCGTCCCCCCGCGAGCTCACGGGCGCGAAGGTCGTGTCGGTCGAGCGCCTCGGCAAGCGCATCGTGATCGGTGTCGAAGGCGACCGCTATGTCGTCATCCATCTGATGATCGCGGGCCGCCTGCGCTGGAAGAAGCGCGGCGAGAAGGTCCCGAACAAGGTCGGCCTCGCCGCGTTCGACTTTCCGACCGGCACGCTGATCTTCACCGAGGCCTCGCCGAAGAAGCGCGCCTCGCTGCACCTCGTCGCCGGGCGCGGCGGCCTCGCGGAGTTCGATCGCGGCGGCCTCGACGTGTTCTTGGCGACCCCCGAGCAGTTCGCCGAGCGCGTGCGCAGCGAGCGCCACACCATCAAGCGCTCGCTGACCGATCCGACGCTGTTCGATGGCATCGGTAACGCGTACTCCGACGAGATCCTCCATGCCGCGAAGCTGTCGCCATTTCGCATGACGACCTCGATCACCGACGACGAGCTCCTCCGGCTCCACCGTGCCTGCGTCGACATCCTCACCTCGTGGACGCAGCGCACGCGCGACGAGGTGGGAGACGGCTTCCCCGACAAGGTGACCGCGTTTCGCCCGGAGATGGCCGTCCACGGCAAGTACGGCCAGCCATGCCCGGTGTGCGGCACCAAGGTCCAACGCATCGTCTACGCCGACAACGAGGCCAACTACTGTCCGACCTGTCAGACCGAAGGCCGCCTGCTCGCGGACCGCTCGCTGTCGCGCCTGCTCAAGGAGGACTGGCCGAAGACCCTCGAGGAGCTCGAAGAGCGCAAGCGGCGCTGACATCCCACCCGTGGCCCAGCTTGGGAAAAATCGGCAACTCGGTAGATCCAGCCGCGGCGCCCATGCGTTTACCGCAAGACCATGAAGAAGGTCCTCGCCGGTCTCCTCCTCGCGGCCGCCATCGCCGGCTGTGGCCCCAAGCACGCCAGCTTCGTCCGCGTCGACGATGTCGCCCTCGGGCGCGTCGTCATCTACCGCAACGGCGTCGCCTACTACGAGCGCCGCGCCACGGTCTCGGGCGGCATCCTGACCGTGAGCGTCCCGCGCGACCGCGTCGACGACTTCCTCAAGTCGCTGACCGTCGTCGACGCCAAGACGTCGCAGCCGCTGCCGGTCTCGATCCCGCGCGAGCAGGCGAACGACGGCGACTACCTGGTGATGAGGCTCCAGCTGCCCACGACCAGCACCGCCGATGTCGTGCTGACCTACGTCACCGAATCGCCCGCGTGGAAGCCGAGCTACCGCGTCGTCGTCGGCAAGGACAACAAGGTGCTCGTCGAAGGTTGGGCCATCGTCGACAACACGAGCGGCGAGGATTGGAAGGGCGTGCGCGTCGGCGTCGGCTCGAGCTCGGCGCTGTCGTTCAAGTACGACCTGTGGAGCGTGCGCCAGGTCCACCGCGAGACGCTCGCCTCCGAGGAGAAGTTCGCCGTCGCGCCGCCCACCGGCATCTCGCCGTACGGTGGCGGTACCGGTAACGCCGACGCCGACGGCGTGGTCGCGCTCGCCGAGCTCGGCGACGACGAGATCCGCCGGCCGCAGGGCCACCCCGAGGACCGCATGGGCAAGAGCGTGGTCCTCGAGCGCGAGGCGCCGATGGCCGCCCCGGCGTCGGAGGCCGACTCCGGCGACGACTACGAGGAAGACGAAGCACCCCGCGAGCGCAAGTCCGACAAGCGGTATCGCACCGCGAAGAAGACAGAGCGTAGGCCGATCGCGGCCGCCCCGGCGACGCCTCCGCGCGACGCGAGGGTCGCGCAGGGCGACCAGAAGATGAAGGCGCTGTCGTCGAGCCTCATGAAGTCGAACAAGATGATCGTGATCGAGGGCTACGCCGATGCCAATCGCGCCGATGCGCAGCGCCGCGCGAACGATCGCGCGAACATCGTGCGCAACCAGCTCATCGATCAGGGCGTGCCGCCGGCGCGGATCAAGGTGGTCACCAAGATCGAGCCGAACCAGCAGGAGCGCGTACGCCTCGTCGCGCAGGCCCCGAGCCCCGAAGAGCAGGCGAGACAGCAGAGCGGGAATGCCGCCGCGGATCTCGCCGCGCAGCCCGTCGGGGAGAGCCACTTCACGAACCCGACGCCGATGACCGTCGAGCGCGGTGCGAGCGCGATGGTGTCGATGCTGCGCAGCGAGACCGAGGGTGAGGTCGTGTACCTCTACGACGCCGAGAGCGAGCGTGGCAATTCGAACTTCGCGTTCCGCGCGGTCCGGTTCCGCAACCCGACGGACTCGACGCTCGAGACCGGCCCCGTCACGGTCTACGGCAACGAGCGGTTCATCGGCGAGGGCCTCACCGAGCCGATTCCGCCCAAGGCCTCCGCGGTCGTGCCGTACGCGCTCGATCGCCAGATCGTGATCGAGCGCGATGACAGCGAGCAGAACAAGATCTCCAAGCTCGTGACCCTCCAGCGCGGCGTGCTGACCGCCGAGGTCCAGCACATCCGCACGCAGAAGCTCACGATCACGAACCGCCTTCGCGAGCCTACCAAGGTGTTCGTGCGCCACACGGTGAACAAGGGCTGGACGCTGGTGAAGGCGCCGGAGGCCTACGAGCGCGTCGGCGACGCGCACCTCTTCGAGGTCGACCTCGCGCCTCACGAGGTCAAGCAGGTCGAGATCTCGGAGTCGACGCCGATGGAGCGGACGCTCGATCTCCAGGCCGACGTGACCCTCGAGATGATGAAGATCTACGTCACCGCACCGGATGCGTCGCCCGAGGTCAAGGCGCAGCTCGAGAAGCTGCTCGCGATCCACCGCGGGCTCGTGGATCTCACCGAGGAGCAAGTCAGCCTGCGCCGCCGCCTCGGCGACTACAAGGAGCGCATGGACGAGCTGCACGCGCAGATCGTGACGCTGCAGGCGGTGAAGACCGGCAACGACCTGATGAGCCACCTCAAGGCGAAGATGAAGGACATCTCCGACCGCGTGCAGAAGACCACCATCGCGCTGGTCGATCAGGAAGAGAAGATCATGCTCGCGCGGGTGCGCTTCCAGGACACGCTCGCCGAGCTGTCACTTCCGGATGCCATCGCGCAGGCGGCGGCCAAGGCCCCGGCGAAGTGATAGCTTGCCCGCATGGTGCTTCGCCGTGCGGTGTTCGTGTTCGTGCTCGCGGCCGGTGCGTGTGGGGATGACGGTGGGGCGGCGATCGATGCGCCGGTCGTCGACATGGTCGTCCCCGTCGACTTCGACAACGGCTCGTGCGGCAACATGCTGCGGTTCACCGGCGAGTACGTGGACTGGGACAGTCAGACGTCGTTCTGCGGCATCTTCAACGCCGTGATCGAGGTCGCCGGGGGTGGCGCGATGGACTCGACCGCGCCGAACGGCCGCTTCGATCTGTGCATCCCGGATGCGCCGACCACACGCCTCGACGTGATGCAGCCCGCGGGCAACTCGCAGTGCACCGTGCCCGCAGCGGCGTACACCGTGCCGACGATCTTCATCGCGAACAAGGACGTGATCCTGTCCGGGGCGATGTTCAGTGGCCGCGCGTTCACCACGGAGCGGCAGACCTCGTTCTTCCAGGACCAGGTCGGCGCCGCGTTCGACCCGGCGAAGGCCCAGGTGTTCGTGCACGTGTCCGGCTCCGCCCAGACCGTGACGCTGGCCGCGGCGCATGGGCCGGCGCAGGTCGCGACCGCCACGGGCTGGGAGGCCGGCGACACGGGGACCGACGTGTTCTTCCCCAACGTCGATGTCGGCGGCGGGACGACGCAGCTCACGGTGAGCAACAGCACCGCCGGCACTGGGGCGATCCCGCTCGTCGCGGGCACGATCACCAACGTGACCGTCGGCGTGGTCTCGCCCGGTCTGTAGGCAGCGCTACGCGCGCGCGTGGCGCTCGTACTCGTGCGGATCGTGCGCGCAGAACACGTCGAGGTCGTGATAGCTCGCGCGGAGCTGGCGGAGCGCCGCGAGCGAGGCGCGGCGCGCAGCGCCATCCATCTGCATCGTGCGCTCGAACGTTCGGAACCCGAACGGCACGGGCTTGTCCTCGACGGAGCCATGGTGGAAGTACGCGTCTCCGGCGTGCAGCTTCCAGCGCTCGCCTTGGCGCACGATCACCGCGGAGTGCCCGCGCGTGTGCCCGTGCATCGGAACGAGCCCGACGTCGGCGTCGAGGCCGCGCAGCCGCTGGATCGCCGGCAGCCCGCGCCAGGTGTCACCGTCCTCGGTGTAGACCTCCCACCGCGGCCCGTGGGACCAGTGGTCCGCGATGTAGCGCTCGCGCTCCTTGTACGTCGAGCGTGCGACCGCGGCCGCGTGCTCGCGCGCATGCAGGTGAACGCGCGCGGCGGGGAAGTCCGCGATGCCACCGGCGTGATCGAGATCGAGGTGCGTGACCACGATGTGGCGGACGTCGTCGCGCGAGAAGCCGCGCGCCTCGACCTGCGCCGCCGCAGTCTCGGCGACGTCGAACGTCGGCCCGCACAGCCGCTTGAAGGCGCCGGAGATCCGCGTCTGGCCGCCGACGTCGCGCGTGCCGAACCCGGTGTCGACGAGCACGAGGCCGTCGCGCTCCGTCTCGACGAGCAGGCAGTGCGCGACCATGCGCGTGCCGCGCCAGCCCTTGCCGCCGAGCAGGAACCCGGCGATCGGGCACATCGTCGCGCAGTTGAGGTGGTGGACGGCGCGGACGGTCATCGCGCCAGCCGCACCTGCGTCGGCGTCGAGACCTGCACGTCGGGCGACTGCGACAGGTAGTCCACGGCCTCCAGCATGCCGAGCATGCCGATGAACGCGACCACGACGGGCACCATGCGCGGCCGCAGCCACTGCCAGCGCGTGATCGACCACCGCAGGAAGTCGCCCGCGAGGAGGTCACCCCAGTCGGGGGGCGCGCGCCGAACGGTCGCTTGCGGCAACTCGCTTCCTCGATCGAACAGCATGAGCTCAGTATCCACTGCGGAGCTCGCTCGCGCCGCTCTCGGCGCACCGTGCGATCGCCGGCGCGTGTAGGCCCGAGTGCGCCGCCGCAGCAACGAGCGCGAGCGCGACACCGGCGTTCGCGCAGAGAATCTCCACGAGCCGGGACCGATCATCATACGGGTCTCCCGATGAGCTCCGGTGCGGCCTGGCCGCGTTCGCGGAACGCGCCGTTGCGTTGATACCGACGCTTCTGCAGCTTGTTGAGCGCGACGCGTGCTTTCCAGCCCAGGTACGCGCGCCCGAACGTGACGACCTGCGTGGGATCCAGGTACGGATTCTTCACCTTCGGGGCGACGCTGAGGATCGCGAGCACCTGCTCGGCCACCGACACGGGGCAACCCTCGAGTCGCACGACGTCGCCCGCGAGCTTGGACTTCGCGGTCGCGAGCTTGACGAAGATGTCCTCGCTGCGCGCGGTGTGCGGATCGAGCGTGCTCCGGTCCTTGTAGATATTTCGGATCTCGATCGGTTTGTCGTTCAGCGTGCCTTTCCACTGCGTGCAGTCACCGATGAAGATCACCTTCTCGCCGGGCTTCGCATCGATGTGGCCGTCGTACGCGCCGAACACGACGTGCATGCGCGGCAGCTTCTGATCGGTCTCCTTGTCGAACACGCGCAAGATCTCGATCGCCTCCTCGATCGCGCCGGGGCAGCCGCCCCAGCAATAGTCACCGTGCTCGGCCTCGGGCGGCGGCCCCGCATACGCCGTGATGTGCGTGCCCTCGAAGTACTTCTCGACGCGGACGAGGCCGACCTTGAAGCCCTTCGCGCGCTGCCGCGCTTCCTCGAGCGACACGTCGCCGGTGATCGCGATCTTCGAGAGATCGGTGGTGCCGAACCCGTACTCGGCGGCGAGCCGGATGTGATCGACCGACATCGGATCGACCCCGATGATCTGGCAGCACACCGCGTCGAACGCGACCTGGCTGTTGCCCATGATGATCATCCCGAGCGGGAAGGGCGTCGGCGTCAGCATGCGTCCTTCGCCCGCGGTGATCGCATCGATCGCGATGAACGACGGCTGCACGATGTGCTGCAGGTCCGCGATCTTCTCGTTGAGCTTGTGGTCGTGATCGATGAGGCGGTGCCGGTCATCCTGGATGCCGATGTACGCCTTGAGCGAGAACGTCACCGTCGTCCACGGATGCGCCTTGAACTTGGGGCAGTTCACGAAGAAGTCCGCGCGCGCGATCGGCTCGGGCGTGAACAGGTAGTCGCGCAGGCGCTGCGGATGCGAGAGCGGAATCTCGACCTGCTGCTCCTCTTCGAAGCAGTAGCGCTTGACGTCGACCTTCTTCAGCATCGCGTCCCAGCCCGACTCGCGCATCGCGACGCGGGTCGGGACCGTGATGCCGCAGCGCTCACCGGCTGCGAGCTCGGTCATGCCGGGGCCGCCGACGTCTCGCAG
>DATLHR010000107.1:0-13429 GCA_035539815.1 Kofleriaceae bacterium
CGGCCGAGGACGCGCGCACGCTCTGCACGCAGCTCGAGGGCACGTTCGTCGACAAGTAGCGCTCAATCGACGAGCACGCCCGGGTTCAGGATCCCGTGTGGGTCGAGCTCGCGCTTGACCGCGGCGAGCGCGCCGGCGAACAGCGCGGGGCGCTCGCGGTCGTACCAGGGCCGGTGCGTGCGGCCGACCGCGTGGTGGTGGGTGATCGTGCCGCCCTCGGCGGTGAGAGCCTCCGAAGCGGCGGCCTTGATCGCGCGCCACTGCGCGAGCTCGCCGCCCGGGCGCAGCGCGCCGACGAACGTGTAGTACGGCGCGGGGCCGTCGGGATAGACGTGCGTGAACCGGCACGCGACGAGGCCACCGCCGCGGTCTCGCGCGCACTCGACGAGGAGTGCGGCGGTGACGCGGGCGTGCAGCGCGGGGAACTGCGTCCACGTGCAGGCGGTCTCGAACGTATCGGACAGGACGCCGATCGAGAGCAGCGCGGACTGGAGGTACGGCGCGTCGAAGAACGCCTGGCGCCACGCGCCCGCCGCGCCGCTGCGACCGCCGGTGTTCGTCGCGTCGTCGGATTCGCTCGGGCCGGCGACGACCTCGCCGCCGTGATCCCTGGCGAGCTCGAGCGCGCGCGCGAGCCATGGGCCGAGCGGGTGGTCCGCGGACTCGAAGCCGACGAGGAGAACGGAGGTCCCGTCGAAGCGCACGCGGTGCAGGCGCGCTTCGTTCGCGTCGAGCAGGCGGGCGTTGCTCGGCGCGAGCCCGGACTGCGCGAGCGCGCGGGTCGCGGCGACCGCGGCGGTGAAGTCGCGATAGGCGATGCTCGCGCTCGCGCGCCAGCGCGGCCGCGGCACGACGCGCATCCACGCCTCGGTGATCACTCCGAGCGCGCCCTCGGAGCCGATGATCATGCGCGCGGGCTCGGGGCCGGCGCCGGAGGCGGGGTGCGCGTGCGTCGCGATCACGCCGCGCGGCGTGACCAGCGTGAGCGCGTGCGCGTGGTCGTCGATGTGCGTCGGGCCGGTCGCGTAGTGACCACCGGCGCGTGTCGCGAGCCAGCCGCCGAGCGTGGAGAACTCGAAGGACTGCGGGTAGTGGCGCAGCGTGAGCCCGTGGGCCGCGAGCTCGTCCTCGAGCGCGGGCCCGAGCGTGCCGGCGCCGATCCGCGCGAGCCGGCTCGTCGGATCGACCTCGTGCACGCCGGCGAGCGCGCCGAGATCGAGGGAGACGACCGCGGCGCGGCCGCCGCGCGCGAGCGCGGCATCGACGCCACCGACGACGCTGGTGCCGCCGCCGAACGGGACGACGGCCCAGCCGCGCGCATCGCACTCGGACAGCACGCGCGCGACCTCGGCCGCGGTGCGCGGGCGCGCGACGAGGTCGGGCGCGCCCGCGTAGTCGCCCGCGAACCCGGCGACGAGATCCGGGAACGCGCGACCGCGGGTGTGCATCGCGCGCTCGCGTGGCTCCGCGCTCGCGACGTCTCCCAGTGCGTCGGGGACCGTCACGCGCGGCGCGGACACCGTGGGCGCGTCGCTCGGCAGCGTGCGCGCCGCGGGCGTCGCCGCCGGGACGAGCAGCTTTGCCAGCTGCGCGAGGCCGGCGCGCGCCGCGTCGTCGGGAAACTTGTCGCGCCAACCCCAGGCCCAGATGCTGCGCTCCCGCGTTTCCTGGCTCACGAGCACCATGGTACGACGTCCACCATGGAAGACTTCATCAACAAGATGGTCGAGAAGGTGGGGATCGATAAGGCCACCGCGGAGAAGGTCGTCGAGTTCCTCAAGGAGCACGCCGACGACGCGGTGAACCTGCTCGGCAAGTCGGGGCTCAAGGACAAGCTCCCCGGCGGTCTCGGGAAGATGTTCTGATGCCAACACTCGACGAGCTCCTCGCCTCCAGCGGGCTCGCCGACAAGGCGGTCCGCCTCGACGATCACCTCGTGCGTCTCCAGTGGGGCTCCGCGTTCGTGATCGCGGGGATCTCCGGCTCCGCCGTGGTCGCGATCGCGCCGCTGTTCCGCGCGATCCCCGACGGCAAGGAGCTCGCGTTCTTCAAGAAGCTCCTCGAGCACAACGCCTACATGGGCGGGATGGCCTCGTTCGCGCTCCAGCCCGACGGGTGGGTCGTGCTCCACGCCGGGCGCGCTCTCAAGGGCATCGACGGCCAGGAGTTCGCGACGATGGTCGCGGGCGTCGGCCGGTTCGCGGACCAGTTCGACGACCAGCTGATCGCCGAGTTCTACAGCGGCACGATCACCGGTCACGCCTCGACCGCGAACAGCGGCGAGTTCCCCGCGACCGACTAGCCGCATGCCCGCCGTCATCCTCGATCGGGCACCGCTTCCGCGGGCCGAGATGCTGCTCGAGCGGATCGGCAGGCATGTCGCGATCCGCGTCGGCGAGCGCACGCTGATGTCCAGCGGCGTCCACGACTCCGAGGACGAGTTCGGCCGCATCACCGCGGCGGCGGTCGGCAAGGTCGCCAAGCCTCGGATCTTGATCGGCGGGCTCGGCCTCGGCTTCACGCTGCGCACCGCCCTCGACGGGACACCACCCACCGCGCGCATCGATGTCGCCGAGCTCGTGCCCGAGGTCGTGCGCTGGAATCAAGGACGCTACGGCAAGTACGCGGGACGCCCGCTCGACGACCGCCGCGTGCGCGTGTGCATCGAGGATGTCGCCGCCGTGATCGCCCGCAGCAAGGCGACGTACGACGTCATCTCGCTGGACGTCGACAACGGCCCGAACGCGCTCACGCACCCCAACAACGAGATGCTCTACCGGCGCGCGGGGCTCACGCGGACGCGCGCGGCCCTGCGCCGTGGCGGCGTGCTCGCGGTGTGGTCGTCGTTCCCGTCGCGGCTGTTCACGAAGTCACTCGAGGTGATCGGTTCGGTCGAGCTCGTCCGCACCAAGCCGACCTTTCGCGGCGGGCCGCGGTACTATATCTGGCTCGCGCGAAAGCCCTGAGCGTCAGCGACGCGCCAGCGCCTCCCACACGGCCAGCCGCAGCGCTTCGGCGTGGGTGGTCGCGCGTTCCTTCGCGCGGAGGCGTGCGACGACGCTCGAGGGCGGCGGTGCGTTCCGCCAGGGGGCGTCGTCGCGCGCGGAGGCGCTGGCGGCGCGGCCTCGTCGATCGATCTCGTAGTCGACGGCCTGGACCGCCTCCTCGAGCGTCGCGAACCGCTCCATCACGTGGTCATCGATCGCGACCTCCCACCGCTTGCCCCGTGCACCGCGTGCGAGCACCGTGACCGCGCTGAACCGGCTCGCTGCCGGCGCGAAGTGCAGCCCGACGCCGTGGCGGCCGAGCGAGAACCACGCATTGGCGGAGATCGCACGGACCTCGTGGTGCAGCTCGAGGGTCAGCGGATCGAAGGCCTCGGCGCGATCCTGGATCTCGCGGAGGGTGAGCGCTCCGGCCTCGAGCTCGAGCGCCGGGTAGTCGAGCTGGAGCTGGTGCCAGGTGCGCGCGGCGGCACTCGCGTCGTCGCCGCGGAGATCGAGATCGCGCGGGCAGCCGAACAGCGATGGCAGCGTGCACAGGCTCAGCTCCGACACGTCGACGAAGTCGAGGATCAAGCAGTCGCGCTTGCCCTCGGCCAACCGCGTGCCGCGGCCGACACACTGCGCGTAGAGGCCCTCGGAGCGGGTAGGGCGCGCCATCGCGATGCACGACACGCCCGGATCGTCGAAGCCCTCGGTGAGCACGGCGACGTTGGCGAGCACGTGGAGGCGGCCGTCGCGAAACTCGGCGAGCGCACGCGCGCGCTCGGACGCCGGCATCTCGCCGTGGACGATGCCCGCCGGCACGCCGAGGTGGTTCAGCGCGCGCGACAGGTTGCGCGCGTGGTTCACGGTGACGCAGAACGCGATGGTGCGCCGGTCGCGCGCGAGCTCCTGGATCGAGCGTGCGACCAGCGCGTTGCGCTCTTGGATGTCGACCGCCTCCGCGAGCTCGGCCTCCGCGAAGTCGGCGCCGCGCGACGACAGGCGCGTGAGATCCGCGGCCGTGGCGATGCGGAAGCCCTTGAGCGGCGCGAGGAAGCCCTCGTCGATGAGCTCGGGCAGCGTCCGCGAGTACACGATGCGCTCGAACACCGTATCGAGGCCCTTGCCGTCCCCGCGCGCGGTCGTCGCGGTGAAGCCGAGGAGCGTGCCCGGCCAGTCGGGCTCGAACGCCCCGATGGTGCGCAGCACCCGCAGGTTGTCGTCGGCGGCGGCATGGTGGCACTCGTCGTAGATGACGAGCCCGAGGTCTCGTCCCGCGAGCACGCTGCCGATGCGATCGGGGTGCAGCGAGCGCAGCGACGCGACGAGCACCTTGGCATCGCCCGGCGCACGCGCGTCGCCTCGCTCGAGGCCGACGACGCGCGTCCCCTCGAGCGCGCGCGAGAGCTTGTCGACGGCCTGGGCGAGCAGCTCCTCGCGGTGCGCGAGCACCAGCACCTGCCTGGTCGCGAGGCGCGCGAGGTGCGAGAAGATGACCGTCTTGCCCGCGCCGGTCGGCAGGCAAACGACCATGCGCCGCGTGCCGCTCCGGCGTGCCGCGAGGACGGCATCGATCGCCTCGCGCTGATACGCCCGGAGCTGCGGCGCGGTCATCGCGCGACTCTACGCCGGATCCGGCCGGGTCCACGCACGCGCACGCTCGGCCACATAGGTCGCATAGGCGCGCGGCGTCCGTCCGAGGAGCGCGGTGGCGCGCTCGACGTCGCGCGGCTTGGCCGGGACGCGCATGCGGCTGAAGATCTTGTACGTCTTGCCGAAGTCCGCGCGCTCGCGTGGATGCATGCGCTCACCGATCAGCGCGGGCCAGCGCCGCAGATCACCGGTGTACGCGACCTCGTGGCCGAGCGCGGCGGCCCACACCGCGGCGCACGCGGGCCCGGTGAGCGCGGGGTCGGGGCCGACGAGGGGATACGCGCCGGCATCGACGCTCTCGTCGGTGAGCGCGCGAGCCGCGGCATCGCCGATATCTGCGCAGTCGACGCGCGAGGCGCCGCGAACGCCGAGCGGCTGCGGATACTGCCCCGCGAGGATCTCGGGCCGGTAGAGCTCGTCGTTCTGATAGAAGTTCGACGGCATCAGGACGACCGGGCTCGTCTTGGCCAGACGGACGCGGCGCTCGACGCGCAGCTTGGGCCCGTAGTGCGTGAACAGGCTCGCCACGCCGACGAACAGCGCGAAGCCGATCGAGCTCGTGGGGCTCGGGTGATACGCGCTCGCGAACACGATGCGCCGCACGCCGGCCGCGGCCGCGGCGTCGATGAAGCACTCGCCGAGCTGCTGCTCGCGCTCGTCGTGCGGCGTCACGAAGAACGCGCTCTCCACGCCGTCGAGGGCGCGGTCGAGCGATGCGCGATCGCCGAGGTCACCGACCACCTCGCGCACGCCGAGCGACTCGTTCCGCGCGGATGGCCGGCGCACCAGCGCGCGCACGGACGTGGACGAGGCCAAGAGTGCGCGCAGCACCTCGCGACCCACGCGGCCGCGCGCGCCGACGATCAAGATCTCACGTGCCATCGAAGGACCGATGAGAGCACGTGCGGGCCTCGACGTCGACGACCGCTCGAACGGAACGCGAGATGCATCGCGGAGCTGCGTGGAGCCACCATGTCCATCATCGACCATGCAAGCGTCCTCGCGATCCTCGTCATCGGATGCGCCGGATCGAACCAGAAGCCCTTCGATCAGATGACGGCCCAGGAGCATCGCCAGGCCGCAGCGCGAGAGAACCGGCTCGCCGACGCGAGCTTCGCGAAGATCCGTGGAGACGGCATCGCGCCGCCGGAGACGCTTCCGGGCGACATCTACGCGTACGACTACGCCTACCGCGAGTCGCGTGGGGTCATCCCGTATACGTACGGGCCCGGCCGCTACGAGATCAGCGATCCGGAGGTGTACGTCGCGTGGCCGCGGGTCAGCGATGCGAGCGAGAAGTACGAGGACGCGGCGAGCGAGCACCGCGAGCTCGCGCTGCGTCACGAGCGAGCGGCGGCCTCACTCGAGGGCCGGCCCGCGGAACAACCGTTACCTCCCGCGTCGCCACCGCTGCTCGAACCGGAGCAGACATGAGCCACGCAGCCTCGAATGGCACGAGCGTCGCAATTCCGCGAGTACGGCAACCGCACAGGAGCCGGCACATGTCTGCAGCATCTTCCTTCGCCTTCTTGCTCTCCTCGCTCCTCGCGGCCGGTTGCCACGACGACGAACGACTCGAGACAGGAAACACCGGCGCGTCCTCGACGCCGAGCGATCGGGCTCAGCAGGTGGGAACGAAGCGCGAGATCCCCGAATTCCGACAGCCGAACCCCGGCGCACCGTCTTCGGGCACCGGCGAGGGCCAAGGGATCAATGCTCGGGATCCCGAGCTGGGCACGGGGTGGCAAGGCCAGGGCGCCACGGGATATCGCCAGGACACGGCTGGCCCGGGGCAGAGCACGCCGGGGCAAGCCCAGGGCACGAGGCAAGGCAAGGACACGGGGAAAGGCCAGGGAGCCTCGGGGCGCGACCGCAGCACGACCGGTCAGCGCCCTCGCTGATCGCGGCGACTACAGACGGACGCGCTCGAAGTGCGCGAGCTCGGAGAGCTCGTCGAACCGCTGCTGGATCTTGGCGGGCGTCAGGTCGCGCAGGCCGTCCACCGAGAACTTCTCGACGGCGAAGCTGCCCATGACGCTGCCCATGATCATCGCCGTGCGGATGGTCGCGGGCGACAGGTCACCCGCGTACGCGAGGTAGCCCATCAGGCCGCCGGCGAAGCTGTCCCCCGCGCCGGTCGGATCCTTGACATCGGCGAGCGGCATCGCCGGCGCCGCGAACACACCGCCGCCGTGGAACAACAGCGCGCCGGCATCGCCGCGCTTGATGATCACCGAGGTCGGGCCGAGCTTGAGGATGTGCGCGGCCGCGCGGCGCAGGTTGTGCTCGCCGGCGAGCATGCGCGCTTCCTCGTCGTTGAGCATGATGGTGTGGGTCTTCGCGAGCACGTTCTCGAGGTCGGCGCGCTTGATGTTGATCCACAGGTTCATCGTGTCGGTCGCGACCAACGCGGGCGCGCGGACCTGACGGAGCACGTCGAGCTGGAGCACCGGATCGATGTTGCCGAGCAGGACGAGCTGGGCGTCGCGGTGCGCGTCGTGGAGCTTGGGCTGGAAGTCCGCGAACACGCCGAGCCGCGTATCGAGGGTCTCGCGCGTCGCGAGATCGTCGGCGTACTTGCCGACCCAGTGGAAGGTCTCGCCCTTCACGCGCTCGATGCCGGCGGTGTCGATGCCCTGCTCGGACATCTCGTCGACGTACTTCTGCGGGAAGTCATCACCGACGACCGCGACCACGGAGACCTTCTTGGTGAAGTACGCGGCCGCGCGCGTGATGAACGAGGCGGAGCCGCCCAGAAGATCGCGGTGCATGCCGAACGGACCGTCGATATCGTCGAACGCGACGGAGCCGACGACGAGCAGGGAGCGATGAGCGCTGCGCTGGTGCATGGGTGGACCTGTGGGTACCATCCCTGCGACGTGGCAAGCAATTCCGACGGAACCGATCCCCTCTCCGCGGCGAAGGCCGCGATGGAGGCCGGTGAGTTCACGCGGGCCGCGGACCTGTACGAGAAGCTCTGGGATTTCCAGGGAGCGTTCGAGGCCGCCAAGGCCGCCGGCGAACTTTCCCGCGCGTTGCGCTACGCGATCGAGCTCGGCGCGCAGTCCTCGATCGAGGCGCTGCTCGCCGTGCTGACCGGGACCGAGGAGGGCACGCGGTCGGCGCTCGACGTGCTCGTGCGCATGCGCCGCCACGCGGACGCGGCGCCGCTCGCGGAGCGCCTCGGCGATACCGCGAAGGCGATCGACCTGTACACGCGCGCGCACAAGACGCTCGACGCGGCGCGCTTGCTCGAGAGCGTCGGGCGCGACCGCGACGCGGGCAGGCTGCTCGAGCGCGCGCTCGATCTCGCGGCGGACGCCGAGAAGGCGCAGCTCCAGCTCGCGCTCGGGCGCATCCTCGCGCGGCGCGGCGCGTACCCCGAGGCCGCGCGGCTGCTCCAGGAGTCACGCAAGACCCCCGCGTTGCGCGGGGAGGCGCAGCGACACCTGATCGCCACGCTCGCGGCGATGGGCCTGCGCGACGGTGCGCGTGATGCGTTGCTCGACCTGCGCAGCCACGACGAGAGCGTGCCCGCCGATCTCGACACCTACCTGCGCGCGTGGCGCGACGAGGGCACGGAGCGCAAGACCGGGCGCGATCGAGAGATCGTGGCAGGGCGCTACCGGCTGGATCGCCTGCTCGGCGCAGGCGCCTCGGGCCGCGTGTTCCTGGCGACCGACGAGGTGGCCGGCCGCCAGGTCGCGATCAAGATGTTCTTCGCGGCCGGCGCGCGCGGCGGCGCCGCGTACGAGCGGTTCGTGCGCGAAGCACGGCTCGCGAGCACGCTCCGCCATCCATCGCTCGTCGAGGTCTACGACGTCTCGGTCGAGCGCGGCTTCCTCGTGATGGAGTACTTGCCCGGTGGTTCGCTCGCGCAGCGCCTCGCCGCCGGCGAGAAGCTCGCCCCCGCACAGATCCGCCGCATGGCGCTCGACATCATCAGCGGACTCGAGGCTGCACATCACCGCGGGGTCGTGCATCGCGACGTGAAGCCCGCGAACATCTTCTTCGACGCGCGCGGCACCGCGAAGCTCGGCGATTTCGGCGTCGCGCACCTCGTCGATCTCGGGCAGACGCAGACCGGCGGCCTGATCGGCACGCTCGCGTACATGTCGCCCGAGCAGATCACGGGCGCGCCGATCTCGATCGCCGCGGACCTCTACGCCCTCGGCGTCACGCTGTTCGAGGCGGTCGCCGGCCGCCTGCCGTTCCTCGGTCCGGACTTCGTCGCGCAGCACCTCGGCGAGCAGCCGCCGCTCGCGAGCGCGGCGGGCACCGACGTCTCGGCCGCGTGGGATCCGATCCTCGACGGCCTGCTGGTCAAGAACCCGCGCGAGCGCACCGCGACGCTCGCCGAGCTGCGCCGCCAGCTCGAGGCGCTCGATCTCGTCGGGCGCCCTACCCTGCCCGCGCGCCCGCGCCGTGACAGCCGCCCGCATTCGATCGCGCAGCTCGCCGCCGAGGACGAGGCCAAGCCTCGCTACCAGTTCGAGACGCCGCTCGGCCAGACCCCGATCTCCCAGCTCGCGCGCGCCGTCGACACCGTGCTCGATCGTTCCGTCGTGATCGAGCGGTTCGATGACAGCGACGATGCGACCCGCGCGATCGAGCGCGCCCGGCTCCTCGGTCGCGCGCAGAGCCCGTTCGTCCAGCGCGCGCTGTCCCTCGATCGTGCCGCGCGGTGCGCCGTGTTCGAAGCGCCGTCGGGCGCCTCGTTCGCGGACGCCCCGCCCAACCTGCCGCCGGCGGAGACCGTGCGCGTGCTCAAGCGCCTCGCGCGCGCCGCGGCGGCGATCCACGAGCTCGGTGGCAGCCACGGCGCGATCGCCGCACGCACGGTCGTCCTCGATGATGGCGCGGTGCCGACGTTGATGGCCGCGGGGCTCGGCGCCGTGGCCGACAGTCAACCCGTCGACGACGTCGCCGCGATCATCGCGCTGGTGGCCAGCCTCGTCGGCGCGGAGCCCACGTTCGCCGCGCTCGCGCGCACGATCACCGACGAGGTCGGCGCCGTGGTCCCTCCATACAGCACTCCGACCGACGGCGAATCGCTCTACACCGCCGCCGACGCGCTCGACATCTCCGTGCTGTCCGCGCTCGGCTCGCGCTAACCGATCGCGGCGCCGACTTCCTCGAACGGTCCCTGCTTCTTCTGGAAGAAGATGCCGAACGTCGTGCGCGGGTGCGGCACCGCCGTCGTCGGCGCACGGATCGTGTGCGGGGTGAGTCCCTCGAAGAAGATCGCGCGGTTCGGGACGTACGGGGAGGCGAAGATGATCTCGCGGTTCTGCTGATCGAAGAACAGCGTCTCGCCGCCCCACTCGTGCTTCCACGTCCGCGCGGGATAGTAGAGGAACACGAACTGCGCCGTGTGGATGTGGCAGTAGTGCGGCGTGCCGGCGGTGTCGAAGTTCAGCGTCGCGCTCAGCGCCTTGTAGTCGGCGTACGGGGCGAGCTTCGTCTTGCGCAGCTCGTCGAAGATGCCGAGCTTCTCGAGGTCTTCGCCCTCGACCGCGCCGTTGATGTACTTCTCGTGCGTGTCCGGGCGATCCGGAAACGCGATGTCGTAGCGGACGTTGAACGGCAGCGCCTCGATCTTGGCGCGGAACGACTCGGGGAAGAAGTCGTCGAAGACCAGGATGCCTTCAGCAGCTCGGATCATGGCGTGCCCTTCGGATCGAGGAGATCGTTGCTCGCGGGTCCCTTCTCGAGCACGAACGTCGCGCTGAGCTTGGGATAGACGGCGGCCTTCGTCGGCGGCCGCACGGCGTAAGGAATCGCGCCGTCGAACACGACCGCGCGATTGAAGCTCGGACTCGTGGCCTTGACGATGTGCTTGCGCGACTCGTCGGAGTAGAAGAACACCTCGCCGCCGTTCTCCTGCGGCCACCGCGAGCTCAGGAACAACAGCACGACGATCTTGCCCGGGCGCAGCGGCGACGGATGCTGCGTGCCCATGAGGTCGAGGTTCACGACCGCCGATTGGAGCTCGTGATCGAGCATCGCGCTGAGCGGGCTCTCGGCGAGGAACTTGATGAAGAACGGGAACGACATCGCCTGTGCCGGTCCGATAGGACCGAGCCGCTGCGCCAGTCCCTCCCAATCCGCCGCGAGCGTCGAGTGCACCGTGATGCCCGCGCCTTCCTGCGGCCCGACCTGCAGCACTCGGCGCTTCAGCAACTCCGATTCGAGGAGGTAGGCATACGACCAGGGGAAGACCTCGTCGAGAAACCGGATGTTCATGCCGGCTTCCACTGTAACGTGTTTCGCCTCAGGGCGCGCAGCGCTCGGCGTGTTTCAGCTCGCCGCCGGTCGTCACCGTGTAGACGATGTGCAGCGTGCTCGCAGCGTCGCGGGCCAGCGCCGAGAAGCCGGCGCCATCGGCGAAGGGGTCAACCGTCGTGTGCGACCATGCCCCACCTGCCGGCTTCGTCGCGAACCTCACGTCGCCCGCGGCCGTGTAGCTGCCGTGCAGCGCTCCGGCCGTGTCGACCAGCAGCGCCGAGTGCGCCGCGCCGTCCGCTGCGCGGGGTTGTATGCGCCGACCGCGTGCGCCGGCAAGCACTACTTCTGCGTGTAGATGAACGTCACGGCGGTGCACACGGGAATCGCCTTGCCGTCGACGAGATACGGCCGGTACGCCCACGTGTTCATGCCGGCCACCAGCTTGCGGTCGTAGTCCGGAAAGCCGCTGCTCTTGAGCAAGCGCACCTGCGAGATCTTGCCCGCTTGATCGATGCACAGCTTGATCGATGCGATGACCCGGGTCTTCCCGCTCCGCGTGATCTCTGTCTTGGTCGCGTCGTCGGGCAGGATCAACTTGTCACCGGCGGTCCGGTACTGCTCGAGCAGCGTCGGCGGCACGGTCTGCGGGGCCGGCGGCGGCGGTGCGGGCCGCGCGCTGTCGATGACCACGACGCCGCCCGGAATGGGCTCGGGCCGCCGGTCGCCGACGACGCCGCCCTCCACGCCGAGCGGCGCGTGAATGCCGCGGAGCCGGAACGTGCCGTCCTTCTGCGGCTCGAGCACGAGCTCGGTCAGCCCGGGCCAGTCGGCGATCCGCACCCAGCCCGTCCAGGTCCCCCCGCTCAGCTCGAGCCGAAACGGCAGCTTCGTCGTGAACCACTTCTCGCCGGCGAGGCAGGTCACGAGCGCCGCACGCGCCGCCCCTTGCACGTCCACCCGCTCGTCGACGCCGAACCGCTTGCACTTCGCCGACGTGAACGTGAGCCCCTCGACGCTCACGTGGTCGGCGAGCACCGGCAGCACCTTCGCGGTCTGCTTCTTCTTGATCGCGACGAGCGCGGCATCCACGCGCTGCCGGAGCTCCTCGCCGACGGTCGCGGCATCCTGACGGCCCTCGGGTAATGGCTCCGCGTAGGCCGGAGCTCCGAGGGCAAGTGCGAGTCCGGCGACGAGTGCGAGCTTCATCGCCTCGAGCTTACTCCGCTCAGGCGTCCACGCGCGGCTGCTCGGGGACGTTCTCGATCTCGATGAGCTCCGCCGGGAACCGCAGCGGCACCGTGAGCGATACCAACGTGCCGCGCGGCTCGCGCCGCGTGATCACGCACTCGCCGTCGAGGCGCCTCGCACGCTCGCGCATGCCGAGCAGCCCGAGCGAGCCGGCGCGTGGCCCGCTGTCCGGCAGGCCGACGCCGTCGTCCGTGATGTCGAGCTTGAGCCGCCCGCGCTCGAGCCGCAGGTCGACCTGCACCTCGGTGGCATTCGCGTGGCGCACGACGTTGGTCAGCGCCTCCTGGAAGATCCGGAACACCGCGGTCGCGAGGCCGCGTTCGAGCTGCACGTCGCCGAGCGCGGAGGCCACCTTGGTGGCGATGCCGGTCCGCCGATGAAACTCCTCGGCCTGCCACTCGATGGCCGCGGCGAGCCCGACGTCATCGAGGATGCCCGGGCGCAGCTCCGACGAGATCCTGCGCACCGACGAGATCAGCTCGTCCGTGCTGGCCATCATCTCGCGTAGCTTGCCGCTGATCGCGGGGTCATCGCCGCGCCGGCGTGCGATCCACGCGACATCCAGCTTGAGTGCGGTGAGCGCCTGCCCGAGCGCGTCGTGGATCTCGCGCGCGATCCCGCTGCGCTCCTCCTCGCGCGTGGCCTCGATACGCTCGGACAGCGCACGCAGCTGCTCGTCGAGCAACCGCCGCTCGATGGCGATGCCGGCGACGTGGACCGCATGGTTGACGAGCGCGATCGCGCCGGGCGTCGGCGTCTGGACGCTGCGGGAGTAGATCGCGAACGTGCCGAGCACGTGCCCGTCGTTCGACAGGATGGGCGTCGACCAGCACGCGTGCAGGCCGTACGGCAACGCGAGGTGCTTGTAGTCCACCCACAGCGGATCGTTCGCGATGTCGCTGACCATCACCATGTCGCGCCGGTACGCCGCGGTGCCGCACGAGCCCCCCTTGGGTCCGATCACGGACCCATCGATCGCGCGGTTGTACGCGGCGGGCAGAGAGGGCGCGGCGCCGTGCAACAGGCGCGTGCCGCTGCGATCGATGAGCAGCACCGATCCGAGGGAACCGGGCAGCAGCTCCTCGATGACCTCGACGAGGGCCTCGAGGATGTCACCGAGCGGCGCACCGGCCGCGAGCAGCGCGAGCGCGCGACGCTCCGCGAAGTGCATGCGCTGCGTACGTACGGCGAGCGTGACGTCCTCGAGCGCCAGGCCGATGCAGTGATCCGGTAGCGAGAACGCCTTGACGCCGAGGATCGGCGAGCTCGGGAGCGCATCCATGCGACACGCCGCCAGCTCGCGGCCGGTGCGC
>DATLHR010000108.1:0-18833 GCA_035539815.1 Kofleriaceae bacterium
GCCCGCCGCCCGCGATGAACGTGACGGCAGATCCGGAGACCGCGTGCGTCTTCACTCGTCGCGCTTGCGCGGGCGAGCGATGCCGTACTCGTCGAGGCGGTTGATCAGCGTGCGGCGCGAGATGCCGAGCATTTCGGCGGCACGCGTCTGGTTGCCGGCGCACTTGTCGAGCGCCTCGAGGATGCGCTGCTTCTCGAGCTCGGCGACGGTGGCGCGCACCTGGCTCGGCATGTCGGCGGCGTTCGGCGCGACGGGCGCGAACGTGGGCGGCACCGTCGCCGCGCGGCGGAACCGCTCCTGGGGCTTACGCAGCCGATCGTCGGAGGTGATCGTCAGGTGGTGCAGCTCGATGGTCGGGCCCGTCGACAGCAAGACGGCGCGTTCGCATGCGTTGCGCAGCTCGCGGATGTTGCCGGGCCAGTCGTGCCCGAGCAGCCACGTGCGCGCTTCCTCGGCCAGCGCGAACCGCAACCCGAGGGGGCTGGCCGCAGAGAGGATGAACTGCTCGGCGAGCGGGATGATCTCGTCCTTGCGCTCGCGCAGCGGTGGCACCACGAAAGTAGCCCCGGCGAGGCGGAAGTACAGCTCCCGGCGGAACCGCCCGGCCTCGACCTCGGCGGTGAGGTCCGCGCCGGTGGTCGCGATGAAGCGCACGTCGACGGCACGCATGCGCGTCCCGCCCGTGCGGTGCACCGCGCCCTCCTCGATCACCCGCAGCAGTTTCGGCTGCAGCATGGCAGGGAGCTGCTCGATGTCGGTGAGCAGGGCGGTGCCTCCATCGGCGGCCTCGAGCAGGCCGGGCTTGCCGGCCGCGTCGTTGCCGAACAGCTCGGCCTCGAGCTGCGCTTCGCTGACCGCGGAGCAGTTGATGCGGATGAAGGAGCCCGGGCGGCGCGGCGACATCTCGTGGATGCGCTCGGCGAATCGCTCCTTGCCGACGCCGGTCTCGCCGACGACGAGCACCGCGAGCTTGCCGACGGCGATCCGCTTCGCGGAGTGCTCGAGCGCCGCGAGCTGGCTCGCCTGTGATGCCGGCGCCTGTCGGGAGCCGGTGCGCGTCTGCACCATCATCGTGACGGAGCCGATCAAGAACGGCACGCCGATCGCGAGCGGCACCGGCTGGTTCGGCGTGAGCCGGCGGCCGTCGAGCGTGGTGCCGTTCGAGCTGCCGACGTCGGTCAGCGTGACGACGCCGCCGGTGACCTCGACGTCCGCGTGGTGGCGCGACACCGTGCCGGAGTCGACCACGACGTCGCACCCGCTCGACCGCCCGATCTCGAGCAGGCCCGCGCGCGGCAGCTGGACGACCTGCAGCGCAGCGCCGTCGATCACGAGCAGGACGCGGTCGCCGTAGGGCGCGTCGCGGTCGAGCTGATCGGTAGCACCGGTTACGTCGTCGGTCACGACGGCTAGCCTACGCGAGGCCGGTCGCCGTCGGCAATGCGCAAGGTGCGCGCGTTCGATGCGCGATTAGTGCATGTCGCAATCGACGGGCGCGGGCTCGAGCCGGCTACCGGTGACTCGCAGCGGCACGCGGCAGGCGATCTCGCGGAGGATGTCGGCGACCGGGCGCGTCTCGCGCGGGATGTCGACGAGCCCGAGCTGCCCGCCCATCAGCTCGAGCCGCCCGTCGCTCGTGAACACCGCCCCCATCGCACCCCGCATGAGGTCGAGGTTCCACAGCAGGAGGTCCCCCGTGGTGCGCTCCCACACCGTCGGGACGCCGCGGCTCGTGCGCACGACCAGATCGCCCGGGCCGTCGAGCACCGCGGCGATGCCGTATGACTCGACGGGCTCGAGCTGGCGCTGCAGCTCGCCCGTGGCGGCGTCGAGCAGCGCCGTCGCCCCGCTCGCGAGGTGCGCGGCGAGGAAGCGCTGGTCCGCGGAGAGCGTCAGGTACTGCGCGCCGGCGATCGGGAGGCGCGCGACCTCGCGCCCGCCGACGAACCGGAGGAGGTGGGTGCTGGTCCCGACGAAGATGCTGCCGTGGGCGGCCGCGACCGCGCCGGTCGCGCCGGTCAGCGTCGCGAGCTGCTCCCACTGCTGCGTCGGAAGCGTGAACCGCCACAGTGCGGACGGAGCACCCGGCCGACCCTGCTCGGCGATCAGCAGGTGGTCACCGTCCTCGAACGCCAGGCCGCCGTTGCGGTCGCTCACCGTCGCGAGCACCCGGCCATCGGTGTCGAGCACCGTGAGGTGATCACCGGACAGCGCGACGCGGCGGGTCTTCGGATCGAGCGCCGTGAGCTCGACGGGGTGGTCCTCGGTCGAGGCGATGACACGCCGTCCCGAGAACACGAACGCGCGATCGTCCTCGCACGTGTGCGCGATCACCGCGCCGACCAGGCCGAAACTGCCGACCTTGCACGGGCTCGGATCGAGGACGACCTGCTGCGCGGCAGCCCGCTGCACGACGACGGTCCCGTCGAACCCCGTGCTCACGACGTGTCCGCCGGCGAGCCGGAGGTCCTCGACCTCGGAGCTGTGCGCCGGGACCGATGCCACGAGATCGGTGCCGCGGTAGTGGCGGATGACGCCGTGCGTGGAGCTCGTCCACACCTCGTCGCCACGCAGGCGGAAGATGTTCTCCTCGTCACGAGGCGCGAGCGCGACGGTGCGCAGCAACGCGCCCGCCGCGTCGTGAACCGCGAGGTCGTGACCGCTGATCGCCGCGATGCGCTGGCCGTCGGCCGACACGAACACGGCCTCCGGGCGCACGGCGGGACGGAACAACGCGCGTCGTGCGCCGGTGGCATCGAGCACGTGGACGACGCCGCTGCCATCGACGTACACGATCGTGCTGCCGTCGAGACTACCCGCGGGACCGTCGGAGATCACGGCGGCGTGCAGGCGCCGCTGCATCGTGGCGAGATCGAGCACCTCGAGCGCCGCGCCGATCGCGAGGAACGCGACCTTGTCGCCCCACACGGGATCGAGGTCGCCGCGGGTGAGATCGATCTCGGCATGGCGGCGGCGGGTGCCATCGAGGCCGTAGATCGTGATGCCGTCCTCGTCGGCGATCGCGAGCTCGTCGGGGCCGGGCCCGAGGCTCGCGGTCGTGGGCTGGCGCGAGAGCGCGAGCTTCGCGATGACGTGGTGGTCGCGATCGACGACGGCGACGCCGCGCGTGCCTACCGCGATCAGGTGATCGCGCTGCGTGCGCAGCACCGTGAGCTCGGCGAGGTCGAGCGCGAGCTCGCCGGCAGGCTGCGCCGAGGCATCGAAGAACCGGACGCGCCCGTCGGCGCCCCCGAGCGCGAAGCCCTCACCGAGATCGACGAGCGCGGCGGCCCCGAGGTCGCGCAGCACGCGCTCCTCGTCGCGAAAGCCCCGGCGCGCGATCGAGATCATGAAGCGGAGCCCGGGCGAGTCGGCGCCGCGCCGGATCGCCTCGGCGAAGTACGCGAGCGCCGCGAGCTCGCGATGATCGTTGAGCGCGGTGCGTCCTTGCGCGATCAGACTGGCGGTCAAGCGCTGCTCGGCGAGCTGTGCGGCCTCGCTCGCAGCGGCGGCGTTGCGCTCGGAGGCGCGGCGACTGCGCGTCGCCTCGATGCCGAGGTACGCCATCACCAGCGCGGCGCCGGCCAGCACGATCATGGCGCCGGCGACGAGCGCGAGCCGCAGCCGGCGCGAGCGGCGCTCGGCGCCGTCCGCGCTCTGGATGAAGGCGCGCTCCGCGGCGGTCAGCGCGGTGGAGCGCGCCGCGAGCTTGCGGAGCTCGGCGAGCGCTTCACCGCGCGGCAAGAGATCGCCGCGTTGATCCGCGTCGTCCCAGCGACGGACCGCGCTGCGGACGTCGGCGAGCAACGCGCGATCCGCGGCGTCCTCGCTGCGCCAGCGCGCGAGCCGGTCCCAGCGCTCGGCGAGGCACTCGTGGACGATCTCGACGACATCGGCACCGTCGTCCTCGCGAACGACGAGCAGTCGCGCATCGATCAGGTGCGCGAGCACGCCGCCCGTGCCGGGCAGCTGCTCGAGCTCGCGTCGCGGTGACGGGATGCGCGTGCCGTCGGTGGCGACCAGCCGTGCGAACAGCGCGCGCACGGCCTCCTGATCGCGGCGCGCGAGGCTGCCGTAGATCTGATCCGCGTACGTGGACAGCGCGCCCGCGACGCCGCCGAGCGTGCGGTACGCAGCGTGGGTGATGCGGTGCGCGGCGCGATCGCGCGTGCGCCACAGCTGCGCCGCGGTGAACGAGAGCAGCGGCAGCGATCCGGGGCGTCCCGTGACCTCGCGGACCATGTCGTCGACGACCTCGGCCTCGACGGTCACACCGGCACGCCGCGCGGGCTGGGTGACGATGCGGCGCAGCGCTTCCTCGGGCGGCGTCGCGAGGACGAACACCTCGAAGCGACCCGTGAACCCGGGCTCGCTCTCGATCGTCGACGCGAAGTCATCGCGCACGGTCGCCACCACGCGCACCGCTGCGCTCGGCCCATCCGCGGCGGCGGCGAGCACCTCCGCGAACCGACGCCGCTGGGCGGCGTCGCTGCACAGCGTGACCAGCTCCTCGAGCTGATCGACGACCAGGACGAGGCCGCGGGGTGCGCGCTCGCCGAGCTCCCGCAGCCGGCGCGCGATGTCCTCGGCGTTCCCCACGTCGCCGTTGACCGCGGGCAGCGCGGCGAGCGCGTGCAGCGGCTGGCGGCCGGGACGCATCGAGATCAGCTCGTAGTGCTCGGCGAGGCGCGGCATCACGCCCGCGTGGATGAACGAGCTCTTGCCCACACCCGACGGACCGAGCACCGCGATCATCGGCGCGCGTACCAGGCGATTCGCCAGCGCCTCGATCTCGCGCTCGCGGCCGACGAACCGCCGCGCATCGTCGACGCCGTACGCGGCCAGCCCCGGATACGGCGATTCCCCGTCGTCATCGCCGGCGGCGCTCTCGTCGTCGGTGGTCAGCGCCGCGAGGCGTTGCGCGGCCGCATCGTCGTCGCGCTCGAACCCCCACGGCGCGGCGACCAACCGCGCGTGGCCGCGCCTGCTGCGCCACAAGAGGAACAGCTCCGGCTCCGCCGACGGCAGGGGCGAGCGCACTTGCACGAGCGGCGACAGCCGCGCCATGACCGCGTTGCGCTCGTCGAGCAGCGCGACCTCGCCATCGGGGAGCGGGTCTCCCCACACCACCACGCGCTCGCGCTCGCGCCGCCGCGTGCCCTGCCAGACCTCCGCTGCACCTGCGCGTCCGACGACGAGCTGATAGGTGAGGAGCGGTTCGAGCGCATGGAGCGCCTCGGCTGCGTGCGCCAGGTCGCGCGCGAGATCGCCCGCGGTGCGCGCGTGGTCGCGGTCATCGAGCCGCTGGGCGAGGGTGGCGAGGGATGCGCTCGCGAGCACCGCGCGGGCGAGCGGCGAGGACTCCGTTGGCGGTGAGATCGCCGCGCGGGCGAGGGCAAGCCAAGGCGCGGCGTGATCGCCCGACGCGGCGGTGTGCGCTGCTTCACGCACGTCGGGTGTCTGCTCGCGGACGTGCGCGAGCGCGACGACGGCGAGCCAGCGGCACGTGATCGCGACCAGCTCGCGGAGCGCGGCGTCCGCCTCGACGGTCGTGGCGGCACGTGCGAGCTGCGCGACCGCATCGGCGATCGGCTGCGGGCCGCGCGTGGTCCATGCCGCGCGCACCGCTGCATCCAGGATCGGCACCGCCTCCGCGGCGACACCGCCGACGGCGGTGCGCACGGCCTCGCCGAACGCGAGCGCGGTGGGCCACCGATCCTCGGGACGCTTGGCGAGCGCGGTCAGGATCGCCTTCGCGACCGGCGTCGGCACGCGCGCGGGCAGGGGAGGGGGCGCGTGCTCGAGGTGCGCGGTGGGCAGCTCGGCGCGGGCGCGGCCCGCGAACGGCAACTCCCCGACGACGCATCGGTACGCGAGCACGCCGAGCGCATAGATGTCGGCGCGCGCGTCCACCTCGCCCGGGTTGCGCCATTGCTCGGGGGACATGTAGTGCGGCGAGCCGAGCGTGGTGCCGTGACCGGTGAGGCCCCGCTCGTCGACGCCGGGGGTGGCCTCGCCGTCGGCGCCCTTCGCGATGCCGAAGTCGAGCAGCTTGGGCAACAGCTGCCCGGCGCGCTCGATCACCATCACGTTCGCCGCCTTGATGTCGCGGTGGACGATGCCGAGCTCGTGTGCGGAGTGCACGACCTCGCACAGCCGCGCGAACAGCGGTGTGAACACGGCCACCGGCATCGCGCCGCGCTGCACGAGCACGTCGTCGAGGGTCTCGCCGCGCACGTGCTCCATGGCGATCCACAGCAGGCCGTCGGGCTCGGCGCCGAACGCGTAGACGTGGGCCGCGTACGGGTGATCGAGCCGCGAGGCGAGCTTGGCCTCGCGCAGGAAGCGCTCGACGCGGTTGGGCGCGGCCGCGACCTCCCGGCGCAGCACCTTGATCACCGCGGAGCGCGCGAGCTGCACCTGCTCGGCGCGATACACCTCGCCCGAGCCGCCCTTGCCGAGCTGCTCGACGATCGTGAACCGTCCCAGCGTGCGGCCGATGAGCGAGCCGTCCGTCTCGCGAGGCGCGAACGGTTCGGTCGCGTTGTCGTCGGCCCGGCGCACGAGCGCTTAGTGTACGCCCCTCGGGGCGCGCAATGCGGATACCCTCCGCCCGTGCGTCTCGCTCTGCTCTTCGTCTGCACGGCCGCCGCCTGCGGTGACAACCTCGCGCATTACCCCGACGCCCCGTCGGACTCCGACGTCCGGCTCGCGCGCGCGTTTCGCACCGAGAGCCTGCCGGGCTGCGCGTACGCGTCGCCCGTCCTCGTCGAGGCCGGGGGAGAGACGCGCGCGCTCGTCGTGACCAGCCAGGGCTGGGTCGCCGCGTACACGCTCGACGGCGAGCAGCGGTGGGCGTTCGAGCTCGAGGCGCCCGGCGACGAGGCGGCGGAGCTGGCCGCGACGCCGGTCGCGGTCGGTCACCGCGCGGTGATCGCGTGGCAGAACCGCGGCGCCGACTCGCAGTCGCGCAGCTCGCATCACGCCGCGGTCGTCGACGTCGCGACGGGCACGCTCGACCCGGAGTTCCCCGAGCTCACGTTCGCGGCGTCGCAGCCGGGCAACGACGGGGAGGTCATGTTCCGGGCGACCAACGCGTACTCGCGCTCGACGATCGTGCTCGGCAAGCGCCCCGGCGACGAGCTCGGCCTCGCGTACGTCGGGTTCGGCAACCTGCGCGACGAGCAGCCGTGGCACGGCTGGCTGTTCGAGCTCGACCTCGATGCGTGGCGCTCCGGCGGCACCGCCGCGGCGTTCTCGTCGGTGTTGCTCGTCACGCCCGAGGCGAGCTGCGGCAACCTGCCCACGTTCGACGGCGGGTGCGGCGGCGGGATCTGGGCGCCGTCCGGCCCCCACGTCATCCAGCGCCCCGACGGCTTCGAGCTGTGGGTTCCCACCGGCAACGGCCAGCTCGACGTCTCCCGCCGCGACTACGCGAACAGCATCCTGCGCGTCGGGCCCGGGCTCGCGTTCGATCCGCACTGCGATCCGGTCGCGTGCGCGACCTTCGATCCGCGCGCACCCGCCGAGGCGTGCATGGCGTCGTGCCGCGACATGTTCATGCCGCGCCTGCGCGCCGGGGACCCGCCGCTCGCGCCGCAGAACGGGCGCTGCGATGGGCTCACGTTCCTCGAGTGCTACGCCGAGCTCGACCTCGATCTCGGCGCGGACTCACCCGCACCGGTCACGCTCGCCAGCGGCCGCACCGTCGTCGTGCTGCCCGCGAAGGACGGCGCCGTCTATCTGTTCGACGCCGATCACTTCGGCACCATGCTCGATCGGCTCCAGATCCGCGAGTTCTGCGGTGACAACGGCGGCAACTGCGACGGCTACAACTGGACCGGCACGATGGTCACCGAGCCGTTGATCACGCACGTCGGTGATCAGCCGGTCGCCCTGGTCCCGACGTTCTATTACGACCGCGTCAACCCCGGCGGCGTCGTCGCGCTCGACATCGTCGAGTCAGGCGCGCAGGTCACGCTGCGCGAGCGCTGGAGCGCGCCACGCCGCGACGATCGCGAGGCCGTGCAGCTGTTCCGCCAGCAGACCGGCCGGCTCGTCCTCCTCGAGCGCGACGGAGTGAAGTACGCAGCGCTCGCGGATCCCGCCGACAAGGGCGGCATCGGCAAGCTCCTCCTCCTCCGCGTCGACGACGGCGCGATCGTCTTCCGCGCCGATCTCGACGGTCCGGGCCAGCGCTACCAGGCGCCCGCGCGCGTCGGTGATCGCATCATGTTCACCTCGTGCGACGACGGCTACGCCGTGCCCGCCGGCCCCTCGCACCTCGAGGGCTGGGACCTCGCGCCATGACCGCGACCGGCGCCGTCGTCTGGTTCACCGGCCTATCAGGCGCGGGCAAGACCACGATCGGCACCGCCCTCGCGCACCGCCTCGCCTCCGCCGGCCGCCCGGCGTTGCTCCTCGACGGCGACGAGCTGCGCCGCGGCCTGTGCAGCGACCTCGGCTTCTCGCTCGCCGATCGCGCCGAGAACATGCGGCGCGCCGCGCACGCGGCGATCCTCGTCGGGCAGACGGGCGCCGTCGCGATCGTCGCGCTGATCAGCCCCGAGGCCAGCGCGCGCCAGCGCGTCCGCGAGCTCGTCACCGCCGCGCAGCTGCCGTTCCTCGAGGTCTACGCGAGCACGCCCCTCGCCGAGTGCGAGCGCCGCGATCCGAAAGGCCTCTACCGCCGTGCCCGCGCCGGCGAGCTCGCCGACTTCACCGGCATCCACCAGCCGTACGAGCCACCTGCGCGCCCCGAGCTCGTGCTCGCCCCGTCGGAGGACATCGACGTCGCGGTCGCCCGCATCATCCAGGCGCTACCGGCCATGCTCGCTCGGCGCGATTAGTTAGTTAGAAGACGAACGGGTACGAGAACGAGCCGCCCTTGGCGGTCTTCGCGAACGTCGCCTTGCCGACGGCAGCGGCGACGCACTTGCCGAGGGCTTCGTCGGGCGCGCTCGCGACCTTGGTGCTCGCCACCGTGCCCGCCGGCGCGACCGTCACATTCAGCTTCACGGTGCCCTTCACGTTCGGCTTCGCGCAGGAGGAGACCTGCGCCTTGACCTTCGCCATGGCCGCGCTGATCGCGGCGCGATCGAGCGCGTCGCCACCGTCGGTCGTGGCTGGCGCCTCGGCGGTGGGAGTCGCGGTCCCGAACACGAACGGATAGCTGAAGCTGCCGCCGGCGGAGCTCTTCGCGAACGTCGCCTTCTGGATCGCCGCCGCGACGCACGCGCCGAGCTTGGCGTCGGGCGTTGCCTGGATGCTCACGTTCGTCACGTTGCCCTCGGGCGCGACCTTGATGCCCACCTTGACCTTGCCGCTCACCTTGTGGGTGTCGCCGCACGCCAGGACCTTCCCCTTCACCTTCGCGACGCCGTCGGTGATCGCCGCGCGATCCATCCCGGTGGGCGCCTCGGCAGGCGCCGCCTTGTCCGAGGACGGGAACACGAACGGATAGCTGAACGATCCGCCGGTCTTCGTCGCCTTGAACACCGCGGTCTTGACGGTGGCGCCGACACACGCGTTGAGCTTCGCGTCCGCCGAGCCGTCGGCGACGGCGCTCGTCACCTTGCCGTCGGGCGCGACGGTGACCTTGACCCTCACCTGGCCGCCGACCTTCGAGCCGTCGCCGCAGGCGACGACGTTCGCCTTCACCTTCGCGATGCCATCGCTGATCGCGGCGCGATCGAAGGCATCGTCCGCGTGCGCGGAGGTTGCTGCCATCACGAGGACCGACACGATCACGCTGGTGCGCATGGTTCCTTCTTTCATGCCCGCTTGGGCGTCCGAGCGTGGCGCGCGGCGGCCTGCTGCGCCTTGAGCACCACGTGCGACGTCATGTTCACGATCTCCTCGACGGAGGCGTCGTTCTGCATCGCGGCGACCGGCTTGTTGATGCCGAGCAGGATCGGGCCGACCGCGGACGCGCCGCCGATGGTCTTCGCGATCTGATAGGCCGCGTTGCCGGAAGCCAGCGACGGAAACACCAGCGTGTTGGCCGAGTTCGTCAGCTTGGAGAACCCATACGCGCTCTGGCGACGCTGCGCGTCGAGCGCGAGCTCCGGCTGCATCTCGCCGTCGATCTCGAGATCGGGGCGCCGCTCGCGCACCATGTCGAGCACGCGGTGCAGCCGCACGACGTCCGGGTGGCGGACCGAGCCGAAGTTCGAGTACGAGATGAGCGCGACGCGCGGCGCGACGCCGAAGCCCTGTACCGCATCGGCGATCTGCACCGTGATGTCGGCGAGCGTCTCGGCATCGGGGAAGATGTTGAACACGGTGTCGCCGAAGAACTTCACCGAGTTCTGCAGCACCATCATGTACATGCCGACCGCGACCTTGACGCCCGGCTGGAGGCCGAAGATCTCGAGCACCGGGCGCACCGTCTCGGGGTAGTTGAGGCGCAGGCCGGTGACCATGCCATCGGCGTCACCGCGGTCGACCATGATCGCCGCGTAGTAGTCGCTCTTGGTGACGAGCGCTTGCGCCGCATACGACGTGATGCCCTTGCGCTGGCGCAGCTCGTACAGCCGATCGGCGTACGCCTGCGTCGGCGCCGTGCGCGGGTCGATGATCTCGACGCGGTCGAGCAGGTCGAGCGACATGTCGTGGCACATCTGCTCGATCTCCTTCGGCCGTCCGAGGAGCACCGGCCGTGCGATCGCCTCGTCGACGATCTGCTGCACCGCGCGCAACAGGCGCGGGTTCGCCCCGTGCGGGAACACGATGCGCCGCGGGTCGCGCTGCGCTTCCTTCGTGATCGTCCGCATGATCGAGTACGCAGCGTTGCTGCCCTTCGCCATCAGGCGATCGCGGTACTCGTCGATATCGAACTTGATGCGGGCGACGCCGGACTCCATCGCGGCCTTCGCCACCGCCGGCGCGACCCACCACAGCACGCGCGGATCGAACGGCTTGGGGATGAAGTAGTCGGGGCCCATCTTCAGCGCCTTGCCGCCGTACGCCATGATCACGGTGTCGGGCACCGGCTCGCGCGTCAGCTCGGCGAGCGCCCGCGCCGCGGCGAGCTTCATCGCCTCCGAGACCGCCGTCGCGCGACAGTCGAGCGCGCCGCGGAAGATGTACGGGAAGCCGAGGACGTTGTTGACCTGGTTCGGGAAGTCCGAGCGCCCGGTCGCGACGATCGCGTCGGGCCGTGCGGTGATCGCGTCGGGGTACGAGATCTCGGGGTCCGGGTTCGCGAGGGCGAAGATGATCGGCCGCGCGGACATCGTCTTGAGCCACTCGGGCTTCACCGTGTTCGCGACCGAGAGGCCCATGAACATGTCGGCGCCGACCATCGCGTCGGCGAGCGTCCGCCGGCCGTCGTCCTCGATCGCGAAGCTCTGCTTCTGGCGGTTGAGGTCGGTGCGGCACTTGTGGATCACGCCCTTGCTGTCGACGAGCACGACGTGCTCGCGGCGCACGCCGAGGCTGCAGAAGAAATCGACGCAGGCGATCGCCGCTGCACCGGCGCCCGAGACCACGACCTTGAGGTCTTCGAGGCGCTTGTTCGCGAGGTGCGCGGCATTGAGCAGACCGGCGCCCGAGATGATCGCGGTGCCGTGCTGGTCGTCGTGGAACACGGGGATCCGCATCCGCTTGCGCAGCTTCTCCTCGATCTCGAAGCACGCCGGCGCCGAGATGTCTTCGAGGTTGATGCCGCCGAACGTCGGCTCGAGCGCCGCGACGATGTCGCAGAACTTGTCGACGTCGGTCTCGGCGACCTCGAGATCGAACACGTCGATGTCGGCGAACTTCTTGAACAGGCACGCCTTGCCTTCCATGACCGGCTTGCCGGCGGCGGGCCCGATGTCACCGAGCCCGAGCACGGCGGTGCCGTTCGAGATCACGGCGACCAAGTTCGAGCGCGCCGTGTACTCCCACGATTTGTCCTCGTCCTTCGCGATCTCCAGGCAGGGCTCGGCGACGCCGGGGGTGTACGCCAGAGACAGATCGATCTGGCTGACCAGCGGCTTGGTCGGAACGACCTCGAGCTTTCCTTTACGGCCGCGGCGGTGATAGTCGAGTGCGTCTTCCTTGCGACCCATCCGCGGAACGTAGAATGCCGAGGCATTCTTCGCAATTGCGGTAAGCTGCCGCGGATGAAGCTGGGGTTCGATGTCAGGACGATCGGCCTTGCCGCGCTGCTGCTGGGCACCACGATGGGCCACGGCGACGGCTGCTGCCACAGCGAGGAGGTGCTCGGACCTCCGACCGGGGCCACCTGCCCGCCAACGTCGACGCTGACCTACCAGTCGTTCGGCCAGCAGTTCATGACCGACTACTGCGTGGAGTGCCACGACTCGGCGAAGATGGGCAGCGACCGGAACGGCGCCACCATCGATCACGACTTCGACACCCTGCTCGGCATCCAGAGCGTCTCCAACCACATCGACCAGGCCGCGGGCGCCGGTCCCGACGCGGTCAACGATCAGATGCCGCCGGAAGACGAGCCGCAGCCCTCGCTCGAGGAGCGCCAGATGCTCGCCGAGTGGATCGCCTGCGGCGCGCCGTAGCCCGGGCTCGCGCTACGGCACGACCTCCCAGGTGGTGAGCTTGAGGTCGGGCGTGACGTTGGCTTTGACGTGAGCCTGCTTGTCACCATTGGTGAAGTCGCAGGTCATGACGCCGTCGGCGGGTCGCACGATCAGCGGATCGGTGCCGCACGTCACGGTCACCGTGGGCGCCGTCTTCTCGCGCACGGCGGCCTGCAGCGTCTCGGCGATCTTCGCCGAGCTCAGCAGCGGCGGATCGAGCTTCCAGTCCGTCGGGGCGAGCTTGTCGTCGAACGTGATCGCGAGCTTGGATTTGATGGCACCGGCGGCGAGCTCACACGTCAGGCTCCGCGCCGCGTCGAGGAACAGCAGCGGCTCGGCGCAGGTGATCGCGACCTGGGTGGCGAACCGCTTCGAGAGCTCGTCGGTCAGCGCGGGCACCAGCTTGCTGCGGATGATCACGCCGGTGGTCTGGTTCTTCCACGCGGTGTCGAACTTGACGTTGGTGCCTTCCACGGACTTGATGGTGCTGACCAGCGTGTAGGTCTTGCCTTCGACCTCGACCTCGCAGTCGAACGTCTTGCCCTCCTTGGCCTCGATGTTCTTGGGGCACGTGACCTTCGAGGCGTTGATGCCGAGCTCGGTGGTGCGTTGCTTCACCCAGCTCTCGACCTCGGCGGTCTTGACGGTCTTCTTGCAGCCTGCGATCGCTGCGACGGAGATGACGAGGGACGACACGAGACGGCTCATGCCTGCGACGTTACTCCTCACCGACTCCGCTGTCGCGCGCAGCGCGTAAGCAGCCTCAGCGCAAAGGCGTCGTGAACACGTCTGCGTGCCGGCTCACGAGTCCTGCATGCAGATCTTCTGCGGAGCGTTCGCCGCGCGCTGGCACTCCCAGTGGCTCGGGCACTCCGACCACGAGTTGCACATCATCGTGCAGTAGCCGAGGTTGCCGTGCCCGACGAAGCACGTGTTGCTCTCGCAGTCCTTGTTGGTCTTGCACGTCGCGCCGAAGTCCTCGTAGTCATCCTTCGACTTCTTCTTTTTCTTCTTCTTCGGCTTCGTCGCCGTCATCTCCTCTTCGCTCGGCTCGCCCGGCTCGATCGACTCGCCGTTCACCTCTTCGGTGGTCTCGCTCCGCGAGTACGAGCTCTGGTTGGTCTGGGACGAGGACGAGCCGCCGCCCCGGAGCATGTTGGGGAGGGTGCAGGCGGCGACGAGGGACATCGAGAACAGGAAGATCACGGTTCGCATGTCCGCCTGATGCGCGGGGTGGATCGGTTTTGCAGAGAAAAATGAGGGGCCGGTCGATTCGCGTGCAAGACGCACAACCGGCGCATCGAGTTCAAGCGCCTCGACTGACGCGCTCGGCTTGCTCGTACCGACGATGCTCTACTATCGTCCCGGGCTATGAACGTTAATCGTTTGTTGCTGTCCATCGGGCTCGTCAGCGTGACTACGTTGGCGGCTTGCAAGAAAGACAAGAAGGCCGAGCCGCAGGCGACCGCGGGGTCGGCTGCCGCGGGGTCGGCTGCCGCGGGGTCGGCAGCGGGCTCCGCCGAGACGCCGCCGCCGAAGCCGCCGGAGGCGACCAACACGACCGACTCCGAGCTCGCCGGCGGCGGCGTGATGCTGAACCTCGAGGAGCACACCTGGAAGCCGATCGGCTCGCTGCCCAAGGGCGCCGAGATGGCGGTGCTCGAGGGCACGCCGCCGTTCGCGGCTCCCAAGGCCTTCACCATCCTGCTCAAGTTCCCGAACAAGTACACCATCCCGCCGCACACCCACCTGGTCACCGAGCGCGTGACCGTGCTGTCGGGTGCGCTCCTGTTCGGCCACGGCGAGAAGTACGACAAGTCGAAGACGAAGGAGCTCACGGCCGGCGGCATCGTGATGGTGCCGGCCGATCACGCGCACTTCGTGACCACGACGAAAGAGACCGTGGTCCAGCTCCAGGGCGTCGGGCCGTGGGGCATCTTCTACATCGATCCCAAGGATGATCCGCGGCAACCGCCGCCGGAGAAGCCGGCGTCGGTCGATCACCCGACGGACTCGGAGATCCAGCCCACCGAGCAAAACGTCGCCGACACGAAGTGGGCGCCCGCTCCATCCTCGTTGCCCCCCGGGGCCGAGATCGCCGTGCTCGAGGGCGCTCCGCCGTTCGGCGCGGGCAAGTCGTTCGTGATGCGGCTGAAGTTTCCGGCCGGGTACAAGATCCCGGTGCACCACCACCTCGTGACCGAGCGCGTGACCGTCCTGAGCGGCGCGCTCAAGTTCGGCATGGGCGACAAGTGGGAAGACGCCGCCATGAAGTCGATGAAGGCGGGCGGCGAGATCCTGATGCCGCGCGAGCACAAGCACTTCGTCCAGGCGGACGGCGAGACGATCGTGCAGCTCCAGGGCGTGGGCCCGTGGGGCATCGTCTACGCGAACCCCGACGAAGATCCGCGCAACGCCAAGAAGTAGCGGCGACCGCGCTCATTCCGGCAGTGGAATGAACTCCTGCTCGTCGCCTGGCACGAGCGGGAACTCGCGCGCCTTCCACTGCTGCTTCGCCTGCTCGATCCGCTCGGGCCGGCTCGACACGAAGTTCCAGAACATGTGGCGCCCACCGTCGAGCGGCTCGCCGCCAAGCATGACCAGCCGCGTCCCGGCCGCGAGCGAGAGGCGGACCGGCTTGCCCCTGGTGAACACCAGCATCTGCCCGCGTGGATACGCGGTGTCGTCGGCGGCGACCTGACCGGTGACCGTGTACGCGGCGCGCTCGGGATAGTCGGGCACCTCGATCGTCGTCGCCTCGCGCGCGACCACGTCGACGTAGAACAGCCGCGACAGCGTCTTCACCGGCGAGCGCAGGCCGAACGCCTCACCCGCGAGCACGCGGATCGTCGCGCCGCCCTGCTCGACCGAGGGGAGCGTCGCCGCCGCGTAGTGATCGAACGCGGGCGCGACCTCCTCGGACGCCGACGGCAACCCGCACCACAGCTGCAGGCCGTGCATGCGCAGCTCGCTCCTCGGATGCGCGCGCTCGGAGTGCACGATGCCGCGCCCCGCGGTCATCCAGTTGATCGCGCCGGGCGTGATCGCCTGATCGGAGCCGAGGCTGTCCTTGTGCACGATCTCGCCATCGAACAGGTACGTCACCGTCGCGAGGTTGATGTGCGGGTGCGGTCGCACGTCCATGTGCTTCGCGGGCGACAGCTCGACCGGGCCCATCTCGTCGAAGAACAGGAACGGCCCCACCATCCGCCGCCGCGGCGACGGGAGCACGCGGCCGACGATGAAGTTGTCGCCGAGGTCGCGCTGGCGCGGCTCGATGACCAGATCGATCTCCGGCAGCGCCGCGTCCAGGCACTCGGGCGGGTTGCTCGGCTGGTAGCTCATGCGCGCACTCTACCCATCGATCATGATCGACGCATCCAGCCGCGCGGCCGCGGCGAGCGCGCGCAGGAACGCGGCGAGCTGCTCGATATCCGGATCGGCCTCGGTCTCGACCCTCGCGTCGGCGAGCGCCTTCGCGCGGGCGGCCGGATCCTGCAGGACGTGCAGGCTGAGGTCATGCGGCAGCACGCCGAGGAACAACGCGAGCATCAGGCAGTGCGTCGGCGTCAGATGACCGACGAGGAACATCATGTGGAACAGCTGATCCGACGAGATCTCGATGCGGCCCGCGTTGGCGCCTTCCCAGCGCACGCCGAGCGGCACGCGGCTCTCGAAGAACGCGTCGCCGGCCGCGCGCAGCTTCGCCGTCGGCGCGCCATCCCAGCTCAGCTCCTCGAGCCCGCGCACGAGCATCGCGCCGGCGGTGCAGCCGAGGGACGCGGGCAGCCGCGACATCAGCCATTGCTCGACGTGCTCGGGGATCGGATACCGGATGCGACGATGACAGGCGAATTCGCGCGCTAGCCCGGCCGGGCAGGTCTTGCAGTGGCCCGCGACACCGTCGAGCGGAGCGGCCTCGTCGAGCAGATCCTGCAGGGTGACACCCCGCGCTGCATCGCCCTCGGGCTTGCGCATGGTCAGCTGGATGTGGATCTCGCTCGGCGGGCGGTCGTTGCCATCCTCGCGCATGTGCGCGAGCGCGGAGCGGGCGAGGATCCGCGTCCGATGGAGCTCCACGAGCCGCTCCACACCGAGCCGCTCCTGGGGCTCGCACCCCACCGCGAGCACGTAGTCGATCGCCATGCCTGATGGTATCCCGACCCTCCGACAGCTTGTTTCTCCCCGGCGGTATGGGTAGAACCCAAGCCACGCACCCGTAGCTCAGCTGGATAGAGCGTTGGCCTCCGGAGCCAAAGGTCACAGGTTCGAATCTTGTCGGGTGCACCACTTGCCGAAAACGCTGGCAGAGATCGCGATCGAGGCCGGGTTGGTGAACAAGGCCAGCGCGGCCAGGGCCGGCAAGCTCGCCGAAGAACGCAAGGAGCCGCTGGTCGTGACGCTGATCAAGGAGCTCGGCGTCGATGAGGTCGCGTTGCTCGCGGCGTTCCGCAAGCAGACGCGCGTGCCCCTGATCGACCCGGCGGGCGTGCACGCCGACGCGGATGCGCTGCGCCAGGTCCCGCAGCACGTGTGCGCGCGGCTGCGCGTGCTGCCGCTCTCGCTCGGCTCCGACGGCGCGACCAAGGTGCTGCGGGTCGCGATGGCCGACCCGACCGACACGGCCGCGATCGCGGAGCTCGAGCAGCTCGCGCACTGCGAGATCGATATCGGCGCGCTGCCGCTGTCGGCGATCGACGAGCTCGTCGACAAGGGCTACAAGGAAATTAATACGGCGGTGGTCAGCCGGCCCGGCGGGACGATGTTCATCACATCGAAGGGCAAGGTCTCGTCGGTCGAGGCGGAGAGCGAGGTGTCCGTCACGGCACAGATTCCGCTCAGTACGCTCGCCCACGCCGTCGGTACGGATGACCTGGAAGCACGCTTGCGCGCCCTGGTCTCCGTCCTCGTCGCGAAGGGCCTGATCACCGAGGCCGAGCTCGCCGAGGCCCTGAAGGGCAAGTAATCCGGTCGGCGGCGGGGCGGTGCGCTATCATCGGGCCAGGTCGTCCGTCCCCGCCGACCCTATGTCCGCACATGACATGACCGCCACGATCAACTGCGCTCACTGCAAGCACGGCTACGCGGACACGGCGCTGTTCTGTCCGAACTGCGGCCGGCCGAAAGCGCGTTCCGCCGAGCACGATCCGCTGATCGGCAAGCTGCTCGGCGAGCGCTTCCAGGTGCTAGCGGTCCTCGGGCAGGGTGGCTCGGGAACGATCTATCGCGCCGAGCACGTGACGCTGCGCCGCAAGGTCGCGATCAAGGTGCTGCACGACGAGCTGTCACGCGACGACCTCGCGGTCGAGCGGTTCCGCCGCGAAGCGACGACGGTCGCCGACATCGACAACGAGCACATCGTCGAGATCCACGACTTCGGGCGCACGCCCGACGGCCGGCTGTACCTCGCGATGGAGATGCTCGAGGGCGAAGCGCTCGACGCGGTGCTCGCGCGCGAGACCCAGCTGTCCGTCGAGCGGACCGCCGACATCCTGATCCAGGTCGGCGAGGCGCTGATGGAAGCGCACGCGATCGGCTACGTCCATCGCGATCTGCGCCCGCGCAACATCTACATGACGCAGCGGCGCGGCAAGGCGAACTTCGTCAAGCTGCTCGACTTCGGGCTCGCGAAGCTCGTCGACAGCGACACGCTCGCCCCGTCGACGAGCGTCGGCATGACGTTCGGCGATCCGCGCTACATGTCGCCGGAGCAGGCGCGCGGTGATCGGATCGATCGGCGCGCGGACATCTATCAGCTCGGCTGCGTCGCGTACGAGATGCTGACCGGCGCGCCGCCGTTCACCGGCTCGCGCGTGTTCGACATCCTGACCCAGCAGGTCACCGACGCGCCGGCGCCGCTGCCGACGAAGCGTCCGGGCGTGCCGCTGTGGATGGAGGCGGTCGTCGCGAAGATGCTCGCGAAGGCGCCGGAGAATCGGTTCGCGACGACCTCGCGCATGGTCGAGGCGCTGCGCCGCGGCCTCGAGACCGGCGAGGTGATGGATGACGAGATCGCGCGCCGCCGCGAGAGCCAGCCGCCGCCGAGCGTGTCGCGCGTGATGCAGCGGATGGGCCTCTCGCCGACGGGCGAGCCCGCGGTGCCCGCGCAGCCGGTCGCGCCGGCGCCGAGCGCACCTGCCCCCGCGCCCGTCGTCGCGGACGAGACGCCGTCGCGGCGCAGCACGGGGACGCCCAAGGTCGGCGTCCCGGTGGTGACGGCGCCGCCGGCCGAGCCCGCCCCTCCGGTGGTCGCGACGCCCGAGCCGTCCTGGCGGCCACGGCGCCCGT
>DATLHR010000109.1:0-22193 GCA_035539815.1 Kofleriaceae bacterium
CGTTCGATTTGACGTGCTTCGCCACGCGCCACGCGAACCCGAGGTCCGCGCGCTCGCCGCCGGTCGGCGTGCGCGTGGTCGCGACCTTGGCGTTCGCGAGCTCGACCATGCCGTTGTCGACGCTCTGCACGAGGGCGCCGCCGGCGATCGTGCGCACGCTCCACGCGAGCTCGCCGGTCGGGGCCTTCCAGTCACCGGACGCCGCGACGAGGCGGAGGTTCTTCTTGCCCGCGAGGAGGTCGCGCGCCGCGGCCGAGTAGCCTGGCGCGACGACGCACTCGAGGAAGGTCTCGACGAGCAGCTTCGCGAGCGCCTCGTCGACCTCGCGGTTGACGGCGACGATGCCGCCGAACGCACTCGTCGCGTCCGCCTCGCGCGCGCGCCGGTACGCCGCGGCGACATCCTTGTCCACGGCGACACCGCACGGGTTGTTGTGCTTCACCACCACGGCGGCGGGCTCGGCGAATTCGAGGCACAGGCCGAGCGCCGCATCGAGATCGAGGATGTTGTTGTACGAGAGCTGCTTGCCGCCGAGCACCTCGGCGCTCGCGATCGTCGGGCGCTTGCTCTGCGCCCGCGGCAGCGGGGATCGCGCATCCGCGTAGAACGCGGCGCCCTGGTGCGGGTTCTCGCCGTAGCGCAGCTCGTACAGCCGGCGCCACTGCAGCGTCAGCGTGTCGGGAAGCTCGCGGCGCGACGGCGCCTGCGCCCGCGCGTGCGCCGCACTGTCATCGATCGACGACAGGTACGCCGCGATCGCCGCGTCGTACGCCGCGGTGTGCGAGAACGCCTTGCGCGCGAGCGCGAACCGCTGGGCAGGAGACAGCCCGCCGGTGCGCAGCGCCGCGAGGACCATCGTGTAGTCGTCCGGATCGACGACGACGGCGACGCGCTCGTGATTCTTGGCGGCCGAGCGCAGCATCGACGGGCCACCGATGTCGATGTTCTCGATCGCCTCCTCGAGCGTCGTCGTCGGCTTCGCGATCGTCGCCTCGAAGGGATACAGGTTCACCACCACCAGATCGATCGGGGCGATCTGGTGCTCCGCCATCTCCTGCTGGTGCTCGGGAATTGGCCGACCGAGGAGACCGCCGTGGATCTTCGGGTGCAGCGTCTTCACGCGCCCGTCGAGGATCTCCGGTGCCCCCGTGTGCTCCGAGACCTGCTTGACCGGCACGCCCGCCGCCGCGAGCGCCGACGCGGTGCCACCCGTCGAGAGGATCTCGACGCCGTGGTCCGCGAGGGCCTTGCCCAGCTCGACGACTCCGCGCTTATCGGATACCGAGACCAGCGCACGCTTGATCATGCGGGCCGTTTACCACGCCCGCCCGCTCAATTCTCTCGATCAGTTCTCGTTGGCGAGCTTGGCGGCGAGGAGATCCGCGCCGAGCTCGTCGGGCGACGGCGAGCCCATCTTGAGCTTGAGCAGGCCGCGGACCTCGACCTGACGGATGCGCTCGCGCGTCAGGTTCATGATCTCGCCGACCTCCTCGAGCGTGATGCCGCCGCGCTCGGCGACGTCGAGCGCGCAGGTGTGCTTGAGGTCCCACGGCTCGAGGTCGGGAAAGTTGATCTTGATCGACCCGGTCTCCGGGTTGATGTCGAGATAGAGGTGGTGCTTGCACGCGACCCACGGGCACGGCCGCATCTCCTCGCGGCACTCCGCGCGCGAGGTCGGGCGCGGGATATCGACGGGCGGATACATCAGCGCACCGACGCGAAGCTCCTCCCGCGTGAGACGCTTCATCGCGATCGTCTTGCTGCGCGGCCGCGTACGGCGGCGGCGGCGGCGGACCTTGCGGCTGACCTCGGGCGCATCCCCGCCCTCGGCATCCTCGAGTCCGTCATCGGCAAGCTCGGTCTCCTCGGCGGCAGACTCCGCCCCCTCGAGGCCCTCCAGATCGTCGTCATCATCATCAAACTGGTCGTCGCTCATCGGATCTCCTTCGGTGGCTAGAGCAAGTCCTCGGCGCCCCCCGCGGCGCCGGCGAGACGGAGGCTGTCGGTGCGTGGCGCGGCCACGCGGCGGGTGAGCTCGCCGAGGCGCTCGACCAGGCGGTCGCCGTCGCGGCGGGCATCCGCGAGCTGCTTGTCGAGCTCGCGCTTGTCGTGATTGGAGGTGACGCGGGCGACGTCGCCGCCCATGCGCGTCCACAGCTCCGCGAGGTTCTCGGCGACGCCCTCGACGAGATCCGTGTAGAGCAGAAACTGCCCCTGGATCTCCTCGATCGTGTAGCCGTCGGCCATCAGCTGCTTGACGTCGTTGATCCGGCGGACCGTCTTGGCGGGGTACACGCCGAGCGAGCCGCGGTGCTTGCCCTTGCGGCCGACGCGACGGCTGCGCGGCAACAGGCCCTGCTGGACGTACTTGCGGAAGCTCGCCTCGCTGAACTTGATCCCGCGGCTGGTGAAGACGTCGACGATCTGCACCGCGGTAATCCCGTCGGCGTAGGTGCCTTCAATGGCGCGCAGCTCGTCCTCCTTGAGGAACGAGTGCCGCGACGCGGGCGCGCTCGCGCTCGGCGCATCGTCATCCCGTCGGTTCGCGACGTCCGCGAGCACCGGACGGCGGTGCGCACGGAACGGAACGACGGTGCCCGTCGACGTTGCGTGTGCTGACCAGCCTCGGTGACGTGGAAACAACGGACTCTCCCTGGGTTCTGCGCGTGAGGACGGACGTGTGGCATCAGCACCGTCGAGGCCCTGCTCCCGCGAGCAGCGCCTCGATTCAGCAGTGCGTGTGGCCCCTCTCCGTCGTTATCTAACTCCGTTGGGTGTTGCACTTCCCACTGTCCAACGAAGTGTCGTCACAATATTCGCGTGAATGTAATCGGTCAACAAGACCGCAGCGATAATAGGCAAGTTTTTGACTGGGCCTCTGTTCAGGTCCGGATTGCGTCGCGCACCTCGCGCAGATCGCGGGCGAACGGCTAACGTCGACGTCGATGCGTCGGCTGATCACGACCGGGCTCCCGCTCGCGCTCGCGCTCGCCGGGGTCGCCGTGCTGCCGCGATTCCTCGTCGGAGAATCGCGCGCGGAGCTCGAGAATCAGAAAGAGGTGTTCACGTCGCGGATCGATGGGATCCGCCTCGTCGTGCCTCGTGGCTGGCGCGAGCAAGCGACCGATCAGCCGAGCTACCCGGGGATGCTGCTGTGGATGATGCGCAACCAACCGCCGGGTCAGATCGTGCTGACCGGCGAAGCGCTCACGCGACAGATGTACTGTTCGTGGCCGATCACGTGCCGCACGAGCCCCGAGCCGTTGCAGGGCAAGTACGCCTGCGCGCTGCGCGAGAAGCTGATCGCTCAGCGCATGCGGGTCGGTCCGACGCAGCCCGGCCCCAAGGACAACGACGCGGCCGGCGTACCGTCGGTGTGGTTCGAGTACGACGACGGCAAGCGGTTCCTGCGCCAGGCGATCGCGCTCAACGGTGACCGCGCCATCTCGCTCGTGCTGTCGTCACCTACGAACGACGCGCGCGCGACCCACGTGCGGGCGTTCGAGCAGGCGCTGCGCACGCTGCGGCCGCTGACCGCCGCCGAGTCCGCACCGCCGGGCGCCGACGGTGGCGTCCCGCTCGATGCTCCCATCGACGCCGTCACCGCACTCACGCTGCCTCCCGACGGCGGCGTATTCGAGTCATCTCCGCCGCCCGCGATCCCGCCGGTCGGCCCCTGCCCCTAACGTAAGCGATGTCCTCAGCATCGAGTCGCGAGCCCTCCCCCGCCCGACTCGTGTCTGCCGACCGGCGAGGGGCGCCACGCGCCGGCGGCTACCGACGGCGCAGCACGAGCGGGTGGAAGCCCGAGCGCAGCAGGCGGAGCAGCGCATTGCCCGACGGCTCGGCCATCGGCGCCGCGGCGGTGGTCGAGACGAGGGCGGCGGCGCCCTCGGGCGCGCGGCACACGCCGACCGGATCGGCCGGCGGGGCAGGCGTGCAGACCGCCACGGAGGGCTCGTCGAGCGTGGCGGTGGACACGGGCACATCGAACGCGAGCGCCGCGATGCGCGACGCGAGGTCCCTGCCCTCGCGCCGCTCGGCCTCGCGCTCGGCGAGCAGCTCGCGCGGCCCGATGTCGACGCAGCCGAACGCGCGATCGCGCGGCGAGCAGTAGATGCGCACGTGCATGTGGTCGTTGTGCGGCGCGCTGTCGCCGGGCTGCTTGAGCGTCAGGCGCGCGCGCGCGATCAGCGCCTCGGGCTCGCCGCGCTGCTGGGCGTGGTCGAGGATCTTCTGCGCGATCGGCGCGTAGAGGAACGTCCACTGCACGTCGGCCTCGGGTGCGGTGATCAGCGCCTTGACCAGCTCCCACATCCGCGGGATGTCGACGGTGATGCCGCTGCCGTCGGTGGCCCGGCCCTCGCGGTCGAACACCCGCATCGCGTCGGCCTCGAATGGCTTGCCGTCCTTGTCGCGCATGAAGTAGACGAGGTCGACGTCGCGCCCGCTCTGGTGCGAGCGGTGCCACTGCTTCGCGGCGCCACCGCGTTTGCTCGAGAGATCCGCGACGACCAGGCGGGTCGAGCCGGTGCGCGCCAGCTGGCGTCCGATGCCCGTGATCAGGTCGAGCATCTCGTCGGTGCCGTAGCGATTGCCGCGCGTGCGCCACACGTCGCGCGTCATGAAGCCTTCCCCGCGATCCGGCAGGCGCTTGCCGTCGCGCAGCGCGCCGTCGCTCGGACGGCCGACGGAGATGCTGGTGCCGTCGTGGATCACCCCGAGCTCGGCGCACGCGGCGAGCCCGAGCCATGCGGCAGCGGCGAGGAGCGGTCGCACCCCTCCAGTATGCACGAGCGCGGGCCCCGCGCGAGTGGGCGCCTCGGAGACGCCGGCCCGAAACATCGGAGGGCCCCACGCGGGGCCCTCCGAACACGCAATGCGGGTCGATCGCCTTACGTCTTGTCTTCGAACTCGGCGTCGATCACATCGTCCTTCGGCGCGCCGCCACCACCCTCTTCACCCGAGGGAGGCGCCTCGCCGCCACCGGACTGCTTGTACATGGCCTCGGCGACCTTGTGCGCCGCGGCCTGCAGCTTCTCGAAGGCGTCGCGGAGCTGCTGCGGGTCACCACCCTCGCGGTTGCGCTCGAGCACCGACTCGGCGTCCTTGAGCGCCTCCTCGATCATGAGCTTCTCCGCTTCGGGCAGCTTGCCCTCGTTCTCCTTGACCAGCTTCTGCGTGCCGTAGATCAGCGTGTCGAGCTGGTTGCGAGCCTCGATGGCGTCCTTGCGCTGCTTGTCCTCGGCCTCGTGTGCGGCGGCGTCGTCGACGGCGCGCTTGATGTCGGCCTCGGAGAGACCGCTCGACGCCTCGATGCGGATGTTGCGCTCCGCGCCGGTGGCCTTGTCCTTCGCCGTGACGTGCAGGATGCCGTTCGCGTCGATGTCGAACGTGACCTCGATCTGCGGCACGCTGCGCGGCGCGGGCGGGATGCCCGTCAGCTGGAACTTGCCGAGCGTCTTGTTGTCCTTCGACATCGGACGCTCGCCCTGCGTGACGTGGACCTCGACGGACGACTGGTTGTCGGCTGCCGTCGAGAACACCTCGCTCTTGCGGGTCGGGATGGTCGTGTTGCGCGGGATCATCGGCGTCATCACGCCGCCGAGCGTCTCGATGCCGAGCGTGAGCGGGGTGACGTCGAGGAGGAGGATGTCCTTGACGTCGCCCGAGAGGACGCCGCCCTGGACCGCCGCACCGAGCGCGACGACCTCGTCGGGGTTCACGCTCTTGTTCGGCTCGCGCTTGAAGTACTCCTTGACCTTCGCCTGCACCATCGGAATGCGCGTCGAGCCACCGACGAGGACGACCTCGTGGATGTCCTCGACCTTCTTGCCGGCGTCCGTCAGCGCCTTCTTGCACGGCTCGATCGCGCGGGCGACGATGTCCTCGATCATCTGCTCGAACTTGCTGCGCGACAGCTTCTTGAGGAGGTGCTTGGGGCCCGTGGCGTCGGCGGTGAGGTACGGGAGGTTGACCTCCGTCTCCTGCACGCTCGACAGCTCGATCTTGGCCTTCTCCGACGCCTCCTTCAGGCGCTGGAGGACCATCTTGTCCTTGCTGACGTCGATGCCGGTGTCCTTCTTGAACTCGGCGACGAGCCAGTCCATCAGGCGGTTGTCGATGTCGTCACCGCCGAGGTGAGTGTCGCCGTTCGTCGAGACGACCTCGACGACCTTGTCACCGACCTCGAGCACCGAGATGTCGAACGTGCCGCCGCCCATGTCGAACACGGCGATCAGCTGCTCCTTGGTCTTGTCCAGACCGTAGGCGAGCGCGGCCGCGGTGGGCTCGTTGATGATGCGCTTGACCTCGAGGCCGGCGATCTTGCCGGCGTCCTTGGTCGCCTGGCGCTGGCTGTCGTTGAAGTACGCCGGAACGGTGATCACTGCCTCGGTGACCGGCTCGCCCAGGTACTCCTCGGCCGCCCGCTTGAGCTTCATGAGGACGCGCGCGCCGATCTCCGGCGGCGAGTAGCGCTTGCCGCGGATCTCGAACGCGCAGTCCCCATTGCTCGCGGGAACGATCTTGTAGGGGACCCGCTTCACCTCCTCCTGGATCACAGGATCGGTGTGCTTGCGCCCCATGAAGCGCTTGCTCGAGAACACGGTGTTCTCGGGGTTGGTGATGGCCTGACGACGGGCGATCTGGCCGACGAGGACCTCGCCCTTCTCGTCGAAGGCGACCACCGAGGGGGTAAGGCGAGCGCCTTCCTCGTTGGGGATGACCTTGGGCTCCTTGCCCTCCATGATCGCGACCACGGAGTTAGTGGTGCCCAGATCGATGCCGATGATCTTGCCCATGACGTTGTTTCCTCGATGTCGGAATTGTTTGCTGGGCAACCTAAGGAGGCTCCAACACGCCGTCAAGACATGCTCTCCGACTTCTCGCTGATCGGTCAGGCTCGGCACCAACAACTCCCCGACCGTGCGGGGGCGCCCGGTCGTCTCCCGACGGGGAGACCCGCGGGTCCCGCTGGCTGCGGGTCAGCCGCGTGCTCGAGGCCGAGCGGCGCTCACCGCCGAGGGGACCAATACGAGCTGCCCCATCGGGTTCAGGTCAGCCCACGCGCGTTCAGCCAAACAGCCCGCGCAGCCACGCACCGACGCCACGCGACGGCTCGCCCGCATGCTCGAGCAGCGCACCGAGCTCGGCTTGATCGAACCACAGTCCGTGCTCCTCGCAGCGATCGATGGCCACCGCCTCGAGCGTCTCGACGAGCATCGGCTGCGTGCACACCGGACACGGCCGCGGCCCAGCCGCGCCGGTCGGTGCCGGCAGCTCCCACGGCTGGTTGACCATCTCCTGCACGAGCGCGGTGAGCGCCGGGTTCTGCACGAACGCGCCGCTGCACGTCCCGCACACCCAGCGATCGCCGGCGAACGCGAGCTTCGCGTCCTCACACGCCGGGCAGCGCAGCGTTCGATCGGCGTACGGATCGACGGCAGGCGGCTTCGGCCGCTTCACGGGATGGTGGTGCCGCCACTCGCTGATCCGCAGCCCCGCGGCCGCCGGCGCGAGCGGCCGCACCGGCAACCCGTTGGGTCCCATCCGCAGGCCGGGGCCGCCCGGGCCCGAGGTCCCACGGAAGAAGCCGCCGCCATGCTTGCGATGGATCAGCGCGAGCAGCGCGACGAGCTTGTCGACGTCGATCCACACGCCGTCGCTCTCGCAACGCAGCATCGCCGTCTTGTACGCGCGACCGCCGAGCTCGACGGTACACGCCTGCAGCGCGCGCGTGCAGCGCGGGCAGGCGAGCGACGCGTGCTCCTCGCCGCCGCGCGCACTCTCGGTGTGCTCGTCGAGGAACGCGAGCGTCAGCGGCGCCGCCGCCTCGTACTCGCACGCGCGCAAGAAGTCTGCGCCGCCGAGCATCATGCCGTGGCACTCGTCGCAGACGAGGCGCTCGCCGTAGACGCGCAGCGCCGCCGTGCGACAGCGCGGACACGCGTAGCCGGGGACGCGATACACGTCGCTCATCGCGACGAGCGTACTACGCGTTCGCTTGCGTCTCGGCCTGCGCGGCCTTCGCGAGGTCGATGATGGAGGCCGGCGGATCCTTGAGCGCGAGCGCGAGGACCTCGTCCATGCGCTTGACGCTGAGGATCTCCATCTCCTTCTTCACCTCGTCGGGGACGTCGATCAGGTCCTTCACGTTGCGATCGGGGATGATCACGCGCTTGATGCCGGCGCGGTGCGCGGCGAGGAGCTTCTCCTTCACGCCGCCGATCTGCAGCACGTTGCCGCGCAGCGTGATCTCACCGGTCATCGCGACGTCGGGCCGCACGGGCACGCCCGTGAACAGCGACACGAGCGCCGTGTACATCGTGACGCCCGCCGAAGGACCGTCCTTGGGCACCGCGCCCGCCGGCACGTGGACGTGCAGGTCGGTGTTCTCGAGGAAGTTGCCCGGGTCGAGCCCGAGCGACGCGGCGCGGCCGCGCACGAACGAGAGCGCCGCGGTCACCGACTCCTTCATCACGTCACCGAGCTGGCCGGTGAGCGTCAGCTTGCCCTTGCCGGGCATGCGCGACGCTTCGATGAACAGGATGTCGCCGCCGACCGCCGTCCACGCGAGACCGGTCGCGACGCCCGGCTCGGCCGTGCGCTCGGCGACCTCGCTGACGAACTTCTTCGGGCCGAGGAACTCCTCGACCTCCTTGGGCGAGATGACCTCGTGGTCCTTGGCCTGGCCCTCGGCGACCTTCACGGCGACGGCGCGGAACACCGAGCCGATCTCGCGCTCGAGGTTACGGACGCCGGCCTCGCGCGTGTAGCTGTCGACGACCTCGAAGATCGCGTCGTCGGTGATCTCGCAGCGCTCGTTGGTGAGGCCGTGATCCTCGAGCTGCTTGGGCACGAGGAACTTGCGCGCGATCTGCTTCTTCTCCTGCCGCGTATAACCGGGCAGCTCGATGATCTCGAGGCGATCGCGGAGCGCCCACGGAATCGGGTCGAGCTGGTTGGCCGTCGCGATGAACAACACCTTCGACAGGTCGAACGTGACCTCGAGGTAGTGATCCGAGAACGAGCTGTTCTGCTCGGGGTCGAGGACCTCGAGCAGCGCGCTCGCGGGGTCACCGCGGAAGTCGTGGCCGAGCTTATCGATCTCGTCGAGCACGAACACCGGGTTGTTGGTCCCGGCCTTCTTGATGCCCTGGATGATGCGACCCGGCAGCGAGCCGACGTACGTGCGCCGGTGGCCGCGGATCTCCGCCTCGTCGCGCACGCCGCCGAGCGAGATGCGGCCGAACTTGCGGCCGATCGCGCGAGCGACCGAGCGACCGAGCGACGTCTTGCCGACGCCCGGGGGGCCCGCCAGGCACAGGATGGGTCCCTTCTTGTCGTTCTTCAGCTTGCGCACCGCCATGTACTCGACGATGCGCTTCTTCACCTTGTCGAGATCGTAGTGATCCTCGTCGAGGCACTTTCGCACCTCCGACAGCTCGATGTGATCGTCCGTCGAGATCGACCACGGCAGCTCGACGAGCCACTCGAGGTACGTGCGCGTGACCGTGTACTCCGCGCTCGACGGCTGCATACCCTTCAGGCGGTCGAGCTGCTTCTTGGCGACCTTCTCGGCCTCCTCGGGCATCTTCGCCTTGGTGATCTTCTCGCCGAACTCGTCGAGGTCACCACCGCCGTCATCGAGCTCGCCGAGCTCCTCCTTGATCGCCTTGAGCTGCTGGCGCAGCACGTACTCGCGCTGGTTGCGCCCCATCTCCTCCTGCACCTGGGTGTTGATCCGCTCGCGGACCTTGAGCACCTCGAGCTGGCGCGACAGGAACTGGAGCACCTTGCGGGTGCGGGTCTTGAGATCGAACGTCTCGAGGACGTCCTGCTTCTCGCCGACCTCGAGCTCGAGGTGCGAGGTGATGAGATCCGCGAGGTGGCCCGCCTCGGTGACGCTGTCGACGAGCGCGCCCGCTTCCTTGGGCAGCTCGGGCATCAGCTTCACGACACGCTTCGCGATGTCCTTGAGGTTCATCACGAGCGCATCGAGCTCGACGTCCGACGACGTCGGGTCCGGCACCGAGCGCACCTTGGCGGCGAGGAATGGCTCCGCGCCGTCGAACGCCGACACCTCGAAGCGCGAGACGCCTTGCAGGATGACGGAGAAGTTGTCCTTCGCGAGCTTGATGACCTTCAGGATCCGCGCGGCGCAGCCGACCATGTAGAGATCGCCGGCGCCCGGATCCTCGGTCCGCGCATCCTTCTGGGTCAGGATGCCGATGACCGGCCGCTCCTTCGCGATCGCGTCCTCGACGAGCCGGACGGACTTACGCCGGCCGACGTCGATCGGAATGATCGCCCCCGGAAACAGCACGGAGTTGCGAAGCGGGAGGATGGGGAGCGTGTCCGGAATCTCGACCGGCTGCTCCCCACCTGCCTTGGGCTTGGTCATATCTCGGACCCTAGCGACGTGGATGCGCTAGCGTCAAGCCGACCTGCCCGTAATGACGGGCGGTTTCCTCCGTCGACGATGCTGCGCTCCCGCGCCATCAGCCCGGCGGTGGGCACAGCTGAAACGCGGTCACGTTCTTGGCCCCGAGCCAGCAATCGAGGTTGGCGGGGGTCGCCTGGGTCGCGCACTTCTCGACGGTGCCGGCCATCTCGGGCGACGTCCGCGCGCGCTGCTTCTGACGCTCGATCCACGCCTGGCCCGCGGGGGTCGTGAGGAACGGCCCGAACGACTGGCGCGTGAGCGTCGGATCGAGGCCTTCCGCGATGTAGGGATCGGCCCGATCGAGGCCATCGAACGTGGTCTCCGGCGCGGCCGCATACGCGTCGGCGAGCAGCGTTACGAGGTGATCGCGGACCTGCTCGCAGCGGGTCATCGTCGAGGCGCTGCCCGTCGAAGCTCCGGCGGAGCCCGCCGACCCTGCACCGCCCGTGGTCGCAGGCGCACGCTGCTCGCCGTTGCTGCAGGCCGCGAGCAGCGCGAGCGCGAAGCCAAGCCGGAGAATCAGATGCACGGCGCCACCTTACACCGGAGGTGCCGCCGCGGACGATCTTGCTCGACCACGAGCGCAGATCGTGGTTTCGCTTTCGGGGCGGCCCGACGACCAAGTCTACAAATGATGCGCACCGCCCTCCTCCTCTCGATCCTGATCCCCGCGCTCGCCGCCGCAGGGCCATCGTACACGGTCGACCCGGCGGCGCCGTTCACCGCGCACGACCTCGCCGAGGCCGTGCAGCTGCGCACCGAGGCGCGCAGCGACGTCCGCGTGACGCGCGTCGACGACGGACTCCTCGTCGAGGTCGACGATACGCGCCAGGTCGTCGACGTCCGCAGCGACGATCCGCACGACGCCGCGCGCGTGGTCGCGCTCGTCGTGGTGTCGCTCGTCGATGCACCGCCGGCGCCCGCGCTCGCGCCGCCGGGCAGCACCGAGACGCCCGCCGCGCTGACCGCGTCGGTGGCGCCGCCGCCCGCGCCCTCACGGTGGTCGCTGCGCGCGGCGATCGGGATGTCGCGCGACGATGGCGGGACGATCTCGACGCCGCTGACCGGTGCGGTGAGCTATCAGCTCGCGACCTCCGCGCGGCTCGTCGGCAGCGTCACGTACATGAAGGCCACCTCGCCGACCCGCGGCTCGATGTTCGTGCCGATGCGGTTCGGCGTCGAAGGCCGCGCCGGCGCGCTCGGGGTGGAGCTCGGCGGCATCCTCGCCCCGCATGCGACGTGCAACGACGGCAGCATGCTCGGCACCGGTGGCTATGCGACGGGCCGCGTGTACCTGCCCGTCTCGGAGCGCGCCAACGTCATCGTCGAGGCGGGCGGCTACTACATGGTCGAGCAAGCGTACGGCTGCGACGTGGACCCGATGCAGTCGGATCCGGACGGTTTCGGCGAGCGCACGTACACGCTGACGGGCGAGGCGTACGGTGGGCACTTCGGCGGTGGAGTCGAGTGGCGGCTGTGAGCCGTCCTGTCGCGGTCGTCGCGCCGAGCGATGATCGCGAGCTGGTGCAACGCGCCGTCGCGGGCGATCGCGCGGCGTTCGAGGCGATCTATCGCGCGCACGCCGACCGCGTGTTCGCGCTGCTCACGCGCCTCCTCGGTCCCGACCGCGAGCGAGAGGACTTGATGCAAGAGGTCTTCATCCGCCTGCACCCCGCGCTCGCCCGCTTTCGCGGTGAGTGCGCGTTGCCGACGTTCATCTATCAGATCACCACGCGCGTGGCGGTCGACCACCTGCGCCGGCGGCGCCGGCACCGAGCCGACACACTCGCCGCCGGCAACACGATCGATCTCGATGCCGAGATCGATCCGGGGTTGTCGCCCGCGGAGCAAGCGGCCCGCCGGCAGGAGCTCGTGGATGCGCTCACGCTCCTCGACGCGCTGTCGCCCAAGCTGCGCGCTGCGTTCGTCCTGCGCGAGGTCATGGGGCTCTCGCACGACGAGGTCGCGCGCATCGTCGACGCTCACCCCGCGGCCGCGCGCATGCGCGTCGCCCTCGCCCGGCGCGCGATCGCCAAGCTGTGCGCGAAGTCTCCCGCGCGAAAGGACCTGCGATGACCGAGCGCCACCTCGTGCAGACCCTCGGCTCGCTCGAAGGCCGCCTCGACGACGTGCGACGCGAGCAGAGCTGGCGCGCGATCGATCGCGCCCTCGATGCTGCGGCCACCGCGCCCGTTGCCCCTACGCGCCCGGCGCGTCGCTTCGCCTGGCCGATCGCCTTTGGCCTCGCGGCGGCGGCCGCGGCCGTCCTCGCCGTGCTGCTCGTGCGCACGCCCAGCTCGCTCGCGGTCGCACCCACCGAGCTCGTCGCCGCCTCCGGCCAGCGCACCGTGCTCGACCGCGACGGCATCACGTTGACGCTCGTCGGGCCGGGCGCCGCCACGATCGATCGAACCGACGACGCCGTGCGCGTTCGCGTCGGCCACGGGACTCTCGTCGCGGATCGCGCGGACACGGCCCCCTCTCTCGCGATCACCGCGGGTGGCACCACGACGACCTCGCGCGATCGAAAGTTCGCGGTCCACGTCTCGGCACAAACGATCGTCCTCGGTGCCGACGAGCGCGCCGACCAGATCGTCGCGCGCTACGCGCTCCTCGAAACCCCGAGCCCGAACCCGAGCCCGAGCCCGATGCTGAATCCGACGCCGAATCCGATGCAGGTGCCGACGCCGACGCCGACGCCGGCGCCGAACCCGTCATCGACTCCGAACCCGCCGCCCTCGCCGAGCGCGACGCCGCTGTCGTCCAACCACGCCTCGGCGAAGACCACCGCACCGGCGACACCCGCTGCGCCGGAAAGACCAACCGCGTCGTCGCCAGCTTCCGAGCCGTCGACGGCGACCGCCTCATCGGCCGCACCCGACGCGACTCCGTCCCGGCCGGTGCCCTCGTTGCCCGAGGTGAAGCTCGATGCCGTGGAGCTCTACCGCCGCGCCGAGACCTCGCTCGCGATCCACGATCCGATCACCGCGCGTGCGCTGCTCGAGCAGCTCCTACGCGACTACCCGGAGCACGCGCTGGTCGACGCGGCTCGCTACGACCTCGCGCTGATGGCGCGCACGTACGGAGAGCGCGCGCGTGCGCTCGAGCTGCTCGCGCAGATCCGCACGTCGGGCCGCGACGCGAACATTCGCGCGGCTGCGACGCGCCTCGAAGAGCAGCTTCGCGGCTCGCGCTGAGCCGCGATTACTATCAGTTCCACACGCGATCTCGCCGACTTGGGAGATTGTGCTTGATCGCCGACAGCTTTGGTCTTACCAGTTGGCAACTCCACCTGGAAGCGCCGATGCCCTTGGCTGATACCGAAACTGAGCCGACTACAACCGCGATCGATGCGGTGTTCGAGAAGCTACTCGCCGAGATCGTTCGCGGCACGTATCGCGCGGGCACTCGCCTTCCCGCCGAGCGCGAGCTGTCGCGCACGCTCGGTGCTTCGCGCCCGACGTTGCGCGAAGCGCTGCGTCGCCTCGGCGAATGGAACCTGGTCGAGCCCCGCCGCGGCTCGGGCGTGATCGTTCGCCCGTATCGCGACTGGTCGATCGAGGTGATCGCGGGCTACATGCGGTACGGCAAGCCCGAGGCCGGGCAGCCGTCGACGTCGCGCATGGTGCTCGACATGATGCTGATGCGGCGCGCGCTGGTGACCGAGGTCGTCCGCTTGATCGCGCCGCGCGTGCCCAAGGGTGGCACCGCCGGTGCGCGGCTCGCGATGGCGCGCGCGTGGTCGATGCGCAACGAGACGAGCTACGCGCGCGAGGACTTCGAGGTCCTGCGCAGCCTCGCCGAGGTCGCGCAGTTCACGCCCGGGCTGTGGATCCTGAACCAGCTCGCTCACATCTACTTCGACCTCGCGAGCTCGTTGCGGATGGTGGTGCGCCCGCCCGACGACTACGTGCAGACGCACAGCAAGTTCTTCGACCTGCTGGAGTCGGGCGACGCCGCCGGCGCGTCGCAGCTGATGGCCGAATACCTCGATCGCCACGACGCACAGATCACGGCCGTGCTAGGACCCATGGCGTGAGCGAGTCCACGTACAAGCACACGGTGGTCGCGCGCAAGGTCCTGCGCTCGCTGGTGCCCGTCATCTGCCCGGCGCGCTGGAGCCACCTCGCCGAGCCCATCATCGATCACATGGAGCTGACGTTCGGCGCGACGCCGGTGCTGGTGCGGAAGGGGGTCGCCGCCGGGTTCCTCGCCTATGACCTCGGCGCGCTGCCGATGCATCGTCGCCGCGCGCACCAGCTCACGGGCGACGCCGCCGAGCACTACTTCGCCTCGTGGGAGCACGGCATCACGCCGGCCCACACGCAGTTCGCGCGCGCGATCAACCAGCTGATGAGCCTGGGCTGCTACGAGCAGCCCGAGGTGATGGAGGCGATCGGCTACCACGTCGGTCCGTGGATCGAGGAGGTCACGCGCAAGCGCCTGACCGTGTTCCGCGATGACGTCCGTGCACAGGAGGCGCAGATCCTCGCGCCCGATCCGCTGCGCCCCGGCGTTCACGTCGGCGCGCGCAAGAAGGAGCGTGCGTGATGGTGGCAGCACGCGCCGTCCATGAAGGCTCCACGCGCCCCGCCGGCGTGTTCACCCGTCACGACCTGCACGGTGACACCGTGCTCGACTGCGATGTCGTGATCATCGGCTCCGGGGCCGGCGGTTCGCCCGTCGCCGCGGAGCTCGCCGAGGCCGGCTTCGACGTCGTCGTCGTCGAGGAAGGCAGCTACTACCAGACCCGCGACTTCACGGCCGACACGTCCGCGATGGTGCGCCAGCTGTATCGTGACGGCGGTGCCTCGCTCGCGATCGGCGATCCGCCGGTGATGTTCCAGGAAGGGCGCGTCGTCGGCGGCTCGACCGTGATCAACGGCGGCATGTCGTGGCGCACGCCCGACGAGATCCTGGCGCGCTGGCGCACCGAGGCGGGCCTCGACCTCACGCCGGAGTCGATGGATCCGTACTTCACGCGCGTCGAGAAGCGCATCCACGTCGCGCACAACGACGAGGCCGCGATCGGGCGCGAGAACTGGCTGCTCAAGCAGGGCGCCGATGCGAAGGGCTGGGAGATCATCCCCAACCTTCGCAACCAGGTCCACTGCATCGGCTCGAACCGGTGCGCGTTCGGCTGCCCGACGGGCGCCAAGCAGTCCGCGCTCGTCAGCTACATCCCGCGCGCGCTGCACTTCGGTGCGCGCGTGTACGCGGACGTCAAGGTCGAGCGCATCACCATGCACGGCAAGCGCGCGACGGGCATCGTCGGCCGCGTCACCCACCCCGACGGCCGCCGCGGCCATGCACTCGCGGTGCGCGCGAAGCTCGTCGTCGCCGCGTGCGGTGCGATCCACACGCCCGCGCTGCTCACGCGCTCGGGGCTGACCTCGCGCTCGGGCGAGCTCGGCGGCAACCTGTCGCTGCACCCGAACGTGAAAGTCGTGGCGCTGTTCGACGAGGACGTGTCGAGCTGGAAGGGCGTCCACCAGGCGTTCCAGGTGCGCGAGTTCGTGCGCGAGGGCATCGGTACGTTCGCCGCGGTCAACCTGCCGCCGAGCGTGATCGCGATGAGCGCACCCCACCGCGGCGCGCAGCTCGGCGCGCTGATGGACCGCTACAACAACATGGTCGTCGCCGGCATGTTGATCGAGGACTCGACGACGGGCCGCGTGCGCACGATCGGCGGCCGCCCGCAGGCGTTCTACAACGTCGCCGATCGCGACCTCGCGACGATCAAGCGCGGGCTCGAGCGGCTGTGCGATCTGCTGTTCACCGTCGGCGCGAAGAAGATCATCCTGCCGCTGCACCACGCGACCGAGGTCCACGACGCCGACGAGACGCGTCGCGTGCTCTCGCGCCCGATCCCGCGCAGCGCGTGGGAGGTGGCGACGGTGCACATGATGGGCACCACCCGCATGGGCACCGATCGCACGCGCTCGGTCACCGACGCGTTCGGCTTCATGCACGACGTCGATCGCCTGCTGATCAGCGACGCGTCCGTGTTCCCGTCCCCGATCCGTACCAACCCCATGGAGACGATCATGGCGCTCGCGACACGATCGGCGGGCTACGTGATCGACAACGCTCGGAGGTTCTTGTCATGAGCGTCACCGCTGCACGCGTCACCCGCCTGCCCACGCCCTTCCCCACCACCGCCGCGCTCGCCCTCGAAGCAGCGTCGTGGAATCACCTCGAGCGGACGTTCCAGCGCGGCACCACGCCGGATGTCGAGCAGCTCGTCGGCTGGGAGTTCCGCGGCATCAACCGCCCGCCGCTCAACCGGATCCCGATCACGCAGCTGTTCGGGATCAAGAAGTTCGTCAAGGGCTTCCACCGCGCCGACGACGGCCGCGTGCTCGGCTACAACAGCCCGATCGTCAACAACGCGCTCGACGGTCGCTGGCACTTCCGCCCGAACGACAGCGCGCCCAAGCGGTTCGGCTTCTACGAGGTGACGCCCGTCGATCCGACGGCGCGCGACAACGAGTACCTGCACGCCGTCCTGCTCGACTACAAGAAGGGCAACAACCCCGTCTACGACGTGATGCGCGGCCTGCGCGACTACCTGGTCCAGGTCGATCCGTCGAACCCGGACCTCTACCTCGGCAAGGCGTACTTCGCGCTCGGGCCCGCGCGCCTCAACTTCCTCGGCTTCTTCGTCCTCGAACGCCACCGCCGCGCGCGCTGACGAACGATCCGTCTCGCTCCGCTTCGCTTCACCGCCGAGCGCTACGCGCCGCTCTCACTCAGGAGTTCGGGGGCGAGCAGACGTCGAGGTTCACGACCGTGGTGCCCACCAGGCAGCTGTGCTGCTGGCAGCTCCCCGGGTTCGTGCCGCCCGTGTCGTTGACGCGAGCGATGAAGCCATCGACGTCGCACAGCGACGAGCACACGTCCGTCCCGTCGAGCGCGTCGGTGAGCGCGCAGAACTGCTGCTCCCAGTGCCACGGATCGACCTCGAGCGCGGTGCGGAGGTCGATATGCGTCGCCGTCGACTCGCGCCCCGGAATCTCGACCCCGGTGATGATCACCGTTCCGACATCGAGATAGTCGGGCGTCTGCTGGGGCAACTCGACCTCGTCGATCACGTTGATCGCTGCGACGGGGTCATCCTTCAACCGCGCCACTTCCTCCGAGTCCATCGTCGTCACGCACGCGCCGAGCAGCAGAGCAGAGATGATCGCGAGCTTCGCCAAGGCAGCCTCCTCTTTGGTTCCGGTCCCCGCACGAAGGACCAGTTTCCAATTTAAAGAATGCAGCTGGGAATCCGCAAGAATGGCAATGTGGAGACGAGTGGGAGAACCTGCCGAGAAATCGCCATTATTTCGCGCGATTCCATGCTGACAACAGCGGCCAGTCCGGCTGTCAGATGGCGAGTGCGACATCGAGTTCGTCGCACGCATTCTCCGACGGAGAGGACCGCGCGCATCGCTGCGGCGGGTCGCTGTCAGACGACACGTACGACATATGTCGCCATCGCTCGATCCGGTCCCGCGAAGATCGCGCGATCCACCCCAAAAATTTTTCGATCTTTTTTTTGGCGAGGGCTCGCGATCGCCGTGATCGCGGCGCGGAGTCGCTAGGGCGCGCCGGTGGTCGACACGATCGGCTCGACCTCGATCGCAGCACCGAGCGGGATCTTGATGCGCTTCACTTCCTGGCGCGACATGGGATCGGGCGTGACGCCCTCGTCGATGCCCATCTGCAGCACGATGATCGTATCGCCGCCCTGCGTGACGACGTGCAGCTCTGTACCGGTGCCCCCGGTGCGGCACGTGACCGCGGTCAGTGCGTTCATCCCCGCCGATGGTGCGGTCACCGAGCACGTGCCCTTGTAGCGACCGAGCGAGTGGCTCGCGACGCGCCCGGTCTCGTCGGTCAGCGCGAGGTAGAGGTCGGCCATCTCGCCCGCCGGCTGGATCCCCCACGAGATCGAGACCTTCTTCGCGAGCTGCGCGGGCCCCGAGCCCGAGCCGGTGCCCGGCGTGGTGTCCTCGTTCTTCTTGGGGCAGCCGCTCAGCCCGAGGACGAGGATCGAAGCGATCGCAAGCCCGACGCACGTCGGGCGCGCAGGGGCGCCGAAGGCGGCGCGGAGGTCGATCGACATGCGCGTCATGCGTGAAGGCTACTACAGCGAGTAAGATGCCCGCATGTCGCTGGCCCGGCTGGTGGTGATCGAGGGTCCCGACGCAGGTCGCGAGTTCGAGCTGCCGCTGCGGGGCGGCGCCGTCGGCCGCGGGGATGGCAGCCTGGTGCAGCTCACCGATCCGACGGTGTCCCGCCAGCACGGCATGATCGAGCTGCGCGATGGCGTGATGTGCTGGATCGACGATAGCGGGAAGACACGTACGTTGATCAACGGCGCGGCCGCGACGGTGCACGTCCTCGAGGCGGGCGACGAGATCGTCCTCGGCAACACGAGGATGGCGTACCTGCCCGTCGAGGGCGTCGCCGTGACCAAGGCGTCGAGCCACGTGACCATGGAGGTCGGCAGCCGGCAGCTGCTCGCGCTCGTGTCGGGCGACGATCGCGCGCGCCGTCACCTCGCGGCGCTCGCGCAGCTCGGCGATCGGCTGCGCGCCGAGACCGCGGCCGGCCGTGATGCGGTCGCGCGCGCCGCGTGCGATGCCGCGCTCACCGCACTCGGTGCACAGCGCGCCTTCGTCCTCACCGCGGGGCGACGCCCCGCGCCGATCGCCGCGGCGGTCGCGACCAACGAGGCCACCCAGCTGCAGGCGCCGCAGGACCTCGTCGACAAGGTCGTCGGCCACAAGCAGGTGGTCACCGCGGAGACCGGCGGACGCGCGTTGATCGCGGCGCCGGTGCACGGCTCCGGCGACGAGGTCGTCGGCGTCCTGTGGGTCGATCGCCAAGGCGCCGCCTGGGAGCAGATCGATTCGCTCGCCGCCGGCTGTCTCTCGCACCTGCTCGGGGCCGCGTGGTCGAGCACCGAGGCGCGCGACCAGGCCGTGCGCCGCGCCGACGCCCTCGAAGAGCAGCTCGACGGCCCGGCCGCCGGCGGCGACTTCATCGGGCGCACCGAGGCCGCGCAGGCGGTCGTGTCGTTCGTCCGGCGCGTCGGCCCGAGCGATGCGACGGTGCTGCTCGGCGGCGAGTCCGGTGCGGGCAAGGAGATGGTCGCCCGTGCGATCCATCGCGCGAGCCGCCGCGCCAAGGGCCCGTGCGTCGCGGTCAACTGCGCCGCGCTCACCGAGAGCCTGATCGAGAGCGAGCTGTTCGGGCACGAGAAGGGCGCGTTCACGGGCGCCACCGAGAAGAAGGCCGGCCGGTTCGAGATGGCGGACAAGGGCACGCTGTTCCTCGACGAGGTCGGCGAGTTGCCGCTCGGCCTGCAGACCAAGTTCTTGCGCGTGCTCGAAGAGCGCCGCTTCGAGCGCGTCGGCGGCCAGAGAGCGATCGAGGTCGACGTGCGCGTCGTCGCCGCGACCAACCGCGACCTCGCCGAGATGGTCAAGCGCGGCACGTTCCGCGAGGACCTGTTCTACCGCCTCAGCGTCATCACCATCGTCGTGCCGCCGTTGCGCGAGCGCCTCGGCGACGTCCCGCTGCTCGCGGAGCACTTCCTCGCGCGGTTCCGGCATCAAGCCGCGCGGCGGATCACGGGCTTCTCGCCCGATGCGATCGCGGCGATGACGCGCTACGCGTGGCCCGGCAACGTGCGCGAGCTGCGCAACGCCGTCGAGCGCGCGATCGTCCTCGGCGAGCGCGAGCTGATCATGGCGCAGGACCTGCCACCGCAGATGCTCGCGCCGTCGGTTCCCTCGCGCACGCGCACGTCGCCACCCACGCCACCGCTCGGCTCGTCGATCTCGGCCGCGATGCCGACGATCGTCGAGACGCCGCCGTTCGCGCCGGCTCCACCTGCCCCGGCGCCTGCGGTCCCTGCCCCGGCCGCGCGTCCCTCGGAGCCACCGACTCGCGCGCGCTCGCTGCGCGAGCTGGAGAAGGAGGGCATCCTGGCGGCGCTCGCGGCCACCGGCGGCAACAAGGCGCAGGCGGCGGCGATCCTCGAGATCGATCGCTCGACGCTCTACAAGAAGCTCAAGGACTACGCGATCGAGACGTAGTGCCTACCGCGGGTTCTTGCGCGGGCGGCCGCGGCGGCGCGGCTGGTCGCTCTGGCCGAAGTCGAGGTCCTCGGCGAAGCGCTCCTCCACGAGGTCGTCCACGGAGGTGTGGAGCGAGTCCAACCGACGCAGCTCCTCGCGCTCGAACTCGGCAAACGACGTGTACATACGCGGAATTCCAGAAGACATTTCAGCTCCCTCCAGGACATGACCCACATGTCCTACATCTGCGTACAACGTAAGCTCGAACGGCATCCGGGCCCAATTTTTTTTTCACGGCGCGAGCGGGAGACCGGGATCGTCATAGGCCCGTGCTACTCGGCGCTCATGACCCGGATCGTCGCGGTCGCGAACCAAAAGGGTGGCGTGGGCAAGACCACGACCGCGATCAACCTCGCGGCGTCGGTGGCCTCGCGCGGCCATCGCGTGCTGCTCGTCGACTTCGACCCGCAGGGGAATGCGTCGTCGGGCGTCGGCTACCCGCGCGACCGTGTCGAGCGCTCGATCTACGACGCGCTCGTCGGTGATGCGACGCTCGCCGAGGTCATCCAGCCGACCGACATCTCGACGCTGTTCGTGGTGCCCGCGACCACGGACCTGGTCGGGGCCGAGATCGAGCTCATCTCCGCGGAGCGGCGCGAGCGGTTCCTCGCCGACGCGCTCGCGACGGTGGCGGACCAGTACGAGTACATCGTGATCGATTGCCCACCCTCGCTCGGGCTGCTCACGCTCAACGCGCTGGTCGCGGCCGACGGCGTGGTGGTCCCGATGCAAGCCGAGTACTTCGCGCTCGAAGGTCTGAGCGCGCTGACGTCGACGATCGAGAAGGTGAAGGCCGCGTACAACCCGCACCTGTCGATCGACGGCGTGTTGTTCACGATGTTCGACGGGCGCCTGTCCGTGGCGAACCAGGTGCGCGACGAGGTGCAGAAGTTCTTCGGAGAGAAGGTGTTCGACGAGACCGTGCCGCGCAACGTGCGGCTCTCGGAGGCGCCGAGCCACGGCAAGCCCGTGCTGCTGTACGACCTGCGCTGCGCCGGCACCAAGAGCTACCTCGCGATCGCCGACGAGTTCCTCCAGCGGACGCTGGCGACGAGCGCGGTGAAGGGTCAGTCTCTCGCATGATGAGCGATGTCAAGAAGCGCGGCCTCGGGCGCGGGCTCGGTGCGCTGCTGCCGAGCGCGCCGCCACCGTCGACGAGCGCGCCGATCGAGGCGGCGCCGCCGCGGTCGCGCGTGTACTTCGCGGCGGGCATCGAGGAGCTGTATCCGAGCCCGGAGCAGCCGCGCCGCAAGTTCGACGAGCACAAGCTCGGCGAGCTCGCGGACTCGATCCGCGTCCACGGCATCATCGTCCCGCTGGTCGTGCGCCCGCGTGACGGCGGCGGCTATTACCTGATCGCCGGCGAGCGGCGGTGGCGTGCGGCGCAGCGCGCTGGCGTGACGGAGGTGCCGGTCGTCGTGCAGGACGTCGCGGAAGGCGCGGCCCTCGAGCGCGCGCTCGTCGAGAATCTGCAGCGCGCCGACCTCGGGCCGCTCGAAGAGGCCGCCGCGTTCCAGCGCCTCGTCGACGAGTTCGGGCTGACGCAGGACGAGATCGGCGCGCGCATCGGAAAAGACCGCAGCACGGTCGCGAACACGATGCGCCTCCTG
>DATLHR010000110.1:0-34626 GCA_035539815.1 Kofleriaceae bacterium
GGGCTTGAGGTTCGACGCGATCGGCAGCGACGAGAGATCGATGCCCGACGCGAGCGCGGAGATGATCACCGTCGCGTCGAGCGGCGGGAACTCGACCGGGGTCGACACCGGGAACATGTTCGCGCTGCCACGCGACAGCTGGGTGGTCGCCGAGGCGACGGGCACCGCGAACATGTTCCCGGTGTCGACCCCGGTCGAGTTCCCGCCGCTCGACGCGACGGTGATCATCTCCGCGCTCGCGTCGGGCATCGATCTCTCGTCGCTGCCGATCGCGTCGAACCTCAAGCCCGAGCGCCTCCACATCTCGACGCCATACGCGATCACCAACCCGATCTGGATCGACACCGATGGCGGTGGCTTCGATCCGCCGCAGGCCCCGCTGCCGCGCAAGGCGCCGCCGCCCGCGTCGCGGCCGGACGTCCGCACGCAGTTCGACAAGCTGCCGGAGTGGTCGCCATGATCGATCCCCGCGGGATGACGCGCAGCGCAGGAGCGTTGGCAGTGGCTACCGCGGTTGCCATTTGCCTGGCAGCAGGGCCTGCCTGGGGCCATTCCTTCCCCCCGGTGCGCAACGTCGTGGTGCAGGTCGAACCCTGCGAGATCGCACTGTTGGTCGGCTACCGGCCCAGCTCGGGCGAGGCGACCGAGACCGTCCTCCGCCGCGCCGCCAGCGCCCCGAAATCACACGCGTTGGAGGCGCTGCGCGACCTGCTCGGGTCGTTCGCGATGGCGCCGCTCTCGGTCTCGATCGACGGCAAACGCCTGGTTCCCACGAAGGTTCAGGCGAAGGTCGGGGTCGACCCCAGCGGAGCGCGTCCGTGGGTGGTGCTGCTCGTGACGTTCGCGCTGCCGGTGGGGAAGAGCCTGGCCATCGGCACGTCGGAGCCGCGTACCACGCGGATCTCCTGGCAGGATCGCAGCCATGGCCGGGTCGAGCTCTCGACCGCGCCCAAGGAAGGCAAGTGGCACCCGGGCGTGGCCTCCTTCTTGCTCGAGCTGGCTCCACCCACGGGAGCCACCTCATGCGCCACGCCATCAGCCTCCTCGGTCTCGTCCTCGCCTCCAGCTCGTTGATCGCCTGCGATCAGGAGTACGACCCGGACGCGCCCGCGATCGACCCCTACGCTCCGCGCGTGCGCATCACGTCTCCGACCCGCGGCACGTTCGCGGGGGACGTCTCGCAGCTCACCGTCAAGGGCATCGCGATCGACGACCAGGGCGTGACCTCGGTGACCGTGAACGGCGTCACCGCGGCGGTCAACCCCGATGGAACGTTCGAGGCCGTCGTGCCGGTCACCGATGGGACCAACCTCATCCACGCGATCGCGAAGGATGCGCAGGACAACACGGGCAAGGAGACGCGCGCGGTCGTCACCGGTCCCCTCGAGTCGATCAACTCCACGGTCCCGCAGGCGCTGACCGCGTCGATGACCGCGCAGGCGTTCGACGCCGTCGGCCGCGGCATCACCGGCTTCATGACCGGCCCGACGCTGATGAGCACGGTCGCCCCGCTCAACCCGGTGATCAACTACGGCGCGCCGACCGGCCCCGACTGCCTCTTCGTGCAGGGCTCGATCACCAACCTCGCGCTCGACGCGACCACGAAGATCCAGCTGCTGCCGCAGACCGGCGGCATCTACCTCTCGGCCGAGCTCGTGCGCCCGCGCGTCAACATGGGGCTCAACTGGGCGGTCGCGTGTGCGAACGGCTCGCGCCCCATCACGATCAGCGCCGACCGGATCTCGATCTCCGGCGTGCTGCGCGTCGGCGTCAACGCCGACAAGTTCGAGATCTACCTCGACGACCAGGACGTCCGCATCCAGGGCTTCAACGTCGACCTCGGCGGCATCCCCGGCGAGATCGTCGATCTCCTCCACATCGACACCGCGATCGGTCCGGTGCTCGCGTGGGTCACCGAGCGCGTCGCCGTCCCGTACCTCAACGATGCGCTCGCGGGCCTCAACGAGACCAAGACGATCGACGTGCTCGGCACGCCGGTCGACGTCAAGGTCAAGCCGGCACGCATCGAGATCGATCCGGCCGGTGCGATCATCGAGCTCGACACCGAGCTGCGCGCGCAGAATGACTCGAGCTCGCCCGGCTTCGTCTACGTCCCGAACGTCGTGCCCGCGATGGACATGACGCGCGGCTTCGAGCTCGCGGTCGCCGACGACGCCGCGAACCAGCTGCTCAACAGCTACTGGGCCGCGGGCGGCATGGACGCCGGCATCGATCTCAAGAACGGCAGCTACGGCGAGGTCGGCCGGCTGTACGACCGCGTCGAGCTGTCGGCCAAGGTGCCGCCGTTCATCGACGCGAGCGGTGACGCGCTCAAGCTCACGATCGGTGACGTGATGGCCTCGTTCAAGAACGGCACGGCGACCACGACCCAGGTCGTGCTCAACGCCGAGGTCAACCTGGTCGTGAAGCCCAACGCCAACGGCGCGATGCGCCTCGACGTCGGCACGCCGACGGTGTTCGTCGACATCACCGACGAGGGGATCGACGGTGCGAACCAGCTGTCGAACGCGCAGTTCGAGGCGGTGTCGTCGTTCGGCCTCGCGCGCATCGTGGCCTTCGGCAGCGGCGTCGTCGGCGCGGTGCCGCTGCCCTCGTTCGGCGGCGTCAGCGTGCAGGACGTCACGATCGAGGATCAGTCCGGCTACCTCGTCGTCGGCGGCGAGATCGATTGATACACTCGCGGTCGGTGGGCTGCCCCGACGACCAGGCGCTGCGGGCGATGTTCGAGCAGACGCTCGAGCCGCCGCGCATGCGCGAGCTCGAGACGCACGTCGAGAGCTGCCCCACGTGTCGAGGGGCGATGCACTCGCTCGCGACCGGTCCGACGGCGCTCGGGACGCCGCCGCCGGGGAGCGAGCCCACGGCGGCGCCGCTGGACGAAGAGGTCGCGCTGGGCGAGCGCTACGAGGTGAAGCACCTGCTCGGGCGGGGCGGCATGGGCGCGGTGTACCTCGCGCGCGACCTGACGCTCGGGCGTGACATCGCGGTCAAGCTGCACGGTGCGGGCTCGGGCGGAGATCGCCTGCAGCGCGAGGCGATCGCGATGGCGAAGCTCGCGCACCCGAACGTGGTCACGGTGTTCGAGGTCGCGAGCCACGGCGATCGGCTGTACGTCGCGATGGAGTACGTGCGCGGCGGCACGCTGCGCTCGTGGTTGACCGCGGGGCATCGCACGTGGCGCGAGAAGCTGGCGAAGCTGATCGAGGCGGGCGAGGGCCTCGCGGCGGCGCACGCGGCCGGACTCATCCACCGCGACTTCAAGCCCGAGAACGTGCTCGTCGGCGATGACGGCCGCGCGCGCGTGAGCGACTTCGGCATCGCGCACCTCGGTGCGCGCACGAGCGAGCAGATCATCCCGCTCGTGCCGGACTCGGACGTGCAGACCCCGATGACGGTCACCGGCGCGGTGATGGGAACGCCCGCGTACATGTCGCCAGAGCAGCTGTCCGGCGACCCGATCGACGCGCGCTCGGATCAGTTCGCGTTCTGCATCGTGGCGTGGGAGGTGCTGTTCGGCGTGCGCCCGTTCCTGGGCAGCACGATGGCGTCGCTCGCGGTGGCGATCGAGCGGCAGGAGCTCGCGCGGCCGAGCAAGTCCGATGTGCCCCAGCGCGTCGTCGATCTCGTCGCGCGCGGGCTGCGTCCCGCGCCGGAGGAGCGTCATGCGGACCTGCCGGCGTTGCTCGCACAGCTGCGCGCGGCGTCGACGCGCTCCACGCGGAAGTGGCTCGCATTCGGTGCGCTCGCGGCGGCGGTGCCGGTGGCCGTGGTGGTGACGGCGGTGACAGCGGGTTCGCGCGCGCCGGCGGCCGATGCGTGCGCGGTGGCGCCGACGGAGCTCGCGGGCGCGTGGGACGCAGGCATCAAGGACAAGCTGGCGGCGACGTTCGCCAAGGCCAGACCCAAGGACGGCAAGGCGATCGCGGCGCGGGCCGGCGAGCAGCTCGATCGGTACGCGGACGGCTGGATCGCGGCGCGCCGCCAGGCGTGCGAGGCGACGCGAGTGCGGAAGGAACAGACCGACGCCACGCTCGCGCTGCGCATGACGTGCCTCGATCGCAAGCGCGACGAGCTCGCGGCGCTGACGAGAGGCCTCGTCGAGGCCGACGCGCGGATCGCGCTGGGCGCCACACGCGCGGTGATGGGATTGTCCCCGCTCGCGGTGTGCGAAGACGTCGCGGCGCTGAGCGCGCCGATGCCGCCGTCGGCGCAGATCATGCGCGAGCAGGTGGAGGTCGCCCGCGCCGAGCTGTCGGCGGCGCGTGCGTTGCGCTTGCTCGGCAAGGCCGAGCTCGCACTCGCGAAGGCCGAGGCCGCGGCCAAGGTCGCGCAGGACCTCGCGTACCGCCCACTCGAGGCAGAGGCGCTGCTCGTCGCGGGCGACTTGAAGGATCGCACGGGGGACTCGACGTCCGCCGTGAAGCTGCTCGAGCAGGCGGCGATCGCGGCGAACGCGAGCAATCATCGTCTCGTCGCCGTCGAGGCATGGTCGGCGCTCGCGTGGGTGCTCGGCCTCGGCGAACGGAACTTCGAGCGCGCGGACTGGGCCATCACGATGGCGCGCGCCGCGCTCGAGGCCGTCGGTGGGCACGCCGAGCTCGGTGCGCAGCTCACCCACTACGAAGGCTTGATCCTCGATGCCAAGGGCAAGCTCCCCGCGGCGCGCGAGAAGCTGCTCGCCGCACAGGCGGTGTACGAGCAGCTCGGCCAGCGCGAGTCGGCACCGATGTCGATCGTCCTCAACGACCTCGGCGGCATCGAGCGCAAGCTCGGAAACCTCGACGCCGCGCAAGAGATCCACACGCGCGCGCTCGCGCTTCGCATGAAGCTGTTCGGCGACGTGCACCCGTGGGTGTTCTCCTCGCTGAACAACCTCGGCACCGTCGCGTGGTCTCGCCATGACTATGCCGCCGCCGAGACCTGGTTCCAGAAGGCGCTCGCGTGCGGCCTCGAGGTGTTCCCGGAGAAGCATCCGCAGATCGCACTCGTGCTCTACAACCTCGCGTCGCTGTACGACCAGCAGCAGAAGCTCGACGACTCGGTCGCGATGTACCGGCGTGCGCTCGCGATGTACGAGGCGCTGCGCGGCCCCGAGCATCCCGACGTCGCCGACGCGCTGCGCGCCATCGGTAACGTGCTGCGCCAGCAGGACAAGGTCGACGAGGCGGCCGCGAGCTTCGAGCGCGCCTTGAAGATCATCGACGCCAAGAAGGACGTCCCCTTGCGCGTGAAGCTGCTCGCGGATTACGGCGAGCTACTCATCGTGAAGGCCCCCAAGCGCGCCGAGGCGATGTTGCGCGAGGCGCAGTCGATCGTGGAGGCGGAGTCGAAGACCGACCCCGAGCTCGGCTACTCGCTGACCGCACTGGGTGACCTCTATACGGCGACCAAGCGGCCCGCACTCGCGAAGGACGTCCTCGAGCGAGCGCTCGCGATCCGCACCGCCGATGCGGACACGGACGCGGAGGACCTCGCGCACACCGAGCTCTCGCTCGCGAAGGCGCTGTGGACCGTACGCGCCGAGCGGCCGCACGCGCTCGAGCTAGCGCGCAGCGCGAAGCAGCGTCTCGAGGCTGCGAAGCAGACGCAGCGCAAGGCGTATCGCGTCGTCACGGCGTGGCTCCACGCGCACGACCGGCGCTGATCAGTTCATCGCGGCGTGGCGTGCCATCCCGACCTGGCGAGCGACGACGACGGAGATGTCATCCTCCTGAACGCGCCCCCATCGGCGAACGGCGTCGACGACGTTGTCGACGATCGCGGCCGGATCCTCCTTCGCGTGCGCCTCGACGGTCTCGCACAGCCGCTCGATGCCGAACAGCTTGCCGTTGCGGTCTCGCGCTTCGGTGACCCCGTCGGTGTAGAGCACGAGGACGTCGTCGGGCTCGAGCACGAGCTCGTTCTCGACGGTGACGGCATCGATGTCGCGGCGCACGCCGACCCAGGGGCCGGGCGTGGGGACGCACTCGCAGCGCCCCGACTTCGCGCGCCAGATCACGAGATCCTCGTGAGCGCCGGCGAACCGGAGGTGGCCGTCGGCGTCGTAGCGCAGCAGCGTGAACGTGATGAAGTCGTTGCCGCGCATTCGCTTGCGGATGTTGTCGGCGAGTACGCGGTTGATCGCGACCACGATCTCGCGCGTCGAAGCGTTGGGATTGGCGGCGACCATCGTCGCGGTGACGCTCTGGAGCATCAGCATGATGAGCCCGGCGCTCACGCCGTGACCGCTGACGTCGCCGATCCCGATCCAGCCTCCGCCGCTGCGCGGCAGGATGTCGTAGTAGTCGCCGCCGACGCGGGTCGCGGTGACCATCGAGGCCGAGATGTCGAGACCGTCGACCTGCCAGCGCTGGGGAAGGATCGAGGTCTGGATCTCCTGCGCGATCGCGAGCTCGCGATCGACGGTGGCGCGCTGCCGGGCGTCGCGTTCGAGCCACGACAGCAGCGTATTCGTGTGCTCGGCGAGGCGCCCGATCTCGTTGCCCTGGAACCGCGGAATCCGCGCGAACTCCGCGGGGCGATCGGGCTGCGCGATACGCTGGATCGCATCGTCGATCTCGATGATCGGGCGCGTCAGCGCGCGGGCGACGAGGAAGGCGACGAGCAGCGAGAACGCCGCGACGCCGACGCCGCCGAGCACGACCCCGTAGTACAGCGTCGAGATCGGAGAGTCGCCGAGGCGCGCCGCGACGCCGATCGCAGCCATGAAGCCTGCCGGCGCCACCGCGGCGCAGATCGTATAGAACGAGATCTGACGGCGGATCGTCGACGGTGACAGTGCGAGCGTGAGGCCGTAGCGATCCGCGAGGTGGCCGAGCTCGCGCCGGATCGACATCGTGATCCACTCGGCGATCGCGTGACCGAGCGGCGCCGGCCCGCACGCCAGGGTCGCGAGCAGCAGCATTTGTGCGGCACCGATCGGGTAGCCACCGAGCCCCAGGATCAGGAGGTACGAGCCGACCCAGTGCGCCACCCACAGCACGCTGACGAGCGTGGGCAGCCGCAGACAATGCGCGTGGGTGCGCTCGAGCAGCTCGACGTCGACGAGGTTCGAGCCATGCCGCCGCTTCCACCGCGCGATCGGGCGCAGCGTGAGCCACATGAGCGCGAGCCACAGCGGCCACGTGACGACGAGGATCCCGAGCGAGGACACGAGCAGCTCGGCGCGCAGCGGCCCCGCGTGCGCACCCATGATCTCGAGGAACGCCGCACCGACCAGGACCTTGAACGCGAGATCGATCGCAGCGAAGACGGCGAGGATCCGTACAGCAACCACGGCCGATCCATTACCTCAGGCTGTCGTCAGCGAAAAGGTTGCGTAGGTTATCAAGCAACCTTTACGTAGTTCTACGTAGCGTGATTGTCCTAGCTATCGTCTCACGGACGTTGTTAGTGTGATTGAAAGTCGCGATTAACGAGCTAGCGACGCGACTCAGGAGAGGCATGCGTAGACGTAACTTCCTCACTGCCTTGGCCGGTGCCGCCTCGGTGCCACTGCTACCCGCGACGGGCGAGGCCGGGATCTTCGGCCCCGGCAAGCGCGTCGCGATCCTCGGGGGCGGCGTCGGCGGGATGAGCGCCGCGCACGAGCTCGCGGAGCGCGACTTCGACGTGACGGTGTACGAACGCCAGACGATCCCGGGTGGCAAGGCGCGCAGCGTGGGCGTGCCGGGCTCGGGGACGGGCGGCCGTCGCGATCTCCCCGGAGAGCACGGATTCCGCTTCTTCCCCGGGTTCTACAAGCACGTCACCGACACCATGAAGCGGATCCCGTACGGCTCGCGCAAGGTGTTCGACAACCTCGTCGAGGCCAGCGCGCTGTCGATGTCACTCGCGGAGGGCCGCCCCGACATCGTCGTACCTCTCGCGTCGTTCCCGATCGGACTCGATGACGTCGTCGCCGCGATCCAGCTCCTGCTCGGGCCGTTGCCGCAGCTGACCGTCCAGGAGATCACTCATTTCGCGACGCGCATGCTGCAGTTCATGACCAGCTGCGATGATCGACGTTATGGAGAATACGAATTTCAGAGCTGGTGGGAGTTCGTCGATGCGACGGACTACTCCGAGGAATATCGCAAGTTCCTCGCGATCGGCTTGACCCGCAACCTGGTCGCCGCCCGCGCGGAGGAGGTCAACGCTCGCACCGTGGGGCTGATCCTCACCCAGTTGCTCGCGAGCGGGCAGCCGCTGGATCGCCTGCTCAACGGCCCGACGAACGACGTCTGGATCGACCCGTGGCTGAGCTATCTGCAGGGCAAAGGCGTCACGTATCACAAGAACGCGATGGTCGAGGGCATCACGATGAGCGGCGGCCGCATCGCCTCCGTAGCAGTACGTATCAACGGCACCCTCCAGAACATCACCGCCGATCATTATGTATTCGCGCTTCCATTGGAGCGGTTATTGCCGCTGCTCAACCCCAACGTGCTCGCGGCGGATCCATCGCTCGCGGACCTCTACCAAATGAGCACGTCATGGATGAACGGCATCCAGCTGTACCTGGACCGTGACGTGCCGATCGTCCGCGGGCACACGATCTACCTCGACTCCCCGTGGGCGCTGACCAGCGTGTCGCAGGCGCAGTTCTGGCCGAACTTCAACCTCGCGAGCTTCGGCAATGGCAACGTCCGGGGCATCCTCTCGATCGATATCTCCAACTTCGACAAGCCGGGCATTCTCTATGGCAAGCCCGCTCGCGAGTGCACGAAGCAGGAGATTTATAATGAAGTCGTCGCACAGTTGACCACCTCATTAAACCAGGCGGGGACGACGGTGCTGGATCCCAGCTGGATCGTGACGTGGTTCCTCGATCCGTCGCTCGTGTTCACCGGCAGCGGCGGGCCGACCAATCAGGAGGCGCTGCTGATCAACACCGCGGGCAGCTGGCAGTACCGACCGGATGCGCGGACCGCGATCCCGAACATGTTCCTCGCGGCCGACTTCGTGAAGACGAACGTGGACCTCGCGACGATGGAAGGCGCGAACGAGGCCGCGCGGATGGCGACCAATGCGATCCTCGATCGCAACCTGCTGTGGGTGTTCACGCCGCGCTGCCGGATGTGGCAGCTCGAGGAGCCCGCGGTGATGTGGCCGGGCAAGGCGAACGACCAGCTGCGCTGGGAGCTCGGCCTGCCGCACATCCTGCAGTGAGCTCGTACGTTCGTGCTTAGCGCTCGACGCGACCGAACACGACGGGCGTGACGATGTACCACTCGGTCTTCGTGCCCGCCCAGCCGTAGCTGGTGGCCTGCCCGCGCTCGTCGGTGAGGAACACGAGCGTGCCGATGCCGAACCCGCCGTCGGGGTCGGTGGCGCGCGTGTCGTCCTGATGGAAGGACGACGTGGAGTCGGCGATGCGGACCGCCCATGCGCCGGGGATCGCGGGGACGGGAAGGGGGCGATCGACGACGAAGCCGACGTGCCCGGTGTTCTTGCTCGGGAGGCCCTTGGGGCGCTTCCACGCGAACACGTCGCCGGGCAGCACGTCGGCGACGCGGGGGATGCGTCGCCAGCCGCGGCGCGCGCGGGTGGTCGGTGCGCGCTCGATCACGTTGGCGAAGTCGCGGGCGACGGGGCGCGAGCTCGCGAGCGTGGCGAGGGCGTGGGGCGCCGAGCGGCGGAGGATCCACGCGGCCATGCCCGAGCAGTCCCAGTCGTACGTGCCGTCCTTGGCGCGGACGCGCGTCGAGGCCTGGTACTTCGACGCGACGAGCGTGCGCTGGATCGTGTCGAGCACGCCGAGGACGCGGGCGGCGGCGCGCGTACCCGCGGGTGGTGCCGGCTCGTCGACCTGTGGCGCGGGAGGCAGCGGGCCGTCGAGCGGCACGAGCTTGATCGGCCACGGCACGCCCTCGTGCACCGGGATCTCCCAGCGCTGCTGGCTGCGGGGGAGCTCTGCGTGGGCGGTCGCCATGGCCAAGCTCACGACGGCGACGAGGAATGCGACGTAGCGCACGTTGTCCAACGATGACACGGGGGCTTGGCCGGCGTTGCGGAACTGTGAGGAGGCCCGGATCCTTCGATGCTTGACCGGCGGGGGGCCCGCGGGCGAAACCCCCGTGGAGGGCCTAATGAACAACCGTCGGATCGACTGGGTCGTCCTGATCACCTCCATCGTGTTCGCCGCGTCGTGTAGCGGCGGAGGCTGCGGAGGCTGCACGAGCATGGAGCCCATCCCCGGCGGATTCCCGGCGGCAGAGCGCAACCCGAACGCCGCACAGCTGCGCATCACGCAGAGCGCGATCGCCAAGATCACGGCGGATCCCGCGGCGATCATCGGCCCGCTCGTCGGCGGCGCGATGAACGGCGTGATCGAGTTCGCGGTCCCCGGCAGCTGCGGCGGCAACCCCGCGGTGTGCTGCTCGGGCGGCGCGCCGATCCCCAACTGCGGCCCGCTGGAGATCGATCTCAACGCCATGGCGGGCGATCAGCCGCGCCTGGTGCTCACGCCGGTGCAGGGTGCGAGCCGCCTCGACACCACGGTGCGCGCGCGCGTGAAGACGAAGTCGGCGCTGCCGTTCAGGTACCAGGGTGTCGACTGCGGCATCAACGTGGACACCACGAACGGCAACGTCGACGATCTGCGCATCGATCTCCAGATCGCGCTCGTCCAGGATGGGACCACCGGGACGACGCGCGTCCAGGCGACCAACGTGTCCGTCTCGCAGCTCGAGGATAATGACCTGTCGCTGTCCGGGGGCTTCATCTGCGACCTCGCCGACGCATTCATCGGCTCGTTCATCTCGACGATCACGGACCAGCTCGAAGGCCAGATCGAGGACGCGATCAACGGCGCGACCTGCAAGTCGTGCGCATCGGGCAACGTCGCCGAGTGCGGGAGCCCGTTCGCGACGGCGTGCACCGGTGGCACCTGCATGGTGGGCGGCGCCTGCTTGCAGGAGCTCGGCCTCTCGGGCCGCGCGCGCGGCACCGCGCTGTTCGGCGGCTTCTCGCCCGGCACCACGGGCGCGATCGATCTCTACGAGGTCGCCGGCGGCTATGCGACCACCGATAACAGCGGTGTCGCGCTCGGCATGCTCGGTGGCATGTTGCCGGGCGGCGCGGCGCGCGATCGCTGCGGCCCGCAGGCGACGGCGCCGGCGCGCGTCACCATCACGCCGTCGACGTTCTTCCAGGGCAACACGCGGCCCGACACCGCCGCGCCGTTCGACGTCGGCATCGGCGTGCACAAGTCGCAGCTCGCGCAGTTCGGGTGGGCCGGCTACGACGGCGGTCTGTTCTGCCTGACCGTCGGCCACAGCACGGTGCCGCAGCTGACGACCGACACGCTCGGCCTGCTGTCGCGCTCGCTCGGCCGGCTCGTCGAGACCAACGCGCCGATGGCGATCGGCCTGCGTCCGCAGAGTCCGCCCGAGATCACGCTCGGCAAGAACACCTTCATGACGGATGGCTCGGGGAACCGCACGCTCGTCGAGCCGCTGCTCGACCTCAAGTTCACGGCGCTCGAGATCGACTTCTTCGCGGCCGTCGATGACCAGTACGTGCGGACGTTCACCGTGGTCTCCGATCTGCACCTGCCGATCGGCCTCGACTCCGCGGGCGCCGGCGAGATCGTGCCCGTGATTGGCGACACCGCGAACGCGTTCACCAACGTCTCGGTCAAGAACTCCGAGGCGGTCACCGAGACGCCGGCCGAGCTGGCGAGTCTTTTTCCGACGCTGCTCAACCTCGTGCTGCCGCAGCTGTCGGGCGGCCTCGGCGGGTTCTCGCTGCCGGAGCTCGGAGGCCTGCAGCTCGCGGTCACCGACATCACCGCCGTCGACAATGACACCTACCTGGCGATCTTCGCGAACCTCGTGACCGCGATGCCGGCGCGCCCGGTCGACACGCAGGTCACGCTCGCGGGGGTCGAGGAGCCCGACGCCTCCATCGCGCGCGATCCGCGGCAGTGGACGTCCGGCAAGGCGCCCGCGGTGACGCTCGACTTCGGCACCGTCGCCGGGCTCGAGTGGTCGTATCGGATCGACGAGGGTGCGTGGTCGCCGTGGGCGACGAACCGCCGCCCGCGCCTCGCAGCGCAGACGTTCTGGCTGCCCGGTCTGCACCGCATCGAGGTGCGCGCGCGCGAGCTCGGCAAGCCCGAGACGATCGACACGACGCCCGAGGTCATCGAGGTCGTGCTCGGCACCGACCTCGGCATCGGCCTCGCGAAGAACGAGGCCAACGGCTTCCACGGCTCGCCGAGCTCGCAGGGCTGCGCGTGCGACTCCTCCGGCGGCGCGCGCAACGCGGGGCTGTTCGCGATCGTGATCCTGCTGCTCGTGCTGCCGGTGCGGCGCTCGTTCGCGCGGTTCGTGCGGCGCGCGCGTCGCCTCGGCAGCACCGTGTGGCTCGCCGCGATGGCGTGCCTCCCCGGCTGCGACTGCGGCTCCGATCCGCCGTGCGGCGACGTCGCGTGCCTCGAGGGTGACATCCCGAACGGCGGCCTCGGCCGCTACACGAGCATCGCCGCCGATGACACGCGCGTCGTCGTCGCGACCTACGACACCGGCCTCGGCGACCTCGTCGTCGGCGACGCGAACAACCCCGATGCGGTCACCTATGTCGTCGTCGACGGCGTACCGGACGTGACCCCGACGTACGAGCCCAGCTCGTATCGCGGCGGCATCGAGGACGCGGGCCCGAACGTCGGCGCCTGGACCTCGATCGGCCTCGCCGGCGGGCTCGCGCGCGTCAGCTACCAGGACCGCGAGGCGCGCGCGCTCAAGTACGCCTACGAGACCAAGCGCGGCCAGTGGAAGTCGTACGTCGTCGACCCCGGCGCCGGCGAGGACGTCGGCCAGCACACCTCGCTCGCGTTCGACGGCGGCGGCCGCCCGGTGATCGCCTACCTCGCGGTCGGCATCGACGACGGCACCGGCCACCGCACCACCGAGCTGCGGCTCGCCCGCTCGAACATCAAGAACCCGGAGCGCGAGACCGAATGGAGCATCCTCGTGCTCGCGCAGGGCCCCGGCACGTGCGCCGGCCTGTGCGGCGCGGGCGAAGCCTGCATCGCGGGCGTCAACGCGGGCGATCCGGAGACCTGTACGACGCTCGGCACCGGCTGCGCCGCCTGCGGCGACGGCGACGTCTGCATCGCGGGCGCGTGCACCACGCCGGTCGCCGATCCGACCACGGCCACGCTCGCGACCGGCCCCGGCCTGTTCGTCAGCCTGGTCACACTCACCGACGGCCGCCTCGCCGCGGCGTACTACGATCGCAATCGCCGCGCCCTCGTGCTCACCGCCGAGACCGCGCCCGACAGCAACGCGTTCGCCGAGACCGTGCTCGATCAGCCGGCGAGCGGTGATCGCGGTATGTGGGCCTCGGCCATCGTCGATGGCTCCAACACGGTTCACGTCGCCTACCAGGACGCGATCGGTGACCAGCTGCTCTACACCACGTGGAACGGCACCGCGGGCACGCCCGAGGTCGTCGACGATGGCCAGCGCACCGGCGATCGCCCTCACACCGTGGGCGCCGCCGCCTCGATCTACTTCGCCAACGGCGCGCCCGCGATCGCCTACCAGGACGGCCTGACCTCCGACGTCTACATCGCGACCAAGGCCGGTACGTGGACCACGACGCCGTTCGCGGCCGGCCCGAGCATCGACGGCGTCTCGGTGGCCGCGACCTCCGGCCCGGGCGGCACCACGTTCATCGCGTGGGACAAGCTCGATACGTCGGCGTCGCCGGTGAACAACCTCGTCGTCAAGACGCGCTGACAGGAGCTCCGCTCGGGGCCACCAAGGCCCGCGACCCGGTGCTACGATCGAGGCATCATGACGCGGGCCGAGTCTGAACGGAGGCAGCGGGCGGCCGACCGAGCGAGCAGGATGAACATCCACAAGGCTACGCTCGGACATGAAGTGGACCTGTCGCCGGTGCGAGGAGCTAACGCCATCTCGCTGGCGACGCAGCTCTCGCGCGAGGCATTCAGCCTCGCGCAGATGGAGGCCCCGGCGTACGCACGTACGAACATCCCGGTGCGCTTTGTTCCTCGTCGCGCCGTATGATCGAGCTCAACGACGACTTCCGTGATGTGCTCGTAGAGCTGCACGATGCGGGGGCCCACTTCGTCGTGGTGGGTGGCTACGCCGTGGCGTTCCACGGCCACCCCCGAGCGACCAAGGACCTCGATGTGCTCGTGCTCGCCGAGCCTGAGAACGCCAGGCGCGTGTACGCTGCTCTTGCTGCGTTCGGGGCTCCGCTCGACGCGTTCGAGGTGCGCAGCGAAGACTTCGCGTCATACGATGGCGTGCTTCAGCTCGGCGTCCCTCCGCGGCGCATCGACATCCTCAACCGAGCTGATGGCATCAGCTTCGCCGAGGCGGTCGCGGACGGAGAAACCTTCGAGGTCGATGGTCGCAACATTCCCGTGATCGGCCTCGGTGCGCTGCTCAAGAACAAGCGGGCTGCAGGGCGAGAGCAGGATCTCGCCGACGTCAAAGCGCTCGATCACGGATAGCGGCGATGCGCTGAGGTTACGTGGCGGACACGCCTGCGGGTGCGGGCCGCAGCTGCGTTGCACCTCACGTCGCGAGTTAGGCGTAGATCATCTTCCGCGTCATCCCGCCGTCGGAGATGTAGGTCGCGCCGGTGACGAAGCCGGCCTCCTCGGACAGCAGCCACGCGCACAGGCTCGCGATGTCCTCGGGCGTGCCGACGCGGCCGGCCGGATGTTGCGCGTGATCGCGCGCGGACAGCCTGGGCTTCGTGCGCTTGCTGCGCGGCGCATACGAGGACGTCGCGATCCAGCCGGGCTCGATGCAGTTCACGCGGATCTCGGGGCCGAGGCTGACCGCGAGCGAGTGCGTGAGCGCCGCGATGCCACCTTTGCTCGCCGAGTAGGCGATCGTGTTCGCCTCGGACTGCAGCGCCCGCGTCGAGCCGAGGTTGACGATCGCGCCGCCCGCTTTGCGCAGGTGAGGGATCGCGTGCTTCGCGACCAGGAACGCGCCGGTCAGGTTGACGTCGAGGACGCGACGCCACGTCGCGAGCGTGAGCTTCTCGGGGGGACCGCTGTCGGGGGACGCGAGGCCGGCGTTGTTGATCACACCGTCGAGCCGGCCGGCCCAGCGCACCACGGCGGCCATGGTTCGCCGCACCTCGGGCTCGCGCGCGACGTCGCACCGGAACGCGCGCACGCGATCGCCGTACTCGTCGGCGGCGTCGCGACCTGCCGCGGCGTCGTGCTCGGCGAGGCCGACCCGCGCGCCTTCATCCGCGAGCCGCTTCGCGATCGCGCGGCCGATGCCGCTTCCTCCGCCCGTCACCAGGAACACTCGGTCGCTGAAGCGCATGCGTGCACCTTAGCGCTCGCCGCGAGGTAGGGTCCCGGCGATGTCACACACCGAGCAGCTGGTGTTCATGCGGTGGCGTGTCTCCGAAGGCGTCCGTCTGGAGGCGCTGCGCGCGCGCCTGGGCGAGCTGGGGAACGAGCTGCTCGCGGGGGCGCGCCCGGCGCTGGGTGGGCGTGCCTTCGACGTGGACTTCGAATGGGAGTTTCGCAGCCAGCGTCCGCTCGTCGGCGCCGAGGAGGCGTACTTCCGTGCGTCGTCGATGATCGATGCGATCTGGCTCCGTTCGCGGAGTGGATTCGGGCTGGATGCCGGGCTCGCCGACGAGGATGACGATGTGGATGGCATCAACCAGATCGACCTCGACTGCGACCGCATCTCGCCCGAGGGGTGGCGGCCGTGCCGCTACGGCTTCGACGAGGTGGTGATCGCGGGTGCGAAGGCGCAGATCGCGGGCTTCGTCGTCGAAGGCGAGGTTCAGCGCTGGAAGGGCACGGGCACGTACCTGACGCGCAACTGCTCGCGCGCGCTCTACGCCCGCTTCGACCCGGTGCCCGGGCCCGCGCTGGCGCGAGCGACGGGCATCGATGCGCTCGCGCTCGTGGGTGGCAGTCCGTTCACGCAGATCGAGTGGCGGTGGCGCGGGCGTGTCGTGCACGCGGTGTCCGGTGGTACTGCTGGTGTCGAGGGGGCGCCGTACCGCACGACCAGCGAGCGCGCCGAGCGCGGCGAGCATGTCTGCGCGGACGACTGGGACAACTGCCTCGACGACGTCTATCTCGAGCGACTCGGCCATCGCTGACGCGATCGCCTCACGGTGAACCCACCGAGAGGTTACCCAGAGGAGCGCGCGGGGCCGCGGGCGCTGCCTGTAACGTGGGCGGCACTAGGGGGACTCATGTCGACTCGTCTGACGTTCGCATTCGTTTCGCTGCTCTCGCTGGCGTCCGCGCCCAGCGCGCGCGCCGAGGACTGCCGCTGCCTCGCCATCGCCGGCGATGTCGTCGGTGCCCTGCAGGCCGAGGTCGCGCGCGCGGATGGCCTCTACGTCAAGGGCGACTTCGGCGCCGCGCTCGCCCTCTACGCCCAGGTCTACGAGTCGGCGAAGGTGCCGGCGCTCCTGTACGCGCAGGCGATGACGGCCTGGCAGCTCGGCAAGGCGGCCGAGGCGCGGGCGCTGTTCCAGGCGTACCTCGGCGCCGGCGGCGCGCTCGCGTATCGCGCGCGTGCCGAGGCGGCCTTGCGTGACCTCGGCGGCACGGTGCCGGTGGTCGGCGGCACCGTCGGCGCCGTCGGTGGGGTGGTGGGCGCGACCGGCGGCCTCGTCGGGGGCCTGACCGGCGATGCGGTCGGCACGGTCGGCGGCACCGTCGATGGCACGGTCGGCGCCGTCGGTGATGTGGGTGCGGGCCTGCGCGCGCGCGTCGAGCCCAAGCCCAAGAAGCTCGCGCACGGCGCCGCCGTCGTGCTCGGCGTGGTCGCGGTCGCGGCGATCGGCGCCGTCGGCATCCACTCGATCGCCGCCGGCCTCAAGGACGACATCGAGCTCGACGCCAAGTTCGACCTCGGCCTCGGCCTGTCGGGCGTCACCGTCGGGATCACCGCGATCTATCTCAACGGCCTCACCGCGGCGACCGGCGTCGCGGCGGGCGGCCTGCGCTGCGACAACGTCCCCGCGCGGCGGCGCCCGATCGTCGCGCCGGTCGCGCTGCCGGGCGGCGGCGGCCTCGTCACCGCGATGTCGTTCTAAGGCGCTGTATCGCGGAAGCGTGGTGCGGCCGTGACCGAAGCCTGACAAACGTGATGAGATGCATCGACGATGTCAACTCGAGCGCGCGTGACGACGGGGACCGCGATCACCGGAAGCGGCGTCTGGCACCCCGAGCACGTGCTCGAGAACGACGAGCTGTGCGTCGCCTTCAACACGTTCGTCGAGCGTGACAACGCGCGCAACGCCGAGGCGATCGCCGCGGGGACCAAGCAGCCGCTCAAGGCCTCGTCGCCGGAGTTCATCGTCAAGGCGTCGGGCATCCAGCGCCGCTACATCTATGACAAGACGGGCGTGCTCGACCCCGAGCGCATGTGCCCGAACATCGCCGACCGTCCCGACGATCAGATCGCCGTCCAGGCCGAGCTCGGCGTGCACGCGGTCCAGCGCGCCCTCGCCGCCGCCGGCCGCACGGGGGAGGACGTCGACCTCGTCGTGTGCGGCGCCTCGATGCTGCAGCGCCAGTATCCGGCGATGGCGATCGAGATCCAGGGTGCGATCGGCGCGCGCGGGATGGGCCTCGATCTCACCGCCGGTTGCGCGTCGGTGACGGCCGCCCTGATGTTCGCGTGCAATGCAGTCCAGACGGGCATGTCGACCTGTGCCGTCGTCGTCGCGCCCGAGCTGATGAGCGCCCACAACAACTGGCGCGAGCGCGACGGCCACTTCATCTTCGGCGACGCGTCGGTCGCGCTCGTCATCGAGCCCGTCGAGCGTGCGCGCGCCGGTGCCTGGGAAGTGCGCTCGATCCGCGCGCAGTCGAAGTGGAGCACGAACATCCGCAACAACTTCGGCTTCCTGAATCGGTGCGATCCGTCGACGCAGCTCGCCGCCGACAAGCTGTTCTATCAGGCCGGCCGCCGCGTCTATAAGGACGTCGTTCCCGCCGCCTCGGTGTTCATCACCGAGCACCTCGCGGCGCACCAGCTCCGCGCGGATCAGATCTCCCGCTACTGGCTCCACCAGGCGAACCAGAACATGAACGACCTGATCGCCGAGCGCATCCTCGGCCGGGCCGCCACGCGCGAGGAGGCGCCCGCGATCCTCGCCGAGTACGGCAACACGGCTTCGGCGGGGGCGCCGATCGCATTCAGCTTGCACTCGGACGACCTACCCACCGGGTCCTACGGGGTGATGTCGGCGTTCGGCGCGGGCTATTCGTTCGGCTCGCTGCTGCTGCAGCGGATGTGACAGGGGCCAGAGTTTTCCTTGGACCGTCGTTGAGCTTCGGCGCGGGAGCGGCGTCGTGCTAAGCATGTCGCGCCCCATGCGGCTTGCCCATTGCTCCGACCTGCACCTGCTGTCGCACGACGGGGCTCGCTGGCTCGACCTCGCGAACAAGCGCTGGATCGGCGCGATGAACCTGCTGTCGACGCGCAGCCGCCACTACCACGTGGCCGCGTTCGAGCACATGGTCGAGGACCTCAACGCGATCGGCGTCGACCACGTGCTGTGCACCGGCGACGTCACGAACCTCGCCCTCCGCCGCGAGTTCGAGTTCGCGCGCGACAAGTTCGACAAGCTCGCGCTCGGCACGCGCGGTGTGACCGTCATCCCGGGCAACCACGACGCCTACGTGGCCGAGGGCGTGCCGTTGTTCGGCGAGCTGTTCGGCGACTTCGCCACCTCCGATCCGGGGTGGGAGTGGTCCGAAGACCAGCGGGGCGATCCCCACGACGACCTGCGCTGGCCGCTCGTGCGCGTGCGCGGCGACCTCGCGCTGATCGGCGTGTCGACCAGCCGCGCCACGCCCTGGTTCACGGCGTACGGCAGAGTCGGGCAGGGCCAGCTCGCGCGCCTCGCCGCCGCGCTGGCGGACGCGCGGCTCGCCGGCAACGTGCGGCTCGTCGCGATCCACCACCCACCTGCGGGCAAGCGCGCGACGTCCAAGATCCGCGGCCTGCGCGATCATCAGGCGTTCGCCGAGGTGATCGCCGCGCACGGCGCCGAGCTCATCGTCCATGGCCACGAACACCGCGATATGTCCGAGGAGCTCGCCGGCCCCGGCGGCCCCGTTCCGGTGCGTGGGATCTCGTCGGGCACGTATCACCACAACAAACCCGAACGGACCGCCCGTTACCGCATCTTCGAGATCGACGGTGGGCGTATCCATGGTGACCATGTCCGCGTGTGGGATCGCGAGCAGAGCCGGTTCGTCGCCCAGGATTGACTTGGCTTAATCTCGTGAGTTACCCAGGCCCTTACTCGAGGTACCCCCGAATGGCTGACCGACTGACCGACGCCGATGCGCTCGAAGCCGCCGATCGCGAATACGTGATGCGCCCCTGGACGCACCCCAAGGGAGAGCCCGTCATCATCGCGAAGGCGAAGGGCTGCACGGTCTGGGACGTCCACGGCAAGGAGTACCTCGATCTCACGGCCGGCTACTTCGTGAACAATGCCGGCCACTGCCACCCGCGCATCGCCGAGGCGGCGAGCCGCCAGGTCCACGAAGTCCTTCAGGTCTCCGGCAAGCACGGCACCGTCCCGATGGTCCGGCTCGCCGAGCGCCTCATCAAGCTCGCGCCGAAGTCGGTCAACAAGGCCTTCTTCTCCACGGGCGGCTCCGAGGCCAACGAGTTCGCGCTCAAGCTCGCGCGCCAGTACGAGAAGAAGCAGGACATCGCCTACCTCGAGAACGGCTACCACGGCCTGACCCTTGGCTCGCTCGAGGTCACCGCGAGCGAGAAGTACCGCGAGTCGGCCGGCAAGCCGCTCGGCACCGACAACTACGCCATCCCGACGGCGTACTGCTATCGCTGCAAGTTCGGCCCGGCGAGCAAGTGCAAGGTCGAGTGCCTCGACGGCGTCGAGGCGCAGTTCGACGCGCGGCCCAAGACCGCCGCGATCATCGCCGAGGTGATCCAGGCCGTCGGTGGCCTCGCCCCGCCGCAGAAGTGGTGGGACCGTCTCGATCGCATCCGCAAGCAGCGCGGCATCCTCCTCATCGCCGACGAGATCCAGACCGGCCTCGGCCGCACCGGCAAGATGTTCGCGATCGAGCACTACGGGCTCGAGCCCGAGATCATGACCGGCGGCAAGGGGCTGTCGGGCGGCGTCGGCTCGCTCGGCCTGACCTCCGCGAGCAACGCCATCTGCAAGAACTTCTTCGGCGGCACCACCCCGACCAACGGCGGAAATGCGGTGTCCGCGGCCGCGGGGCTCGCCCTGATCGATACGATCATCGACGAGCGCCTCATCGAGAACGCCGCGAACATGGGTCGTCATTTCACCGAGGCCGCGTGGCGCCTCGACGATCCGTGGATCGGCGACGTCCGGTTCACCGGCCTCCTCGGCGGCATCGAGCTCGTGAAGAACCGCGACACCAAGGAGGTCCTCGGCAAGCCCGAGATCGCCAAGGTGAAGGACGTCCTCCACGACCTGGGCATGCTGATCACCGTCTCGGGCTGGCACGGGAACGTCCTGCGCCTGCAGCCCCCGCTGTCGATCACCGCCGCCCAGATCGACCAGTTCCTTGCCGCGCTGCGCAAGACCCTGGACACCGTCCGAGCCGGCTGACCGCTCGGCTCGTAGTGATAGAGTCCCCCCTCCCAATGGCCAACCTGTTTGCCTTCCGCAAGACCGCCGATCGGGTGCTGCATCCGATCGTCTCCGGGCTCGCCAAGCTTCCGATCCACGCGAACGCGTGGACGCTGCTCGGCGCAGCGATCGGCCTCGTCGGTGGCGTCGTGTTCTTCTACGGCCACTGGTGGCTCGGGTTCGCGCTGCTCATCGGCCGCGGCCTGATCGATCACATCGATGGCTACAAGGCGCGCAACTTCAACCAGCGCTCCACGTTCGGCGCCGTCATGGACGACGTCTGCGATCGGTGGGTGCTCGGCATCATGTACGCCGGCGGCTGCCTCAACCTCAGCTACGACTATCCACACGTGCTCATCGTGTGCGGCTTCGGCATCACGGGCGCGCTGACGAACGTGATCATCAAGCTGTCGATCTACGCCGAGAGCCAGCAGGACATCTGGCGCAGGGAAGGCAAGATCGGCCACCCCGTCGACGTCGTCGGTCTGTTCGGCTCGGCGGAGTTCATCATCTACTACGGCACCGGCGTGTTCTTCACGGCGCTGCTCGACGATCCGCGTCCGGTGCTCGCCGGCTGCTGGGCCGTCGCGATCATGAGCCACGTGTCTCTCGCCCAGCGCGTGCGGTTCGCGTGGAAGCGGTATCGGTTCGTCGACCCGGGGCTCGCTCAGGCCGAGGAGTCGCCGTCGATCCAGTCGTCCGCCGAGGCGAGCTAGCTCGTGACGATGGCTGTCGCGCAGGAAGGCGCCGTCCGCGCGCCGCGCGTGGTATCGCCGATCAACCCGGCAAACGCTGTCACTGCGTCGCGGTTTCTGTGCCTGCCGCCGTTCGTGTGGGCGATGCACAACGGCTATCACCAGTGGGCGACGCTGTTCATCCTGATCTGCGGCCTGCTCGACAAGGTCGACGGACTGGTCGCGAAGATCTTCGACTGCCGCAGCGTGTTCGGTGAGCTGTTCGACGCGATCACCGATGGCATCTGCTACGGCTTCTGCCTGCTCCTCGTCGCGTATTACGGCTGGGCGCCCGTCATCCCGGTCGTGACGATCCTCGCGCTCGGCATCGCGAACACGGTGATGCGCTTCGTCTACGGCAAGCGCGCGGGCCGCGCGATCAACTACAAGTCGTACGCGAACGAGCGGCTCGTCGGCTACACCGGCTTCCTCATCGGCTTCGCGACCAGCGGCATGGAGGTCACGTTCTTCTACTGGGCCTACGTGCCGCTCATGGTGATCACCATCGCCCACGACGCGAAGCGCATGCTCGTCGATCCGGTACCCCCGGCGGAGGCCGCGGCGTGACCACCGAGCTCGTCTCCAACGACGTGTTCCGCGCGTTCCTGTCGGTGCTCACCGGCGGCGTCGCCGGGATCTGGGGCGTCGTCGACATGATCCGCCTCGCGCGCCTGCGCAACGCCGACGGTCGCGATCCCGTCGTGCACGACAAGCGGTTCGGCTACGTGATCGGGGCGTTCGTCGGAGTCATCGGGGTGCTGGGAACGTTGCGCTTCAACGGCGTGATGTAAGGGGGAGGCTCTGACCGTGGGCGAGCACCTCGACCCCCGCGAGCCCACGCGCGAGCGCGATCTTGGCGAGCCGGCGGCGCGGCATGCTCGGCGGGCCCAGCCGCAGATTCACCGTGCCCCAGTGCACGGGCACGAGCGACGTCGCACCGAGGCGTTCGTAGATGTCGAGCGCGCAATCGGGATCGATGTGGATGCCGCGATCGAGCGCGGCGCGCCGCCAGCGGTAGTACCAGACCGGCATCATGCCGCCGATGGGGAGCAGCGCCGCGTCGATCGAGAACCGCTTGCCGATCGCGTCGAACACGGCATGGTCCGAGAAGTCGACGTCCCCCGCGTGGTGGATCGTCGCTCCGCCTCCCGACACCACGTAGCCCAGGGCGATCGGCATCGTGCTCTTGCGCCAGCGACCGTTGTCATGGCGCGTCTCGACCGCCGTGATCTCGAGCCCCGCGATCTGCACTTGATCCCCCGCCTCTACCTCCGTGACCTGTGCGAACCCGAGGTCCGCCACGACATCCCGCGAGCCCTTCGGCACCACGAGGTGGGTCGCACGATCGATGGCCTTCAGGCTCCAGCGATTGAGGTGGTCGACGTGCGAGTGGGTGACCAGCACGGCGTCGACCTTGCCGGCCGCACGCGCGCGGGCGCGGAGCAGCGGATCGAACACGACGCGCGCCGAGCCGAAATCCCCGACGGCCGTCGCGTGCCCGAGCCAGGTGACGCTCGGCCCGCCGGGCGGAAGGACGCGATTGGTCGAACTACCCGGGACGCTTTGAGAAACGCCCCCGCTCGCATCGCTGGCAGCCGGGCTCACGATGCTGCTATAGCACGGGGCACTCCGTGCTGATGTTCCTGCTGATCGGCGTCGCGGCGGGCGCGCTCACCGGCGTCCCGATCGGGCCGGCGAACGTGGCAGTGATCGACGCGGCGTATCGGCACACGCTGCGGCGCGCGCTCGCGGTCGCATCCGGCGCGGCGATCGCCGACGGGCTGTGCGCCCTGGGCAGCGTGCTCGGCGTGAAGCGCCTGCTCGAGGCGTATCCCTCGGTGCCGCCGATCCTGTTCGCGTTCAGCGGCGTCGTGCTGCTCGTCTATGGCTTTCTCACCGCGCGCAGCCAGCCCGTGCAGCCCGCCGCGCAGCCCGAGGTGCGGCCGTCCAACACCGGCATGCTCCGCAAGCAGCTGCGGCGCGAGCTGTGGTCGGGCTTCGCCGTCGGCGTCGCGCTGATCCTGTTCAACCCCGCCGCGATCGTGACCTGGGTCGTGCTCATGAGCAGCCCCATGATCTCGACGACGACGGTCGGCGAAGGTGTCGCGTGCGCACTCGGCGTCATGCTCGGCAGCCTCGGCTGGTTCTCGCTGGTCGCCTACCTCACCCAGCGGGGCAAGAGCGTGCTCGGCGACAAGGCGCAGTGGATCCCGCGCGTCGTCGGCATGGCCCTCATGGTCTACGCCGTGTACTTGCTCGTGAAGGCCGTCCGCTACGTGGCCGCGTAGCTCGCGCCCGATACGTCGTCAAACGCCGCGACGCAGCGAATATTGAAGGTGATTCTTTGACACCGTCATCAGCGGCAAATGCCGGCTGTCCAATGACATAGCTACGGCACATCGGTTGCGTGTGGTCGGACCATGCGCAACGGACTCCTGGTCACCGCCGCGCTCTCTCTGCTCTCCGCACCCGCATGCACGATGACGCGCTCGGGGCGCACCGGCACGATCGCCGCCGGCATCGCGGCGACGATGGTGGGCACGGCCATGGTCACGGACGAGGACGGCGTGAAGGGGCCGCTCGACGACGACTACGCGATGCCGGGCATGATGCTGGTGGCGGCCGGCGCGATGATCGCCGCGGTCGGTCTCGGTAGCACCGTGCGGCAGGAGGCTCCCGCGTCGGACGTGCCTCCACCGGCGCCGACCGCGTACGTGCCCACGTCGTCTGCGCCACCCTCGATGACGATGTCCTTCTCCACGGGCGCCGCGATCGCGCCGCACCGGACGCTGCCCGAGCTGCCCGTCGATCCGGTCACGCTGCGCCTCGCCCAGCAGACGCGCGAGATCATCTCGAGCGGGCAGTGCGAAGCGGCGCGGCCGCTGCTGGTGGACATCTCGGCGCGCGACGAGCGCTATCATCAAGAGCTCGTTGCGAGCGCCGTGCTCGATCCGTGTCCCGCGCTGCGCGCGCCCGCCGCTGCGTGGTAGCCGCTACCGCGTGACGATCACGCGTAGACCGCGTCGACCGCGATCTCGAGGCCGTGGATGCGGATCGTCTCGCCTCCGACCCTGGTGTCGGTGATCCAGTTGCGCCCGTCGCGACGTCGCACTTCGATGCGCCGCTCGTCCTGCGCGACGAGCACGTACTCCTCGAGCGAGTCGAGCTGCTGAAACAGCGCGAACCGCTCGTTGCGGTCGCGCTGCTCGGTCGATCTGGAGAGGACCTCGACCACGACGCGCGGATTCGTGATCGCCTCGCCGAGGCTCTTGCCGTTCTTGTCCTTGGCCCCCCGGGTCAAGATGGCACCGCAGACGATGCTCGCGTCGGCATACGTCGAATGCTGTGCCGTCTCGATGTAAAGCAACGTGTCGGACGAATACACGCGGCAGTCCGCACTCTGAGGCAATGCCCTCACCATCGCCGCGGATAGGCGGCCGTGCTCGGGCGTGCCGCGCGACATGGCGTAGATCAGGCCGTTGATCCACTCGTGCTTGGTATCGCTGTTCGCCTCGAGCGAGAGATACTCGTCGAATGGCGTAAACAGGATGGTCGCAGGCGTCGGCATCTACCTGCGTCCAGTGTACTCCCTCAGTTCTCGATCGCTTCGAGCAATTCTCCGATCGTCTCCTCGACCTTGATCGCGAGCTGCTTGGGGACCGGATTGTTGTTCTCGGCGATCAGGGCCGAGAGGCGGCGCGCGGTGGTCGCGATCGCGCCGCGCAGCTTCTCGCGCTGATCCCGCTTATTCTCGGGGAACACGAGCTCGCCGAACTTCTTCGCGAGCACCGCCTTCTCCGCGCCTTCTTCGAAGGCGACGCGATGGATGCTCTGCAGCGTCTCGGCGTCGGCGTTGCCCTCCTCTGTCGCCTTCTTCACGAACTCGACCGTCGGTAGCGACGGGATCGGCGCGTCGTAGTGATCGGTGCGCGCGCGCTCGATCACCTTGGGCGCGGAGGTCTCGAGGAAGCGGTAGCTGCCGAGCAGCTTCGCCACCGTCGAGCCGCGCAGGTGGAGCTCCTTGCGGCAGTACGCATCGAAGTCGGAGAAGCCCCACTTCTCCCACAGGCGCTTCTCGTTACAGCGGGACAGCGCCTCGGCGAGCTCGAGCCACGTGCGCTTGAAAGCGCGTGCCTTCTGCAGGGTGTCTGCGCGCTCGGGGTCCGCGGAGACCGCGATCATGCGGTCTTCCATCATCTGGTCGGTCTTGGTCAGGATCTTCGAGGCCATCGCGGGGACGGACGCTACGAGATCGGTCTGATCGTCCACGGAAAACTGAGACCTGAACATCAGATCTTCGAGGGTTACGCGCCGGCACGGCCCGTGCTCTTCTCGCCGGGTCCCATGCGGTCCCCGTTCGCGCTCGCCGCCCTCATCCTCGCCCTCGCGGGGTGCCCGAGCCGATCCGCCGACGAGATCACCGGCGGCGTGCCGGGCGAGGACATGGCGCCCCCGTTCGGCTGCACGGTCGATGACGACTGCGTCGCCGCGGCCGCCACCTGTTGCGAATGCCCGGCGTTCGCCGTCGGCGTGGACGATCCGGCGAACCGCGCGTGCACCGGGGTCGTGTGCCCGCCCCAGAGCGCGTGCCCGAACAACGTGCGCGCGGCGTGCGACCAGGGCACGTGCGTGCTCGCGTGCGTCGAGATGGCGTGCCCGACGGCGTGCGCGAACGGCTACCAGCTCGACCCCACCGGCTGCTTGTCGTGCGAGTGCGCCGGCGCCGCGCTCGACGGCTGCACGCTCGACAGCGACTGCGTGCAGACGCGCGCGGACTGCTGCGGCTGCGCGGCCGGCGGCGTCGACACGGCGGTGCTCGCGAGCGAACAGATGGCCTTCGATGCCGCGCTCGGCTGTGAAGCAAGCCCCGCGTGCCCGGGCGTCGACGTCTGCGAGCCCTCTGCGGCGCCGAGGTGCGTGCAGGGGCGATGCGAGCTTCTCGCGATGGACTCGCTACCGGCGCAAGCGTGTGGGCGGGCCGACCTCCCGCCATGCCCGACGGGCACGACATGCGTCGTCAACGCCGACCCGGGCGCCAACGAGCAGGGCCTCGGTGTCTGCAGCCCGCCGTGAGCACCGGCGGCCTGCGTCGGGTCGCGTTATAATGGCGGCCTCATGAGCGCCGACGGACCACCCGGGTCAGGCCCGATGCCCCATGCGCCACCAGCGGCTTCGCTGGTCGGCGAGGTGCTCGATGGCCGGTACCGGATCATCAAGAAGCTGGGTGAAGGCGGCATGGGCGAGGTCTACGCGGCCGAGCACGTGCACATCGCGAAGCGGTACGCGATCAAGCTGCTCCGTTCGGAGATCCTGTCGAACCCCGAAGCGGTGACGCGGTTCAAGCAAGAGGCGCACTCGAGCTCGACGATCGGACATCGCAACATCATCCAGATCGAGGACTTCGGCTTCCTGCAGGACGGCCGGATCTACATGTGCATGGAGCTCCTCAACGGAGCCGCACTGAACGATCTGATCATGCAGCCGCAACCGGTCGAGCGACTGCTCAACATCCTGATCCAGACCGGGCATGGTCTCGCCGCGGCGCACGCGAAGAACATCGTGCACCGTGACATGAAGCCCGAGAACATCTTCGTCACGATCGGGCCGAGCAACGAGGACATCCCGAAGCTCCTCGATTTCGGCATCGCGAAGGTCGCGGGCAACGACGGTCAGAACAACCTGACGCGCACGGGGACGATCTTCGGGACGCCGTTCTACATGGCCCCGGAGCAGGCGCTCGGCAATCCCGTCGACGCGCGCACGGACATCTACGCGGTCGGCGTGATCATGTACGAGGTGTTCAGCGGCTCGCTGCCGTTCCAGGGCGAGTCGTTCATGGGCATCCTCACGCAGCACATCACGACCGAGCCCGAGCCCGTGGCCCAGCGCGCACAGAAGACTGGGCGCACACTGCCGCCCGGCCTCGCCGACGTGATCACGCGGTGCATGCAGAAGAACCCGGCGCACCGGTTCTCCACGATGGACGAGCTCGTGGCGGCGCTGGTCGAGATCTACCGTGGCATCGCGGGCGCGGGCATGAGCACGTATATGGAGGCGTTCCCGGTCAGCTCGGCGCACCCGATCGCGACACCGTCGCCGACCGCAGCGTCGACCGTACCCGGGAAGATGCAGACGCAGATCGCGGGCGGCCCGCCACCGGGCATGCATCCCGCGGCGTCTGCCGCCGGTCCCTCGAGCTCGGGCTCGGCGGCCGTGGGGGCGCTCGCCTCGGGCGCATCGGGCGTCTATGACCCGGGGGCGTCGTTCGTCGCGCCCAAGAAGAGCAAGGCGGGCCTCTACATCGGCATCTTTGCGGTGCTCGCCGTGGGCGGCGGCGTCGCGGCGTTCATGGCGACGCAGCAGGGCACGTCGGGCGAGGGGGCGGGATCGGGCGCTGGCTCGCAGGTCGCGACGACCGGATCCGGATCGGGCTCCTCGGCGACGACGGGCTCCGCGGCAACGGGCGACGGCAGCGGGTCGAGCGTCGCGACGGTCGGGAGCAACGGCTCGGCGACGACGGTCGCCGGCACCCCCGACAAGATGGCCGAGTACGTGGCGAAGATGACCGGCTACGCCGATCAGATGTGCGCGTGCGCGGACAAGGCGTGCGCGGACAAGGTGCAGAACGAGCTCGGCGCGTGGGCCGCGTCGATGGGCGGGACCGTAAAGCCCGACGACGCCTCGGCGAAACAGCTCGCCACCATCAGCGAGCGGCTCTCGAGCTGCGCGTCGAAGCTGATCGCGGCTGCGGGCTCGAACGCAGAGTCATTGCCGCCCGATGCCGGGGTTGCCCCGATCGCGGTCGTCAACGTGGTGGTATCCACGAACGTGGCTGCGTTCGAGATCTGGGAGAACGGCGCGAAGATCGCATCGGGTCCCGACAGCCTCGAAGTGCCCGTAGGCTCCTCGCGCAAGCTGACCATCAAGGCCAGGGGCTACCGTGACAGGGATGTCACGCTCGACTCGAAGTCGAAAAAACAGAAGTTCACACTGTCGAAGGCGCCGTCGACGACGACCACCCCGAACACCAACAACACCTCGAATCCTCCGCCGAAGTGCACCGGCACGAACAAGGACCTGCAGAGCAACACGTGTCGGCCGCTGTATTGCAAGGCCCACCCCGACGAAGTCGCCTGCGACATCGAGTGACGCTCCTCACGCTCGGCGCGAGGGGCAATCGACCCTGACCCACTGCTCGAAAGAAGACCTCTCCATGCGCCAGCGAAGCCCCCACCCGATCCTCCGCTACTTTGTTCTCGCGGCAGCGCTCGTTCTGGCCGCAGTGGTCACAGCCCCGGCGGCGTACGCCGATGATCGCGCCGACGCACGGACGCACTACCAAGCGGGCGTGAAGTACTACAACGGCGCCGACTACCGCAGCGCCATCCGCGAGTTCAGCGCGGCGCACCAGCTCGTTCCGGCCGACCTCAACAACTACAACCTCGCGCTCTGCTACGACAAGCTCGGCGATCCCGAGCCGGCCATCCAGTACTACCGCGCGTATCTCGACAAGGTCCCTTCGACGGACAAGCGTGCGGAGATCGAGGCGAGCATCTCGCGCCTCGACGCGGCGGCGAAGTCGGTCGCGGCGAAGAAGGCCGACGAGGCGCGCAAGGCCGAGGAAGCGCGGATGGCCGAGGAGGCCGCGAAGGCCGAGGCGGCGGCGAAGGCCGAGGCAGCGCGCAAGGCGGAGGAAGCGCGGATCGCCGAGGAGGCGAAGCGCAACCCGCCGGTCGAGACCAACACGAACCTCGATCGGGGAGGCGCCGGCTCGACGGGCACGCCGGCGACCGGCGTGGTCTCGACGGGCGATGCCTCGCTCGACCGCGTCTCGTCGATCGACGTCAATAGCATCCGTGACCAGCGTGTCGGCGCGACCACCAGCGGGTTCGGCGATCCGTATGCGCCGCAGCCGCAGGGCCAGCAGCCGCAGGGCCAGCAGCAGATGACCAACGGCGCGACTCCGCCGCCGCCGCAGGCCGGTGCCGCCAATGGCCAGCAGGCAGCGGCGCAGGGTCAGCAAGTCACCGGTGGTCCGCTCGACCAGCCGGTGGTGAAGCCGCAGCCGGTCTACAAGAAGTGGTGGTTCTGGGCAGTGGTCGCGGTGAGCGCGTACGTCGTCTATCAGATCGCGACCGATGACTCCGCGGGGAGCGCGCGTGCCCGCGAGGTGCTGCCGCTCGGCCCGGCGCCTCAGACGAATCAGGGCGGCGCGACGTTGCTGCGCTGGTAGCGACGCGCGCGCTCGGCCACGAGGTATGCTGCGCCGCGATGGTGCGTAGCTTCCTCGTGGCCGCGCTGCTTTTCGGCTGCGTCGATCAAGGTTCCGGTCCGCTGCCCAAGCGCGTCGACCCGGGCTACGTGCCGAAGCACTTGCTGCAGGCGGCGCCGCCGCTCGATCGCAGCCTCGATGTCGATCTCGGCGGCAAGGTCGTCTACCTCGGTAACACGACGGAGACGCCGCGGATCATCCCGGGCCAGCCGTTCAAGATCACCCACTACTGGAAGGTGATCGCCCCCGTGGGGGACGGGTGGACCGTGTTCTCGATGCTGCGGGGCGCTCCCAACACCGCCGACTTCATGTACCTGCTGCCGACCGACATGCAGCGGGCGCACAAGCCCGAGACCTGGCGCGCCGGCGAGATCATCGAGGACGAGCAGGAGGTCGTGCTGCGCGCCGACTGGAAGTCCAACGAGGCCAACTTGCTCGTCGGCCTGATCGCCGCCGGCGCGCACGGGCAGGGCGATCGCATGGCGGCGAGCGGGCCGAACGTCGTCGATCGCGCGGCCGTCGCGCGCACGTTCGAGGTCGACGTCTCGAAGGCGCCGCCACCTGCGGGCACCGTCCACGTTCCGTACGCGAAGGGACCGATCACCATCGACGGCGTCGCGAACGATCCGGGCTGGGCGGGCGCGGCGCAGTCGTCCGAGTTCGTGGCGGCGACCGGCAGCCCCGAGCCCGTCGGCAAGGCGACCGCGAAGATGACGTGGGACGACCAGAACCTCTACCTGTTCGCGACCGTCACCGACACCGAGGTCTACAGCGAGTTCAAGAACCAGGACGACCCGCTGTGGAAGGGCGACTGCATCGAGATGTTCATCGATGCCGACGGCAACAAGAAGGGCTACATCGAGCTCCAGGTCAGCCCGAACAACGTGACCTTCGACTCGTGGTTCCCGGGCGGCCGCGCCGCCAAGGGCGACGAGGAGTGGGACTCGGGCATGGTCACGGCCGTCGCCGTGCGTGGCACCGCGGATACACTGGGCGACACCGACAACGGGTGGGACGTCGAGGTCGCCATCCCGTGGGCGGCGGTGAAGGGGCGCGATGCCGCGATGGGGATCAACACGCCGCCGCGCGTCGGTGATCGCTGGCGCCTCAACGTCGTGCGCGTCGACCGGCCCAAGAAGGGCGGCAAGGATGCGGCCGCGTCGTGGAATCGGATCTCGTTCTCCGACTGGCACGGGCTCGATCAGATGCTGACGGTCGTGTTCGCAAATACGATCGGGCAGATCACCCCGAATGCGCCGGTGAATCCGATCGGGCCGGCGGAGGGTGCGGCAGCGGGCGCCGGAGCCGGTTCGGCAGCGGGACCTGCAACGGGCTCGGGCTCGGGCTCGGCCTCGGCCGCGGGGTCGGCTGCGGCCGCGGGTTCGGCACCGGGCACGGGGTCGGCACCGGCCGCGGGGTCGGCACCGGGCACGGGGCCGGCACCGGCGGCGGGTTCGGCATCGGGGTCGGCTTCGGCGCCGGGCGTGCGCGTCCCATCGGCGGCGGGTTCGGCGTCGGCATCGGACCCGGCGTTGCGCCTCCGCGTTGCGCCGGGCGCGGGGGCGGCCTCGGTTCCGGGAGCGCGCGCCGCGCCAGGTTCGGGTTCGGCGTCTCCCGCGCCGCGCGTGGCGCCGGCGTCGCCTCGTCCGTGATCGCGATGCGGTGGTGGTCGCCGGATTCGGGCGACGCGGATGTGAGGACCGTTGACAAGTTAGGACTCCTAAGTTAGTCCTGAAGTCGTGACCAAGTCGCGGCTGCCGTACTTCGACGACAACACCGATCCGCTTCCGGTCCGCATCGCGGCCGGGCTCAACAAGATCGGGCTCGCCATGAAGCAGCAGACGTGGGAGCTCGCCAACGAGGAGGGGCTCTCGGCCACGCAGGGCCAGATCCTGGCGCTGCTCGTCGCGCACGGCCCGCTGTCCGGTAAGGAGCTGAGCGAGCGGCTCGCGGTGACGCTGCCGACGGTGAGCGACTCGGTCCGCGTGTTGCTCGACAAGAAGCTGGTCACGAAGGCGCCGGACCCGCGCCACCCGCGTGCGAGCTTGGTCACCCCGACGACACGCGGCCTCGAGATCGGCGGCCGCGCGCGGTCGTGGCCGGAGTTCATGGCCGACGCGGTCGGCGCGCTGTCCGCCGACGAGCAGCAGGCGTTCCTCAGCGGCGTCATGAAGATGATCCGATCGCTGCAGGAGCAGGGGCTCATTCCGCTCCACGGAATGTGCGTGACGTGTACGCACTTCCGCCCGAACGTGCGCTCGGGACCGTCGCCGCATCATTGTGCGCTCGTCGACGCGCCGCTCGCGGGCGAGCAGCTGCGCGTCGAATGCCCGGACCACGAGGTCGCGCCGGAGGCGGAGCGGCGACAGCAGTGGCAGAAGTTCTTGCGGCCCGCCTGACGCAGGTCACACGACTGGTTGATCGACGAGCGCGGTCACTTCGGCCGCTCCGATGGCGGAGCTTTGCTCCGAGAAAGGTCACGAACAGAACATGAGCGACATCCCCGGCTACACCTACAAGACGAACACGCTGCCGCGCTCTCCGGTCAGCCTCGCGGACCTCGCACAGATGAAGGCGAGCGTCCTGTTCGGCGACGAGGACGTGAGGTACCTCCGCATGTCCCACGACGTCGTGAAGGATCAGGTCGAGGCGATCCTCGACGTCTGGTACGGCTTTGTCGGCAGCCAGCCGCACCTGCTCGCGTCGTTCACCGCCAAGACCGATGGCAAGCCCCTCGGCGAGTACCTCGGCGCGGTGCGCAAGCGGTTCGGCCAGTGGATCCTCGACACCGCACGCGCCGAGTACGACCAGGCATGGCTCGACTACCAGCACGAGATCGGGCTGCGGCATCACCGCGCGAAGAAGAACAAGACGGACGGCGCGCCCTCGACCGACATCGTGCCGTTCCGCAACCTGTTCGCGCTCATCTTCCCGGTGACGTTCACGCTGCGTCCCTTCCTCGCGAAGAAGGGACACTCGGCCGCGGACGTCGACCACATGCATGCGGCATGGGTGAAGTCGTGTCTCCTCCAGCTCACGCTGTGGAGCCATCCGTACATCAAGGACGGCGACTTCTGATCGCGCTACGGCTCGAGATCCAGACTCGCGAGCGCGAAGACGAGCTCGCGGCAGACCGCGCAGCGATCGAAGTGAGCCTCGAGATCGCGCGTTCGCGAGGACGCGAGGCTGCGATCGAGGAAGCAGGCGAGCTCTCCGTCGTCGGGACAGGTCGCCACGGCGGGCGCCAGGCCGCCTAGAACGCGCAGAGGGCGAGTTCTGCGTCGTCGATCGTCCACACCGAGTCGTCCAGGCATAGGTCCACCGAATCGAGGATGCACTCGGCGTCCGTGTCGTCGACGACGCGGATGTCGTAGACGTCGCAGTCGATCGAGCTGAGCTCGAGCGAGTCGCCGGGCTCGAGCACCTGGCTGCCCAGCAGGTCCGGCCCCCAGGTGACGCTCGTCGTCGGGCTGAGCTGGATCGAGATCAGCGTGTACGACGAGTCGTTCTCGATCGTCAGCGTCGCACCGCCGCCGCTGCCCTCCTCGGTCGCGCAAGCCGTCAGTGCGAGTGCCATCACAACCATCAGTCGCTTCATGTCAGGTCTCCTTGGTAGTCGCCTCGGAGACGGGCAGTCCGGTGCGCTTGTAGCGCGGTTTTTTCGGGCTGCTCAGGCGGCGTCGTGCAACAGCCGATAAAGGCTCACGTCGAGGTTGCTGTCGATCAACCGGATCGCGCTGTCGAGGCTGCGATCGTCGAGGGCGAGCTGCTTGCGCAGGTGAGTTCGCGTGCCTTTGAGCAGCGTCTGACGAATCTCGGTGATCCAGCGCGATGCGGTGACGCGATGGATGCCGTAGACGGCGGCGATCTCGTTCACCGAGCGGTCGTCGACGACCATCGCGCGCAGCACGGCGCGGTCGCGCGCGGGGAGGTCGGCGACCGCGGCCTGGAACGCGCGCTTGAAGTCGGCGCTGTGGCGCTCCTTGAGCGAGACGAGCTCGGGATCGTCGCTCGTGTCGAACAGGTCGTCGTCGCCGAGCGCATCGATCGGCTTCTTCTTGCGCAGCGCACCGATCGCTTCGCGCCCGGCGACCGAGGCCACCCAGTGCGCGAGCGGTCCGGTGCCCTGGTACTGCGCGAGCTTCGCGCGGTCGCCGAGCAGCAGCTTGGCACGCAGGTCTTGCTTGATGTCGTCGGCGTCGGCGGCGGACAGGCCGAGCCGGCCGAGCACGCGGTCGACGCGCACGAACATGTCGCGCTCGAAGTAGCGGATCGCCGCTGCGTCCCCCGCCACGCAGGCGCGGGCGAGCACGAGGTCCACGGCGCACGCCGGCACGCCTTCGCCGCGCTCCTCGACGAGCTGCGCGAGTGCGGTGTCGTCGATGGTGATGCTCGGCCACTGTGTGCGCGCTGTCTCGATCGCGTCGACGAGGGTCATCGCGGCTCATCGTGCACGCGGATCGACGCCCGTGTAAACGATCTATTCGCTTCGCCGCAGGGACTTTTGACACACGGCCCGAAGACGCGGGCTATCTCGAGCCGCCCTGAAGAAGGCATGCGATCGCGGCCGCACGCTGCTCCACACCGAGGCGCTCGTAGATCGCGCTGAGGTGGACCTCGACGGTACGTTCGCTGATCTGCAGTTGCTCGCCGATCTCGCGGTTTGACGCTCCCATGCACAGCACCCCCGCAACGTCCGCTTGGCGCTTCGTGAGCCCGAATCGCGATACCGCACACGTGTGCTCGCCGCACTCGCGGTCGACGATGAGTGACATCGACGGGACGCCAGGGGTCGAGACGGCGACCACGTCGTAACGCGGGCTCGTGTGCGTCCGTCCCGCCGCTCTCACCGCTTCGGCCGTGTGCGTATCCTCGAGCGCCGTGATGCCGTGCCGATTCGTGTGGGCGATCCGGCCCTCACGATCGACGACGAAGGCGGCACGCTCGATCCGCTCGAGGATGGTTTCGACGAGCGCGCGTGAGGAGGTC
>DATLHR010000111.1:0-9447 GCA_035539815.1 Kofleriaceae bacterium
CACGCGGCCCGGTGCCCGGCGATGTGCGCGATCTGGTCGATCTGCTCCGGTTCCGCGCGAGCTCGTCGCGCGGCCGCTACACGTTCCTCGAGTCGGGGCCGCACGGACCGGCCGGCGAGCTCGCGAGCGGTGAGCTGTTGCGCCGCGCCGCGGGCGTCGCCCAGCGCTTGCGCGCCACCGTTCGGCCCGGGGCGACCGTCGCGCTCATGCACCCGCCGAGCCTCGACTACCTCGTCGCGTTCTTCGGCACGATCATGGCCGGGCTCGTACCCGTGCCGGTGTATCCGCCGGACGCCACGGCGCTGGACCGTTCGCTGACCCGCCTGTTCGCGCTGATGGACGACGCCGAGGTGGCGGCGATCCTCACCAGCGGCGTGGTGGCGACGACGACGCGCGCGCTGGCCGAGCACCACGCGCCGCTCCGGCGTCCGGTGATCGCGACCGACGAGATCTCGCCGGCCGAGGACGATGGCGCCCCCGGGCCGGGCCCCGGCGCGGTGGCATTTCTTCAATACACCTCGGGCTCGACCCGCGCTCCCAAGGGTGTGCGCGTCACCCATCGCAACCTGCTCGCGAACCTCGCGCTCATGCACGGAGCGTTCGGCGTCGAGGGCGGCACGGGCGTGAGCTGGCTGCCGCCGTACCACGACATGGGCCTCATCGCCGGCAACCTGTTGCCGGTCTACTCGGGGATGCACGCGGTGCTGATGGCGCCGCTGACGTTCTTGCAGCGGCCGTTGACCTGGCTGCAGGCGATGTCGAAGTACCGCGCCGAGATCTGCGGTGCCCCCAACTTCGCCTACGACCTGGCCGTGCGGCGCGCGAAGCCCGACGACATCGCGGCGCTCGACCTCTCGCGCTGGCGGATCGCAGTGTGCGGCGCCGAGCCGATCAACCCCGAGACGCTGCGCAGCTTCGCGCGCACGTTCGCGCCGGCGGGGTTCTCGCCGCGCGCGCTGTTCCCCAGCTACGGCCTCGCCGAGGCGACGCTGCTGGTCACCGGGCCCGCGCCGGGCGCGGGCATGAACACGTTGCGCGTCGACAAGGAGGCGCTGCTCGGCGGGCGCGCGGTCCCCACCCGTGGTGCCGGATCGACCGAGGTCGTGTCGTGCGGGACGCCGCTTGCGCCGGCCGGTGTGACGATCCTCGAGCCCTCGGAGGGCCGTGCGCTGGCCGACGGGCTCGTCGGTGAGATCGTCGTCAGCGGGCCGTGCGTCGCCGACGGGTATCACCGGTCCGCGAGCGCCGACGACCAACGAGCGTTCGCGCGCGACGTCGTGCGCACCGGCGACCTCGGCTTCATGCACGCGGGTGAGCTCTACGTCGTCGGCCGGATCAAGGAGGTGTTGATCGTGCGTGGCCGGAAGTACCACCCGCACGATCTCGAGGCGACGCTGGTCGAGCGCGTCGAGGGGATCGCGCCGGGCCGCGTGCTCGTCGGTGGATGGGAGGACGAGGGCGAGCCGCGTCCTGTCGTGATGGTGGAGCCGATGGCGGCGCTCGGCGAGGTCGAGTCCGCCGCGCTGATGCGCGAGGTGCAGGCCACGATCCGCCGCGACCACGGGATCTCGATCGAGGTCGCGCTGCTGGAGCGCGGGGGCCTGCCGAAAACGTCGTCGGGCAAGCTCCGGCGGCTCGAGGCGATCGCGTCGTTGCGGGCAGGCGAGCTCCGGCCGCTGGCGGCGACCCCCGAGCTGCGGTCCTGGCTGGCATCCGACCCGGAGCCAGATCACGCCGACGTGCTCGCGCACATGGTCGCCGAGCTCGCCGATCTCACGGATCGGTCCGCCGGCGACATCGACGTCGACGTGGGGCTGGGTGCGCAGGACTTCGACTCGCTCACGGCGGCCGAGATGGGCGCCGACATCGAGGACACGTTCGGGGTCACCGTGCCCATGGCGATCCTGTTCGAGGGGCTGTCGCTCTCCGAGCTGGCTCGTCGGGTGGCGAGGGCCCGGCGGCTCGGCGAGGCCACGCTCGTGGCCACGTCCGGTACGCACGTGGCCGCGAGCGTCGCGTCGACGCAGGCGAAGGCGCGACGGCCCGAGCTCCCGAGCCTCAGCTTGTTCTTCTTCCAGAGCAGCGCCACGGCGACGGCGCCGACCGAAGGGCTCTACGAGATCGTTCGCCAGGCGGCCGAGGCCGCCGATCGCGCCGGCTTCGAGGCGATCTGGCTCCCCGAGCGGCACTTCCATCCGTTCGGGGCGCCGTTTCCGAATCCCTCGGTGCTCGCGGCCGCGATCGCCGTGGTGACCACGCGCCTGCAGCTGCGCGCCGGCAGCGTGGTGCTGCCCCTGCACCATCCGGTGCGCGTGGCCGAGGAGTGGGCCATGGTCGACCACCTGTCGAAGGGCCGCGTGGGGCTCTCGTTCACGCCGGGGTGGAATCCGCGTGACTTCCTGCTCGTGCCCGGCAAGTTCGAGCAGCGCCGCGAGGACTGCCGCGCCGCGATCGAGATCGTGCGCTCGCTGTGGCGCGGCGAGACGCATCGCTTCGAGGGCACCGACGTCGCCGTGTTCCCGCGGCCGTGCCAGCCGGAGCTGCCGGTGTGGCTGACCTGCACCGATCGCGAGGAACGGTTCGCCGAAGCGGGGCGCCTCGGCTTCAACGTGCTCACCGCGCTGCTCCTGCAGGATCTCGAGGCGCTGCGCGGTCGGATCGCGATCTATCGCGACGCGCGACGCGCGGCGGGGCACGCCGGCGAGGGTCACGTCACGCTGTCCGTGCACACCCACGTCGGGGAGAGCGACGCGCACGCCGAGGCGACGGTGCGCGAGCCGTTCCGTACCTACCTCGCGTCGTCGGCGGATCTGTGGAAGCAGGTGTCCGCGCGGTTCGAGGCGATGACCGAGCGCGCACGCGAGGATGCGCTCGCGTACGCGCTCGAACGCTATATGCGCACCGCCACGCTGATCGGGTCGCCGGCGACGTGCCGCCAGCGCCTCGCCACGTTCGCCGCGGCAGGCGTCGACGAAGTCGCCTGCCAGATCGACTTCGGCCTCGATGCCGGCGACGTGCTCGCCGGAGTTCCTCGCCTCGTCGCCCTTCGTCCGGAGACCCACCGATGATCCCTTCGTTCCGCGGCACCACTGACTATCTCGAGCATCCGCCCAACGCCGACGTGTTCGCCAAGTACGTCGACTGGAACCGCCCCCTCGTGTTCCGCGGGCTCCACGACCAGATCGCGCGCGGCAACGCGTTCGACCTCGACTTCCTGGGCAAGGCGCTCGGCGAGCGCACGGTCGAGATCGTGCGCAGCCCGAGTCGAAAGCTGTACTGGGACCCGGAGAAGCGGTTCCCGTACGACCGCGCGACGTTCGCCGAGTTTCGCCGGATCTACGAGGCCGAGGCGTTCGACGGCCCGCGCACGTACATGCAGGACGACATCGGCAACTTTCCCGAGCTGCGGCAACAGTTCGACGACCCGCCGTACTTCACCGACCGCAAGATCCGGCGGCGCAAGCTGTGGGTCAGTGGTGCCGGGCTCACCGTCCCGCTCCACTACGATCCGGTCGAGCAGCTGCACTGGCTGGCGCGAGGCAAGAAGACGTTCGTGTGCTTTCGGCCGGGGCTCCGCGACTACTACCCGTTCGGGATGTTCAGCAAGGGACCGTTCATGAGCCAGGTCGATGCAGAAGCACCGGACCTCCAGGCGTTCCCGCGGTTCGGCCGGACCACGGCCGTCGAGATCGTGCTCGAGGCAGGCGACGTCATGTACGTCCCGCCGTTCTGGTGGCACCAGGTGCGATCCGAGGATCCGCTCAACATCTCGATCAACTGGGCGTGGTTCGCGAACCCGAGCAAGATCGCCCGCTACCTGCCGGTGTTCAGCCACTGCTTCTTCCACCTGATGTGGCAGGGCCGCCGCGTCGCCGCCGCGGCCAAGGCGAACCCAGATCCACGGTCGTGAGCCCCCGAGCCCTCCGCGGGCGCACCGCGACGAGCCCGAGTGAGGTCCTCGACGCGTGGACGCTGGTCCATCGCGTCTACGTCGAGCACGGCCACATCGCGCCTCAGCCCGGGGAGCTCTACCTCGCTCCCGGCGCGCTGCATCCGCGGACGGTGGTGTGGAACGGCTACGAGCACGGACGACTCGCCGCGACGCTGACCACGATCGCCGACTCCGAGCTGGGTCTGCCGCCCGATGACGGGTTTCCCGACGAGCTGCGCGCGCTGCGAGCGGAGGGCGGTGCGCTGGTGTTCTGCGGTCAGTTCGTCAGCGCCCCGCTCGGCCCGGAAGACTCGCCTGCCACGGCGGCCGACCGCGCCGCCCTCTCCATGGAGTTGTTCGCGATGGTGGCGCAGCGCGCACGCGATGACGACCGCGGGCTTCGCCTGCTGGCGAATCCGGTGCGTCGTCACGTGCGGTTCTACGAGCGCTTCCTCGGCTTCGAGCAGCGCGGACCGATCCGCACCTATGGCCGCTACCGCGTCGAGTCCGCGCTGATGGTGACGGACCTGGAGAAGCTGCGCGCCGCACCACGGTTGCCCGCCGAGATCCGCGAGGCGCTTGCTCGTCCCTCCGATCCGGCGCCGTTCCCCGTGGGCGTCACGAGCGCGACGCTTAGCGATCCGCGCATGCGCGCGTACGTCGAGGCGCTGTGGGGAGCGGACGCGCCGGTGTGGGCCTATGCGCCGTGCGGAGGTTGATCGATGACCGCGGTCCCCGGGTTCTGGCACGTCTGTCCCGCGGCGGTGCGCGAGGATCCGGCGGTCACGGCGATCGCCGACTACGTCGCGGATCCTTCCGTGCGCGCGCGCTTGCGAGCGGACCAGCAGCGCGGTGCGTACCCCGACCACGTGCTCGACGAGCTGCGCGCGCGCGGGCTCGCGCGGCTGTTCGGCCGCGAGGCGACGGCGTGGCACCTCAGCGCGCTCCACGCGGAGCTCGCCGCCGCCGACGGCTCGCTCGCGATCACGGTGGGCGTCAACAGCTTGGCCCTGCTCCCCGTGCATCTGGATGGCTCTCCCGAGCTGCAGGCTCGCGTGTTCGCGCAGGTCGAGCGCGGTGAGCTGGCCGCGATGCTGCTGACCGAGTGGGAGCACGGCTCGGATCTGCTCGCGAACGAGACCCGCGCGCACCCGCACGAGGGCGGTCATCTCCTGCGCGGCGCCAAGGCGCTGATCAACGGAGGGCAGCGGCACCGCCTACTCACCGTGCTCGCGCGCACGCGCGAGCGGGCGCCGGATGCGCCGGGCAACGCCGCGTTCGCCGATCACACGCTGTTCTGGCTCGAGCGCGACGCGGCCGTCGAGGCGGTGGAGCGGCACCCGACGCTGTCCGCGCGCGGCGCCGACATCAGCCGCGTCGAGCTCCGGGGCGCGCTGGCGAGCCCGGGCTCGGTCATCGGGATCGAGGGCGACGGGTTCGCGGTGGTGCGGCGCACGCTCGCGCTGTCGCGGGGTGGCATCGCGGCGCTCGCGGCGGGAGCCACCGCGGCGGTGCACGCGCAGGCCCGCGCGTATGCGCGGTCGCGCGTGATCTACGGCAAGCCGATCGACGAGCTCGACGCGATCGCCGATCACCTCGCCGAGCTGGCCGAGCTCGATGCGCAGTGCTCGGCGATCGCCGCACGCGCGACTGCGTTCGCCAACGCGTTCGGTCCCGAGGCGGCCCCGATCACGGCCGCCGCCAAGCTGGTCGCGCCGCGCCTCGCCGAGCGCGCTACCGACGTCGCGCGCCGCGTGCTGGGCAGTCGCGCGCTACTCGAAGATCACGACCTCGCGCGGTTCATCCGTGACGTGCCGCTCTACGGCATCTTCGACGGGACCCAGCACGTCATGCTCGAGGAGCTGAGCTTCGGGCTGGAGCGGTTCGCCCGCGGCCGTCGGCTCGACGCGTCCGCGCCGATCGAGCGCGTGCAGGAGGCCTGGCGCGCGACGCCGCGCCCGTTGTGCGAGCTCGGCCGCGCGCGGTCGCGCCTGCGCCCGATCGATCCGCGCCAGCTCGCCCGCGAGCTGAGCCTGCGCGCGAGCCATGCGTGGGCTGCGTCGTTGCCGGTGCTCGCGGACGCGATCTTCGAGGTCCGCGAGCGGCTGATGACGGCGGAGCTGTGGTCCCAGCAAGCGACCCGGTTCGCGCTGGCCGAGGCTCTCGCCTGGCTCGACGCCTGCTTCGCGTGCCTCGAGGTCGGAGATCCGCGCATCGCGGCGGAGCTCCGCGGCGTCGAGATGCCGGACCGCGCGGGCCAGCTCGAAGCGGGTGGTTGCCGGCGCGCGCTCGCGATCGCGGGACGCCTGAGGGCGCTGGCGGCGGCCGCAGGGTGGCGGAGCACGGCGCTCGACGACGTGGAGGCGGACCTCCTCGGGCGAGCGTTCCGCGCGAGGCGCGCCAGCATCGCCGGTTGACAAGCGCTCGCTTCGTGTACAAAGTACACTCTAAGGTGTCCAGCCCACGACCGACGGACGCGACGGACGGCCTCGAGCTCTACGGGGGCTCGCTCGCGCTACTGACCGACTTGTACCAGCTGACCATGGCGTGCGGCTACTGGCAGGCCGGGACCAGCGAGCACGAGGCGGTGTTCCACCTGACGTTTCGCAAGCCGCCGTTCGATGGTGGCTACGCGATCGCTGCGGGGCTCGCACCGGCGCTCGCGTTCGTCCAGCGCCTGAGGTTCACCGACGACGATCTCGCGTACCTCGCGACGCTCACGGATGCGACCCGTGCGCCGCTGTTCCCGCCCGAGTTCCTCGCCTACCTCGGTGCGATGCGCTTCTCGTGCACGATCGATGCGGTGCCCGAGGGCACCCTGGTGTTCCCGCACGAGCCGATCGTCCGCGTGCGCGGGCCGATCGTGCAGGCGCAGCTCGTCGAGACCGCGCTGCTCACCATCATCAACTTCCAGACGCTGATCGCGACCAAGGCTTCGCGTGTCGTGCAGTCGGCGAAGGGCGCCCCCGTGATCGAGTTCGGCCTGCGGCGCGCGCACGGCATCGACGGCGGTCTGGCGGCGTCGCGCGCGGCGTACATCGGCGGCTGCGCGGGGACCTCGAACACCCTCGCGGGCAAGCAGTTCGGCATCCCGGTGCGCGGCACGCACGCGCACAGCTGGGTGATGCTGTACGGCGACGAGCTCGAGGCGTTCCGCGCCTACGCCGACGCGCTGCCCGGCAACTGCACGTTCCTCGTCGACACCTACGACTCGCTGCAGGGCGTGCGCCACGCGATCGAGGTCGGCAAGGAGCTGCGCGCGAAGGGGTATGCGCTCGCCGGCATCCGGCTCGACTCCGGCGACCTCGCGCACCTCTCGATCGAGGCGCGCGCGATGCTCGACGCGGAGGGCTTTCCCGATGCCAAGATCGTCGCGTCCAACGATCTCGACGAGCTGTTGATCGCGAGCCTGCTCGAGCAGGGGGCGCGGATCGACGTGTTCGGCGTCGGGACGAAGCTGGTCACCGCGTTCGACCAGCCGGCGCTCGGCGGCGTCTACAAGCTCGGGGCGACGCGTGCGCCCGGCGCCGCCGCGTGGCGCGACACCCTCAAGCTCAGCGAGCAGCCGATCAAGATCTCCAACCCGGGCATCCTCCAGGTGCGCCGGCTGCGCAAGGACGACGAGCTGGCCGGGGACGTGATCTACGACGAGGAGGCGGGCTTTGCGGGGCCGGCGATCCACGACATCGAACATCCGTCGTTTCCGCCGTTCACACCGGCCTTCGAGACAGGCGAAGATCTCCTGGTGACGATGTTACGGGATGGTCAACCGGTCGCCCCGGCGGAGTCGCTCGAGACCATGCGCGCCCGCGCGGCGCGCGAGCTGGAGCTGCTGTCGCCGCGTACGCGCAGGTTCCTGAACCCCGAGCCGTACCGCGTCGGACTCGACGCGAACCTGCATGTGCGCAAGCAGGCGCTCGTGCGCGCGGCCAGGGAGCGCCGATGAGCGTCCACGATCCGCTCGTGTTCTCGACGGCCGAGTACGCGTACCTCGCTCAGGCGATCGCGCGCACGGGAGGCTGGGAGCTCGGCGCGATCGCGCGTACGACCTTCCCCGACGGCGAGCACTACCTGCGGATCGAGACAGATCCCGCGGATCGCGACGTGATCCTCGTCGGCGGGACGACGGGCGACGCGTCGACGCTCGAGCTGTACGACCTCGCGTGCGGGCTGGTCACCGCCGGGGCATACCGGCTTCGCATGGTCATCCCGTTCTTCGGCTACTCGACGATGGAGCGCGCGGTCCGCCCGGGCGAGGTCGTGACGGCGAAGACGCGGGCGCGCCTGCTGTCGTCGATCCCGATGGCGAGCCGCGGTACCCAGGTGTTCATGCTCGACCTGCACGTCGCCTCGATCGCGCACTACTTCGAGGGCGGCATCCGCACCGTGCACGTCTACGGCAAGCAGCTGGTGACCGCGGCGGCGCGCCGGCTCGTCGGGGATTCGTTCGTGCTCGCGAGCACCGACGCCGGCCGCGCGAAGTGGGTCGAGTCGCTCGCCAACGACATGGGTGTCGAGGCCGCGTTCGTCTACAAGCGCCGCGTCTCGGGCAGCGAGGTGCACGTCACCGGCGTGTCGGCGGCGGTCGCCGGCAAGCGCGTCATCATCTACGACGACATGATCCGCACAGGCGGCTCGCTGCTCGCCGCGGCGCAGGTCTATCGCGACGCCGGGGCGCTCTCGATCGACGCCATCGCGACCCACGGGCTGTTCCCCGGCGACTCGCTGGCGGCGATCCGCGCGAGCGGGCTGTTCGGTCACATCGTCGTCACCGACAGCCATCCACGCGCCGTCGCCCTCGCCGGGGAGTTCCTGCAGGTCGAAGGCACCCACGCGCTGCTCGCGCAGCATCTGACTCACAACCGGTAGGTCGTCATGAGGCTGATCAAGGTCGCTGTCGCGTGTGTGAATCAGACGCCGTTCGCGTGGGACGAGAACTTCGCGCACCTCAAGATGGCGATCGAGCATGCGCGGGCCGAGGGCGCGACGCTGCTGTGCCTGCCCGAGCTCGCGATCACCGGCTACGGCTGCGAGGACGCGTTCTTCATGGACGGCCTGCAGGACACCGCGTTCGCGATGCTCGATGCGCTCGCGCCGCTCACCCACAACATGGTGGTCATCGTCGGCCTGCCCGTGTTTCACGAGAAGGCGCTCTACAACGCCGCGGCGATCGTCGCGAACGGCGAGATCGTCGGCTTCGTCGGCAAGCAGTTCCTCGCCGGTGACGGCATCCACTACGAGCCGCGCTGGTTCAAGCCGTGGCCCTCGGGCGAGGTCGACGTCCTCGAGCGCACGTCGCCCGATGGCTCGATCCGGCGGTTCCCGATCGGTGACCTATTGTTCGACATCGGCGACATCCGCGTCGGCTGCGAGATCTGCGAGGACGCGTGGGTCGCCAACCGCCCCGGCGTGGATCTCGCGCTGCGCGGCTGCGACATCATGTGCAATCCGTCGGCGAGTCACTTCGCGTTCGGCAAGTACGCCGTGCGGCAGCGGTTCGTCGTCGAGGGCTCGCG
>DATLHR010000112.1:0-4873 GCA_035539815.1 Kofleriaceae bacterium
ACGTCCCACATCGCCGGATCGTCGAGGATCGGGCGGCGCTCGTACGTGCCGCGGCGGGTGGGCGCGTAGAGGTAGACTCCGAAGTTCGCCTCGAGCCCCGCGAGCCCGAGCACCTCGGAATCGACCGGCCCATCGGCCCACGTCACGACGAACGACGCCTTGTCCCGCGCGTCGAGCGGGTACGCGTCGTAGATGCGACCGACGGTCTCGACCGACGGCTCGTTGTCGTGCGGCACGTCCGGGGTCAGGTCGCGGAACGTGGCGTTGGCTTCGGTCGCGCGCGCCGCCGCGGAGACGTTGCCGTCATCGTCGGTGACGACGTCGCCGAGGCGGATGTCGATCAGCGCGCCGGCCTGGATGGTGCGGTTACGCGCGGTGGCGATCGCGACGAAGCGGCCCGGCGCGATCTCCTGCGCCTTGAGCGTCGAGTTCGAGGCGCCGGTGCCTTCCTTGCCGAACCCCTCGCGCAGGTTCGTCATGTCCTGGTTGGCGAACACGAGGTGACCGGCGTTGAGCGGGCCGAGGTGGTCCCACTGCGTGAACATGATGCGCCCGTCCGACGTGAGCGTCGGGAACGTGCGGTGCGAGAGGTTGCGCGGGCCGAGCTCGTCGCCCGTGCCGTCGGTGTTGATGCGGCCGAGCTGCAGCGTGGTGCCGCGCTCGTACTCGTCACGGTGCTGCGGAGCGCCGGCCTCGACGACGGCGTTGCTCGTGTAGAGGATCTTGTCGCCCGGGAGGAAGACGGGCGACACGTAGTCGCGGCCGGGGTCGGTGCTCAGCTGCTCGACGTTGCCGTCGTCGAGGTTCAGGATGAACAGGCCGTACGCCTGGTTCGCGGCGAGCTTGCCGCTGAACACGATCTGCTTGGCATCGAACGAGATGTCGTAGCCCGAGATGTCGATGTTCGCGAGGGCCGGATCTTGATCGCAGCAGATGACCGTCTGCGTGCCGTCCGCGGTCGGCGGGTCGAGCTTGATCAGCCGCGCCTTCGGAACGTACGACGTGTACTGGAAGATGTCGCCCATCTCGTTGCGCTTGGGGCGCTGCAGGATGATGAGCGGGTCCGTGCCCAGCGGGCCTTCCGAGTCGTCGCTGCCGCAGCCTGCGCCGGTGACCGCCGTGACGAGGGCAGTTCCGAGTGCGAGGGTCTTCATGGTTTGCTTCACAGCATCCTCCCTTGACCGAGTGCCGCCCCACAGTGCTAGGACCGGGCCAAGCGCAGATGCTTGAAAGTCTTCGGATCAGCGCCTCGCGATCACCTGGGCCGCAGCCCCCGATCGATCGACGGTGTGGCTCGTCCCCCCCAACCGATCTGAGGCGATGTGCGACCTTGGCGTTCATCGCGGTCATCGCCGCCCTCGGCGCATGCGCCGCGGAGATCGCGACGCCGCCGGACCTCGATGCGCTGCTCGTGGACGAAGCGGTCGCCGGCGCGGCGCGCTGGGTCGAGCCGCTGACCGTGCCACCTCCGCGGATCACGACCGAGGACCTGGTCGCGAACGGGCAGCACTGGCGGCTGGTGACGCCGCGCGGGCCCGTGCACGTGTGGATCCCGCAGGGCTACAAGCGCAAGCGCGCCGAGACCATCATCTACGTGCACGGCTACTACACGAACGTCGACACCGCGTGGCGCGATCACTTCCTCGCGCAGCAGTTCGCGAACGCCGGCATCAACGCGGTGTTCATCGCGTGCGAGGCGCCCGCCGGCGGCACCGAGGCGGTGAAGTGGCCGCAGCTCGTGCCGCTCCTCGATGCAGTCGAGAAGGGCATCGCCAAGCGCCTCCCGCGCCGGCGCATCGTCGCGCTCGGTCACTCCGGCGCGTATCGCACGCTCAAGCCGTGGCTCGCCGAGCCGCTGCTCGACACGGTCGTGCTCCTCGACGCCGCGTACGGCGAGCTCGAGTCCTATCGCGACTGGGTGCTCGGCGGTAAGAAGCGCCGCCTGATCAACGTCGGCGACGGTACCAAGGCCAACACCGATCGCCTGCACGCCACCCTGCCCTCGTTCGTGCTCGATGGCTTCCCGTCGATCGAGCACGAGCTGCCCGGGGAGGCGCGGCGCGCGAAGGTCGTCTACATCCGCTCGTGCATGGGCCACTTTCCGCTCGTCACCGGCGGCGAGGCCATCCCGATGATCCTGCGCACGCTGCGCGCGAAGAAGCTGCTCGACGTGCCGCTCGCCGATCTACTCGCGTCCGACGAGTGATCACGGCCGGAGCGAGAGCTCGACGTCCGTCCGGTCCCACGTCGACAGCGGGCAGCGCAGCGCGGGCTCCAGCACCGCACGGACGCACGCCCCCACCTTCGTCGAGAGCGGCTTGTACTTCCCGCCGGTGGTGGTGTGCGCCCACAGCGCGCGGATCCCACCGTCGGGGTGGAGCCGCAGGCGGCCCTTCGACGCCGCCGGCACGCCGCACGCCGCGATCGCCGCGCGCTGGGCCTCGACCACGCGCGCGAGGTCGGCGTCGCGATCGGCGGGGTTGCCCGCGTCCGCCGGCCCGAGATCCCACGGGCCCGTGCATCCGGGCGCGTGGGTGACGCGATCGACCGCGGACAGCAGGACCGGATCCACCCGCCCGCCCGCGGCGCGCGCCAGCGTGGTCAGCGACGCCAGCGTGCCGTCCTCGGGGCTCTCGCCGAAGCCGACGCCGACGACGCGATCGCCAAGCGCGGCGATCTGCTCCCACTCGAACTTGCGCGGCGCCCCTTGCGACGCCCCACGCAGGTGCTGGAGCAGCGTGATCTCGGTGCGCGCCCCGCCGATCTCGCGAGCGAGGCAGCCGGCGCGCGACGCGAGGTCGGCGGGGCAGTCGACCGCCCAGGCGCGGCCGTTCACCGCGTAGATCGTGGTCGCGTCGGTCGAGAACAGGTCGCTCGCCCCGCGCTCGCCGTACAGCCGGACCCGGCGCTTGCCACCGCTCCCTTCCAGCGTCGCGAGCCCGGCGTCGGTCGCGACGGCGCGCATCACCGGCGGCTGCGCGCCCGTCGAGAGCTCGCGGCGGCCCATCACCTGGTTGCGCGCGTCGAACGTGACGTGCTCGGTGCGCCAGCCGTACGTCTGCCCGCCGTAGATCGTCGTGTCGTCCTCGGGGAGCACCGGACCGTCGGGCACCAGCGGTCCGCGCGTCGCGATCACGGCCGCGAAGTCGGCGCCGCGATCGGGCAGCACCGCGCGGACCTCGGTCGTGCGGGTCGTGAACAGCTGCGACCACACGGCGTGATCGAGCGCGGGCGGCAGCCGCACGAGGCCCGCGACCGTGCGATCGGCCTTCGCGAGGCGCTTGCCGCGTAGCTGGAGCTCCCCGGACACGCCGAACGCCGCGACCAGGTCGCCGCCCGCGGTCGCGCGCGCGTCCCACACGTACAGCGTGCCGGCGCTCAGCGTCGTCGAGGCGGTGCGCTTGCCCGCGCGGTCGAGCGCCGCGATCGAGAGCTCGTCGCGCGTGGCCCGGCGCGACGTGATCAGGTAGCCGCCGCCGGCGTGCGGTGCCCACGCGACGCACTCGCCGGGCACGAGCTCGCTGCGGCCTCGCTCCTCCCCGTCGGGGCCGAGCGTGCGGATCGCGCACGCCTCCTCGCGCGTGAACATGCACATCGCCGTCACACCGCCGTCGGGCTCGACGCTGACGAGCTGGCGGCACTGCGTCGACGCGCCGTCGATGCGCAGCACGCCGACCGCTGCCTCGGGCGCAGACGCCGCGGCCGCCGGCGCGGACGTTGGCGGAGGCCCGTAGAGTGCCGGTGTGGCGGGCGGCGAGTGCGAACATCCGACGAGCGCGAGCGACACCAGGACGTGACGAGGCGAGATCATGGCGGCGCGCTCTGCACCTCGTGTTCCATCGCGCGATCGCCGTCGCCGCGCGACGAAGCTCCGGTCATCCGCGTGAACGCGGGCGCACCGTGAGGCGTTTGCACCACATCGGCCCACGGCGCGAGCGCCCCGGCGTTCACGACGAGCGCGCGAGCGCCGTGAGCTCGGCGAGCAGATCGAGCGCCTGGCGGGGCGTCGTGTCGTCGAGGTCGATCGCCGCGAGCTTCGCGACCACGGGAGACGGCGGTCGCTCCGTCGCCGCCGGCGTCACGATCGACAGCGACAGCTGCGGTGACGCTCCGCCGAGCGCGCCGCCCTCGAGCTGGCCCATGATCTGGCGGGCGCGCGCGATCACCGAGCCAGGCAGGCCCGCGAGGCGCGCGACGTCGACGCCGTACGACTTGTTCGCGCCGCCCGGCACCACGCGCCGGAGGAACACGATCTCGCCCTTGTGCTCGCGCACCGCGACCGAGACGTTGCGCACGCGCGGGCGGCCTTCAGCGAGCGCGACCAGCTCGTGGTAGTGGGTCGCGAACAGCGTGCGCGCGCCGATCGCGTCGTGCAGGTGCTCGGACACGGCCCATGCGATCGAGACGCCGTCGAACGTGGACGTACCGCGGCCGACCTCGTCGAGGATCACGAGCGAGCGCCGCGTGGCCTTCGCGAGGATCGAGGCGGTCTCGCGCATCTCGACCATGAACGTCGAGTCGCCGCGCGAGAGGTTGTCGGCGGCGCCGACGCGCGTGAACACGCGATCGCAGACGCCGACCGTCGCGGCCTTCGCGGGCACGAACGAGCCGATCTGCGCGAGCAGCGCGATCTGCGCGACCTGGCGCATGTACGTCGACTTGCCCGCCATGTTCGGGCCGGTGATCAGCACCAGCTGCTCGGCGTTCGGGTCGAGGCGGCAGTCATTGGGCACGAACGTGCCGGGCGGCAGCATCGCCTCGATGACCGGATGGCGCCCGTCGGTGATGTCGAGCACGAGCTCGTCATCGACGGTGGGCCGGCAGTAACCGCGGCGCGCGGCGACGTCGGCGAACGAACCGCACACGTCGAGCA
>DATLHR010000113.1:0-2626 GCA_035539815.1 Kofleriaceae bacterium
AGCATCGCCTCGAGCGTCGGCTCCTCGAGCGGCTCGACGTGTGCCCAGCCCGTGAGGCCTGCGGCGCGTGCGCGCTCGATCGCGCCGCCCACCGCACCCGCACTCACGCCGACGCTCGTCGCGATCGCGCGGTGCGTACGCTGCAACGTGACCGCTCAGCGACGCCGGGATGACCTGGGCGGCGCTCGCGGTCACCGTCGCGCGCGATGCGACGCAAGATTGAGGACGAGCGGGATGCGCGTGCGTGCCTGAAATCGGCGAAGGCGGCCGGCCTCACCGCCGGCGAGTGGGCACGGCAGCACGGGGTCGACGGCCGGTCGCTGAACGCCTGGCGGATGAATCTCTCGCACCACGTGCGGAAGGCGAGCGCGGCGAGGGCGAAGCCGCGGCTGGTCGAGCTCGTGTCGGCTTCGCCGTCGCGCGTCGAGACTCGCTACGTCGTGCGTGTCGGCGACGCCGAGATCGAGGTTACGGACGCCTTCCGCGAAGAGACCCTCGTGCGCCTCGTGCGAGCGCTGCGGTCGTGCTGAGCCTGCCGCCCACGGTCCGTGTGTTCGTCGCCGTCGAGCCGATCGACATGCGCGGTTCCTTCGACGCGCTCGCGGGCGCCGTGCGACGGCTGGGTCTCGATCCCGTCGACGGGCACCTGTACCTGTTCCTGAACAAGCGGCGACGGATCGCGAAGGCGCTCTGGTTCGATGGGTCGGGCTGGTGCGTGCTGGCCAAGCGCCTGGAAGCCGGGAGCTTCCAGCTGCCGCCGCTCGAGACCGCGGAAAGCCAGGTCCAGATTGACGGCGCGACCTTCGCGTCGCTGCTCGCGGGCATCGACTTCACGGCGGCGCGCCGTGGCTGGTACCGCCGACTTCCGAGTCGATCCGGTCGATAGGGGATCGACGCCGATCGTGAGCTGTGATCTCGTCGCCTCGTGCTCGGCGACATCGAGGCGCTGCAACGAGAGAACGCCGCGCAACGCGCGCAGCTCGCCGAGGTGCTCTCGACGAACGCGAAGCTCGTGGCCGAGATCGCGAAGCTCAACGATCGCGTCGCGGAGCTCTTGGCGATCGCGCAGCGCAAGCAGCGCAAGACGACGACGACGGCGGAGAAGAAGCCCGAGGCGCCACCGACGGTCGGGCCCGACGCGCAGCAGGCGTTCGAGGCGCGACCCAAGCCGCCCGCGCTGCCGGAGAAGACGAAGACATCGAAGGGCGGCGCACGTCGCACCGGCCGCAACGCGATTCCCGAGCACCTCGAGGCGGAGGAGCATCGTCTCCGGCCGGCGCGCTGCGAGCACTGCGACTCGGAGGAGCTGGACGTCGCCGACGAGCTCGTCGAAGAGAAGCTGCACGTCGTCAAGGAGCACCAGCGTCGTCGGGTCGTGCGCCGCACGACGTCCCGCTGTCGGATGTGCCTGAAGCGCACCACGCCCACGTCGCTACCCGCGCCGTACTCGCGCTCCAAGGTGACGTGCGAGTGGCTCGCGTGGTTCGTCGACCAGAAGTTCAAGCTGCTCTCGCCCCTCGATCGCATCCGCCGCGACCTCGCGGAGCGCGGGATCCACCTCGCGATGGGCACGCTCGTGAGCTTCGTCGAGCGCGCGGCGGACCTGCTCGCACCGATCGACGGCCTGCACTGGCGCACGCTCCTGTCGAGCTCGTGGATGGCCACCGATGGCACCGGGCTCAAGGTGCTCGTACCCGGCCTGCCCGCCGCGCACGACGGCTACGTCGAGCTCTATCGCAACGCCGAGTGCGCGGTGTTCCAGTACGCGGCGCACAAGGGGAGCGACGATGTCGTCGCGAAGCTCGCGCCCTTCCGCGGAACGCTGACCGCCGACGCCGAGCATCGCTTCAATGCTGTCTACGCGACGGGCCGCGTGATCGAGGCCGGCTGCAACGCGCACGGTCGCCGCAAGTTCCGCGACGCGGAATCGACGCAGCCCGTGCTCGCGAAGGAGGGCGGCGCGTTCATCGCCGCGATGTACGTCGCCGAGGAAGCAGGGCGCAAGGACGACCTCGTCGGAGACGCGTTGCTCGCGCATCGACGCGAGCACATCCGGCCGATCGCCGACGCGTTCGCGAAGTGGCTCGCCTCCGTCGAGCCCACGCTCCTGCCGTCGGACCCGCTTACCGCGGCGGTCGGCTACTACCGCAAGCACTGGGACGCGCTCACTCGCTTCATCGGCGACCCGCAGGTGCCGATCGACAACTCGCCCACCGAGCGAGAGTTCCAGAACTTCGCGAAGCTCCGGCTCAACATGCTCTTCGCGGGCAGCACCGAAGGCGCTCACCGCGCCGCAGTGCTGCTCGGCATCGTCGCGACGTGCCGTGCGATCGGCGTTCCCGTTCAGGCCTACCTCGCGTGGGCCTTCGAGCGCCTCGGCACACACCGCGAGAAGTTCGGGCTCGCGCTCGACCAGATCACGCCCACCGCCTTCAAGGCCGCGCGCGGCTGACGGCCGCGCCGCCCCGGTGGCACGGCACGCGTCCGCGGTCATCCCGGCTTCGCTGATCGATCACCTTCGGCCGGACGATCGGGCGGGGTCGTTCGTCGCGATCGTCGAAAGGCAGGCATGCGACCGATGAGGCCCGCCGCGCGGCATCGACCAGGTGCAGGTCGAGGTGGGGAC
>DATLHR010000114.1:0-2959 GCA_035539815.1 Kofleriaceae bacterium
GCTCTCGACCACCGCGCGGGTGAGGAAGTGTCCCGTCCCGCACGCGAGCAGGAGCTTGGGGCCGGGGGCCGCCAGGGCCGCCGCGAGCTCGGGCGCCACCGGCGCGCCGACCGCCTCCGCGGCGACGAACCCGACGAGGGCGAGGTCCGCCGGCCAGTGCGGCTCCGCGGGTGCGAACCAGTCGGGCCACAGCCCGAACCGGGCGTTGCACGCGCCGACCCAGGTGTCGATCGCCTCGTCGCGGCCGCGCAGCGCGGCGATCGCGGGTGCGAACGGCCGCGCGAACTCCGCGAGCACGTCGGGCGGCGACACGTGGCCCGGCCCGAGGAAGGCCTCGACGAGCGTCGCCCCGGTCTGCTCGGCGACGGCGCGCGCGGCGAGCGCGGGTCCGCAGCGCGTGACCAGCACCGTGGACTCGCTGCAGTGCGCGCGCAGCGCCGCTGCTTCGCGCGCGAGCGCCGGCAGGACGTATCGCTCGTAGATCGCCGCGAAGCCGCCGATGTCGTTGAACAGAGCGCCGTCCCCCATCATCTCGGCGTGCTCGGCCGGCGTGTCCCAGGTCGCGAACCCGAGCCGGGAGGCCTCGGCGAGCTCGCGGTACGGGGCGTGCGTCACCAGCGTGACCCGGTGGCCGCGCGCCGCGAGCCGCTCGCCGAGCCGGACGAACGGAACGACGTCTCCCGCCGAGAACATCGTCGCGAGCACGATGTCGCGCGCCTCGCTCATGCGGGCATCCTCGGCGGCGCGAGCACGCCTCGCCACAGCACCGGGATCGCGAGCAGCGCATAGAACACGACCGATAGCGTGTACATCGTACCGATCGTCGCGAACGCGCCCCAGATGCGCTCGCCCGCCCACGCGTTGGCGACGGCAAACGCCACGGCCTGCGCGACCAAGGTCACGCCGAGCAGGCGCTTGGTCGCGCGCGCCGCGGCGAAGGCCTGGAGGAAGACCTGCCAGATCGAGGCCGGGATCAACGTGAACATCATGATCTGCAGCGCGCGATCGCCGGCGAGCTCGACCGCCGCCGTCGGAGCGATCATGGCGACGAGCACCGGACCGATGACGGCGTAGACCGCGATCGCGACGACCGGGAACGCCAGCGCGAGCGCCAGGGCGAGCTTCAGCGTGCGGCGCGCGCCGTCGGCATCCTTCGCGCCGAGGCGCTGCCCGAGCGTGATCTGCACCGCCGATGCGAACCCGCCGCTGGAGGCACCGGCGATCTCGATCAGCAAGAAGGCGACGCTGTAGCCCGCGATCGCGTTCGCACCCGCTTCGGCGACCCGCGCGAACACGGCGACCTGCACGATGCGCGCGGTCGCGCGCGAGAGCTGCGCGGGGAGCCCCACGTTCAGGATCGACCACCAGGTCTTCAGATCGAGGATCTTGGAACGATCCGCCGCGGTGCCGAGGTGACTCGCCGCGGCGACGCGCGTGAGCCGGTACCACAGCATCGCCCCGTTGAGAATGGCGATCCCCGTGGCCACGAGCGCCTGTGAGCGCACGCCCTGGTCGAGGGGCCCGAGGGCCAGCGGCAAGAGCCCCGCGGTGGCCGCGATGCCGATCAACGTCTGCGACAACGCGAACCGCGTGAGCCCGGCACCGTTGGCCGCGCTGACGATCACCGCCGAGACACCGCCCGCCGGGAACGCGAGCCCGACCGACCACAGCAGGTACTCGCGGACCGCCGCCGGCGCGACCGCCGACTTGGCGAGGTACTCCGAGAGCGGCCACGACACGATGTACATCACGACGAAGATCAGCAGCCACATGGCCACGACGAGCCCGAGCGCGGACGCGAGCATCGTACGACCGAGACCGTCCCGCGCACCGACCGAGCGCGCGATCGTGACGCTCGTGCCCATCGCGATCGCGACCAGCAACAGCCCCATGAGCGCCGCGATCTGCGCGCCACTCGTGTACACCGCCTGGCCGGTCGCGCCGAGGTACTCGCCGAACCAGTAGCTGGAGATCGCGTTGGACGCGAACCCCAGCACGCCCATCAGGATGAGCGGCCAGGCGAGCGACAACAGTCGTCGCTGCACGCTGGGGTCACGCGTCGGCGTCACGGCCTCGTTCATCCAACATCGCGGAGCGCCACCTGCAGCGGCGCGCGCACGGCGAGCCACGATGCGAAGGTGCTCCCGAGCAGCGGCACGAGGACGCTGGCGGCGAGCCCGGCGACGAGCCCGGTGGTGTTCATCTTCAGGTTCGACAGGAAGACCGCGTTGAGGTCGAGCCCGTCGCGCATCAACGCCCACGTGATCGCTGCCCCGACCAGGCCACCGATCACGCACACGAGCAGCGACTCCCCGATCACGGTCGACGCGAGCACGCGGCGCTTGACCCCGAGCACGCGCAGGGTCGCGAGCTCGGCGCGACGCTCGCGCACGGAGATCACCGTGGAGTTCGCGATGCCCATCGTCGTCGTGATGAGCAAGATGAGCCCGAGCGCGCCGAGGAGGTTCGGCACCACGTGCGACTTCTTCACGCCACGGAGCTCGAGCATGACGTCGTCCGAGACCAGGTGGACGGCGAAGCGGCTCATCACCTCGTCGACCGCCTCGATGACCGGGCGCGGGTCGGTCGTCTTCGCGAGGGCGAGCCGGTAGTCGTTGACGACGCCTTCTCGGCCGTTCAGCTCGTCGACGTACTCGTAGTGCATCGCGACGACCGCGGGCGGCACGCCGCGCGTGAAGATGCCGCTGATCTTGAGCTGCACGGTGCCCTTGGGGGACTTCACCTCCCACACCGCGCCGCGCGTGAGCTTGAACTTCGCGGCGAGCTGGGCGGAGACGAGCACACCGGTGCGTTCGCTCGCCCACGCCGCGCGCTCTGCGTCGGTGACCGGGTACAGATCGCGATCGACGTCGATCAAGTCCGCCGACGCACCGTAGAGCATGAGCCACGAGTCATCGGGCGCCTTGCCGGGCATCGAGCGCGCGTAGAGGACCTTCGC
>DATLHR010000115.1:0-9644 GCA_035539815.1 Kofleriaceae bacterium
AGGAGGTGGCGGCGCGCGTGGCGGAGGGAACGCCCCCGGTGCTGCTCGTCGGTGGGTTCGATCGCCTCGACAGGTCGCAGATGATCCGCGAGACGCTGCCGGCTCCGCTCGGCGGGCTCGATCGCATGAAGCTCGAGCGGATGAACAACGGCACCTACGCGGTGCCCCACGCGGTCGCGCTCGCTGCCGCGGGCTACACGTTCGACGGCGCGACCGATGATGCGGTCGAGGCGCGCGAGGTCGACCTCGCCGCCTACCACGCGATCGATTGGTTCGTCGGCGAGGATGCCGGCGACGAGGACCCGATCCCCGCCGCCGCACGGCCGGAGCTGGAGCGCCTCTTCCTCGCGGGCGGCGGCCTCTTGATCAGCGGCTCCGAGCTGGTGTGGTCGCTCCAGTCGCTCGGCAACGCCGACGACAGCGTGTTCGCGAGCACGGTGCTGCACGCGAACCTCGGCGCCGACGACGCGGACACCTATGACGTCGCGCCCGAGGGCGAGCTGTTCGCCGGCGTCGGGCCGTTCTCGTTCGCGAACGATCTCCCGCTCGGCTACGACGCCGACGTCCCCGACGTGCTGGTGCCCGAGAACGGCGCGACCGCGGTGCTGCGCTACGCGACCGGTGGCGCCGCGGCGATCGCGTGGGACGACGGCGGCTCGCGGGGCATCGTGTTCGGGTTCCCGATCGAGACGATCACCGACGATCAGACGCGCACCGAGCTGCTCGCGCGCGCGCTCGCGTCGTTCGGGGTCACGCCCGACGAGGTGCCGGTGGATCCCGACGAGGATCCCCCCGTGTGCGGCTGCGGCACGAGCAGCGCGAGCTCCCTCCCCGGCCTGTTCGTGTTCGCGCTCGTGGTGCGTCGCCGCCGGCGTCGTTAGCGGCGGCGATGTTGCAGGGTTCGCCTGCCAACAAGGCCACTTCAGAGGGCGACGTCCGCTCCCTTCTTCTTCGGTCCCGGCTGCGCAGCCGGGACGACGAGCGTCCGCAGCACCGCACCGCTCACCGGGTCCAGCAGGATGATGTACTGCGGCTTCTCGGCGGGCACCCGGCGCTCGTGCGCGGACTTCACATCCGCGTCCACCCTCCGTCGCGCCTCCTCGAGGGAGCCAACGAGAGCATGTTCCTCAGGGGCGCCGATCCGCCCTCGATAGGAGCTGTCTTTACTCCGGAGGAAGTTGTCGATCGCGCGTTCCGCTCGATTCGCCACGTCCTGCGAGGAGACGAGGAAATTGTCGCCTTCGAGGTAGGGCGTCTTCTGGGGCGCGGTGAAGACGAGGTAGTCCGCTTTCCCGAGCCCATGGTGGTGGTGCTGGAAGAACCATGCATAGGCCTCGAGGATCCGCCGGTCCGCTGCGGGTTTGTCAGCCGGCGTCGCGGGCTTGTCGGCGGCCGTCGCGGACGCCTTGTCAGGCGATGTTGCGGATCCCGCTACCGCTTCGGGCGTGCGCGGAGCGCGAGGCGGGACTCCACGAGCCCGCCCACCCGTCGCGAGGTCGTGACTTCGCTGCACACTCTGCTCGTAGGTGCGCTGAAGCGAGGCGAGCTGCGCAGCGTGATAGGTGCGCTGTTGTTCGGCGAACCTCTCGCTCTCGGCTGCCTGTGCCCGGATTCTCTCCTGGATCCGCGCGTCGGATTCGGCCGAGAACCGCTCACCTGCCCGCTCCGTCCGAGCCTCCTCGGCAGCCCTCTTGCGATCGATGTCCTCGATATCGATGCGCACGCCTTGCGCCTCTGCCCACGTGCACGCCGGAACATTGAAGTACACGGTGCAGGCTCGAGCCGCCAACGATCGTGCCTCTAGCGTGTGCGGGAATCCGGCCGTCGTGATGGGTGACTCCGCGGGGGGGACGTACTCCGGCCGGGTCGCGATCGCGTTGTGGAGCAGTGCTGCCTCGAAGCAGATGCCGCCCAACGACTCCCAGTTGTGCCAGGCCCGCTGGGTCTGGGTGCATACGTTCGTGACCAACGCCTTCACCCGCAGCAGGTCCGCCGCATCGGTGCTGCGCACGATCTCTCGCTCACGAGCTTCGTACTGGGCCAGCGCTCCTGCGGCGTTGGTGGCCGCGAGACAGAACGCCGGAAACTGCGGACAGCGAGGGATAGCGCCGTCGAGGATGCTCTCGAGGTCGGCCACGGATTCGCCTTTCGGAGAGGCTCGCCCCTCTCCGAACGCCGTCTGAAGCTTCGCGAGCTGCTCGCAGTGCGGGCGCGCGAAGTCCGGGTACTGCGTTCTCGTCGAACAGCCAGCCTCCGCACTGCTGAACCACTTACGGATCGGTTCGAGGCGTTGGTCCCCGGCTTCCTGTCCACCTTGCATCTGCTTCGGCGCGCGCACCGCAAACATCGAGGCCCGCTCGAGGTCCGAGTAGCCATGACTCAGCACGAAGTTGAACGCAGGAGGCGCCACCGCCGCGAAGAGGTCCCCACACTCCTCAACCCCGCCAAGCCGGCATGCCTCCTCGATGTAGTGAAACCAGCCTTCACTCAGGCGCTCGTAGTTCAAAGCGAACAACCTGCACGAGTTTGCTCGCGCAGCCACGAGCTCTGCTCGCGGGGTCTCGACACCCTCGCACTCGCGCTGGAGCTCTGCTTCCGTAGCCGCGACACGCGACTTCTGCTTCCATCCCGCAAACCGAACCTCGGGTCCGGGCCCGCAGCCGACGAGCAGAGCGACGCTCGCGACCAGCAAGGTTGCCATTACGCAGTGATGAGCGGCTCTCCCCATCACGAAACGATATCACCGAGTGCGTTACCACGGTCGGCGATGCCGATGACGCCGTTCGTCGATCGTCGTCGACGATCGCGACGTCACGGTCGAGGACACGCTCGCCGAGCTGGCAGACACGGCGGGTTGGGGCTTGGTCGAGATCGCGTTCCACGGCACCGCGGCCGCGCGGAGGGTGTGCGGCTGCGGCACGAGCAGCGCGAGCGCCCTGCCCGGCTTGCTCGTACGCGGCCTCGTCGTGCGACGCTGGCGGCGCCGTTAGCGGGCGACGATCTTGCAGGGTTCTCCTGCGAACATGGCTTCACGCTTCAGCGATGTGCGAGCGCGCACGGTGCTGCTGTGTGCGCCGCTCTCCATCGAGGATCAAGTCGTTCAGGCGATGCCCGACGCGAGCCCGACCAAGTGGCACCTCGCGCACACGACCTGGTTCTTCGAAGCGTTCGTGCTCGCGGGCGCCCCATTCGATCCGTCGTACGCGTACCTGTTCAACAGCTACTACGAGACCCTCGGCTCTCGGATCGCGCGCGACCGCCGAGGCAGCCTGACCCGGCCGAGCCTCGAACGCGTCCACGCGTATCGCGCGGAGATCGATCGGCGAATCGCGCATGCGCTCGCCGAGGGCGTCCTGGATCGCGAGGCACGCACACGCCTCGAGCTCGGGCTGCATCACGAGCAGCAGCACCAGGAGCTGATCCTCACCGACCTCGAGTACACGCTCGGGACCCAGCCGCTCGCACCGGCCTATCGCGAGGATCTCGCGCGCTCGGCGCCGGGCGAGCCAGCGGCGCTGCGGTGGCGCCGATTCGAGGGCGGCGTCGTCGAGATCGGTGCGCCGCCGACCGGGTTCGCGTTCGACAACGAGCGCCCACGTCACGCCGTGATCGTCACCCCGTACGAGCTCGCGACGCGCCCGATCTGCAACGCCGACGTGCTCGCGTTCATCACAGCAGGTGGCTATCGCGATCCCACGTTGTGGCTGAGCGACGGCTGGCAGCTGGTGCAGCGCGAGGACTGGACGGCCCCGCTGTACTGGGACGGGCGCGGCGCGTGCTACGAGCTCGCGGGCATGCGCGCGATCGACCCCGCGGAGACCGCCTGTCACCTGAGCTACTACGAAGCCGATGCGATCGCGCGCTGGCGCGGCGCACGCTTGCCCACCGAGGCCGAGTGGGAGCACGCCGCTGCGCAGCTCGATCCCACGCGCGGCAACTTCGCAGACGACGATCGGTTGCAGCCGTCGCGCGCCGACGCGCACGGTGACTCGCTCGCGCAGATGTTCGGGGACGTCTGGGAGTGGACGTCGAGCAGCTACGCGCCCTACCCAGGCTTCCGTCCGCTCGACGGCGCGCTCGGCGAGTACAACGGCAAGTTCATGTCGGGGCAGCAGGTGCTGCGCGGCGGGTCGTGCTTCACGCCGCGCGGTCACGTGCGGGCGTCCTATCGCAACTTCTTCCCACCCGCCGCGCGCTGGCAGATGACCGGCGTGCGCCTGGCGAGGGACGCGTGATCGGCGCGCGCGACGACGACGTGCTCGCGGGCCTGCGCGCCCCGCGCAAGCACCTGCCGTGTCGCCTGCTCTACGACGCGCGCGGCGCCGAGCTGTTCGAGCAGATCTGCGCGCTCGCGGGGTACTACCTCTGTCGCGCCGAGATCGCGCTCCTCGAGCGGCACCTGCCGGCGATCGCCACGGCGGTCGGCGCGCGCGCGCGCGTCATCGAGCCGGGCAGCGGCGCCGGACGCAAGACCCGCATGCTCCTCGCGGCGCTCGACCGCCCCGCGGTGTACATCCCGATCGACATCAGCCGTGATCAACTCGACCTCACCGCGCGTGCGCTGCGCAAGGAGCTGCCCGCGCTCGAGGTGCAGCCGGTCCACGGGGACTTCACCCGCATGAACAAGCTGCCCCCACCGCGGGCGGCGTTCGCTCGAACGCTCGTGTTCTTCCCGGGCTCGACGATCGGGAACTTCGAGCCCGCGGATGCGGTCGCGTTCCTCGCGCGCCTGCGCGAGCTCGCGGGCCCCGGCGCCATGCTGGTGCTGGGCGCCGACGCCAACGCGGATCGCGAGACGCTGCTGCGCGCGTACGACGACACCGACGGGCTCACCGCCGCCTTCGACCTCAACGTCCTCGCGCACCTCAACCGCACGCACGCGGCGACGTTCGACCTCAATGCCTTCACGCACCGCGCCCGGTGGAACCCCGAGCACTCGCGCGTCGAGATGCACCTGGTGAGTCGGCGGCGCCAGACGGTTCGGGTCGCGGGCGAGGTGTTCGAGCTCGAGGACGGAGAGACCATCGTGACCGAGCACTGTTACAAGCACTCGGAGCACGCGCTGCGCGCCCTCCTCGCAGGCGCGGGGTGGGGAGTTCATGAGGTCTTCGTCGATCCGGCTCGACGCATGCACCTGTGGCTCGCCGCGCGTCGGGAGAATCGAGCTAGGCTGCCGAGGTGAGGGCGCTCCGTCTGCTCGAGCTCCAGCGTGCACGCGACCACGTGGCCTTCACGTGCGGGATCGATGACCTGCGCTTTCACTTCGCGGTCTGGTACCAGGACGTGGACCTCGACGCGCTCGCGCGTACGCACGGCGAGGAGCTCCTCGACCGGCTCGCGTTCCACATCGCGATGTTCCAGATCAACGCGGTGTGCAGCCTGCGCCCCGACGTGATCGAGCTGGGGACCTACGCTCGGTTCGCGACCGTGAGGTTCAGGGAGCTGTGGCGGACGGTGTTCCGGCGTGTGTGGGCGCAATGGCGCTGGCAGCACCAGCTGCCGGACTACCACGGCCCCGCATTCGTCGACGCTCCTGCGCCGGCCGCGCACGCGGTGCACACGCCGCCTGGTCCCGTCGAGCTGCTCGCGTTCTGCGGCGGCGGCAAGGACAGCCTCGTCGCGCTGAAGCTCCTCGAGCGCGCGCGGCTACCGTTCGCGACGCTGGGCTACGCGCACTCGATCTACGGCGACCCGGCACACCAGCACGCGCTGCTCGATCGCCTCGGCGAGGCGACCGCTCGCGCCCGCGCAGAGCGGCAGTGGGTCGTCGATGATTTCCTGGACACGCCCGTGCCTGCGCTGCGCCCCGAGCTCGGCGTGAGGTCGATCCTCGCCGCCGAGACGCCAGCCTCCGTGTTCGCGGCCCTGCCGGTGGCGCTCGCGCGCGGCTACCGCGGCCTCGTGCTCGCCCACGAAGCGAGCGCGAACACGGCCAACCTCACGTGGCACGGCGAGGACATCAATCACCAGTGGGGCAAGAGCTGGGAGGCGGAGGTGTTGCTCGATGCCTACGTGCGCAGCGAGCTGCTCGCCGACGTGCGCTACTTCAGCGTGCTCCAGCCGGTCCACGACGAGGTGATCTTCGAGCTGCTCGCACGCGACGCCGAGCTCGCGCCGCTCACGCACTCGTGCAACGTGCGCAAGCCCTGGTGCGGCAGCTGCGCGAAGTGCGCGTACGTGTGGCTGCAGATGGCGGCCCACCTGCCGCCGGCGATCGTGCGAGCGACGTTCGGGGCCGACCTCGGAGAGCGCGCCGAGAACGAGCGCTGGTTTCGCGAGCTGCTCGGCCTCGCGGAGCACACGCCGTTCGAGTGCGTCGGCGGCGCAGCCGAAGCACGGCTCGCGCTGGCCCGGCTGCCGCGTCCACTCGGGCCCCGGCTCGCGGCGCTGGCCGAGGAGGTCGGAGCGATCGACGTGCCGGCGCTGGCCGCACCGCTGGTCCGCGTCGGCGAGCGCCACGGCATGCCTTCCCACGTCGCGGAGGCGGTGCTGCCGCAGCTTCACGATGCCGCGAGCGCGGCGTGCAAGCGACTCGACGCATAGCTCACCGGGGCGTGTAGAACACCCCGAGGACGATCCCGAACGCGACGTGCGCGAGCAGCACCGAGATCGGCGTTCGAATGCCGTAGTGGAGTGCGAGAAACCCGGGCGGCTCGAGCTGGCGGACCACGGTCGGACCTCGGATCTCGCTCGCCATGCGCGGATGCATGCCGGGCATCACGGGCATCGCTGCGACGAGCACGAAGCTCGCGTGCACGATGCCGATCAACGCGCCTTTCCACCACGCGGGTCCACCCCACAGGTGAAACGCCGCGACGTAGACGAGCGAGAACAGCCAGCCGTTGATCACGTGCAGCGCGATACCGATGGACTTCGCGCGGTCACGGTTGGGCGTGACCATCGTTCCGAGCATGTAGGGAAGGTTCATGCGCGTGAGGCCGATGCCCTGACTGCCGGCCATCATGATCGTGAGGATCGTCGTGCTCGCGAAGCCCCACAGCAGCCAGCTCGCCCAACTCATGCTCGCGCCTCCACGTCGAGTCTTCGCCGTCCATGGGTCTCGGTGCGCTCGCGCTCCTCGAGCGAGAGGGCGGCGCTGATCAGGCCGACGTGGGTGTAGGCCTGAGGAAAGTTGCCGATCGCGTGGCCGGTACGTGGATCGACCTCTTCGGACATGAGCCCGAGGTCGTTCGCATGACTCTTCGCTGCTTCGAACATCGCGCGCGCTTCCGCGAGCGTGCCGCCGCCCCTCGCGAGGTGCTCGACCGCCCAGAAGCTGCAGATCCAGAACGCGCCTTCGCGCTTGCGAAGACTGCGCTCGTACCGGTAGAGCAGGCCCCGTCCGGCGGCGAGCCGCTCGCGGATCCGCGCGAACGTCGAGCGCATCCGCGGCTCGTGCGGAGCGTGGAAGCCGTACCACGACATGAGGAGCACGCTGGCGTCCAGCTCGGGCACGCCATAGGCGCCGGTGTAGCTCCCGATCCGCTCGTCGAACGCGTGCTGCTCGATGTCATCGCGGATCGCGGCGCACTCCGCTGCGTAGCGTGCACGGTCGATTCCCGCGAGGACACCGCACGTCGCGAGCTCGAGCAGGCGATCCAGCGCGACCCAGCACAGCAGACGCGAGTGCGTTCGATGCTCGGGCTGCGTCCGAGGTTCCCAGATCCCTTGGTCCGGGAGGCGCCAGTGACCACAGACGTACTCGCCGTAACCGCGCAGCACGTGCTGGGTCTCGCGATCGAGTGCACCGTGCTCTCGGGCGATGCGAGCGATCGCATCGATCACTTCGCCGTACACATCGATCTGGAGCTGGCCGCGTGCCGCGTTGCCGGTCCGCACCGGACGCGATCCACAGAAGCCGTCGAGCATGGCGAGCTCGCGCTCCGCGTGCGGCGCGTTGCCATAGACGTCGTAGAGCACGCGAAGCTCGGGGCTGGTCAGCCGCGTCGCATGTAGCAGCCAGCTACCGAACGCGCTCGCGTCCTCGGCGAAGCCGAGGCTGAGCAACGCACGTGACGTGAACGCGGCGTCGCGCAGCCAGCAATATCGGTAATCCCAGTTGAGGCTCCCACCGATGCGCTCGGGCAGGGATGTCGTCGGTGCCGCGACGATGGCCCCGGAGGGCGCATACGACATCAGCTTGACCGCGAGCGCTCCCCGGATGACCGCGTCGCGATCCGGCCCGTCATAGGTGGCGCGCCGACTCCACGAACGCCACCACGCCAGCGCACGGTCGATGCGCTCGATCGCGTGAGGTCCGAGCGGCGGCACCACCGTGGGTGCGTCGTGATCTGCGGTCAGCGAGAACGCCACGGACTCACCACCTCGCAGGGCCACCGTGGCCCGGGCGACACCTTCGTCGTCGAGCTCGATCGGTGCCTCACCACGCAAGGCGAGCAGCTGCGCACCGAGCTCCCAGCGAACTCCGAGCTGGCGAGATGCCTGCGGCCGTACCGTTCTCGCGCCGAAGCTCGGACGAACATCGAGCGTCAGCGCGAGCGCGACTTCGCCACGCGTGCACGTGTAGCGTCGCAGCAGCTCGTGCTCGGGGACGAGCATGCGGCGCTTGTCGTCCTCGGACACGATCGTCATCAGCTCGATCGCGGTCACCGATCCGGTCGCGGTCTCGAACCGTGTCTCGAGCACGTTCGTGTCCTCGACGTACCGCCGCGTGGCGCGGAACGGCTGCACCGGCGCGATCGTCCAGCGGCCCGCACTTCCGTCGAGGAGCGCTCCCAGCAGGGGCGGACTTTCGAAGCGCGGCCAGCACAACCAGTCGATGGACCCGCCGCGCGAGATCAGCGCCGCGGAGCGACAGTCGCCGATCACTCCGTAGTCGTTGATGCGGCACTGCATGGCATCACGACCTGCAATGGGAGTTCCAGGACGAAGATGGCGACGGAGCCCTGACGGCGTTTCTCGCAGTCCTACGGGCCGGTGAGCACACGCGGCTTGAGGCGGCCGTCGACGAGGGTCCACGGCACGTCGCGCGCGAGCATCGCGTCGAGCGCCTGCGTGGTGCCCTGCCACGACGGCAGCGTCCACGTCCACAGGACCCCACTGTAGCTGCTCGCGACGAGCTTGCCGCCGGGCGCGAACGCCAGCACGGTGCCCACGCCTTTGACGTCGGGCGTGAGGTCGCGCTGCGCGAGCAGCTTGCCGGTGCGCGTGTCCCACACGCTGACGATGCTGTCCGCGAACGTGGCCATGAGCGCATCCGCAGGATGCAGGGCGAAGCGCGCCAGCGAGAGGTGCTCCTCGTCCACGGAGGCAGCCTCGAGCTCGCCGCTCGCGGCGTCCCACCGGCGCACCGTGAAGTCGCTGCTGCGCGTGTAGACATAGCGGCCGTCATTGCTGAACCGGGCCTCGAGCGCGACCTCCCCTTGCGCGGAGAGCGACGAGATCGGGGCGTGCGTGGCGAGATCGAACAGCGTGGCGGCCTTGTCGGCGATGACCACGGCGCGCTCCCCGGGACCGGTGACCGTGCGCCACACATCTCCCTCGATCGCGAGCAGGCCCCGGCGCGCCTTGGTCGCGAGCTCGAGCACGGCGACGCCACCAACGGCCGGCACCAGCACGCGCGTGCCGTCGAGCGTCGGCGCGGCCGCGGCGTGGTGCCCGGGCGTGATCGGGGGCTCGTTCAC
>DATLHR010000116.1:0-2338 GCA_035539815.1 Kofleriaceae bacterium
TTCGTGGTGTGCGCTCGTCTGGCTCCCGCAGAGGCGGGCAGCGACGAAAATGTGCGGTTTACTCGACGGGGCGCCTTGCCGCCCCTGATTCAGTTGTCAGCGTCGGGACCCTACAACACGGGTACGACATCCAATCATTGCGGGACAACGCTTAGGTCCTGTCGAGTCGACGTGTCATAACCAGGCCATGAGCAAGGCCCTGGTTCGACGCGGTGGCGGCAGCGGTGTCGTGCCCGCGGTGTGCAGCGCGATCATCCCCGGCGTCGGTCAGCTCGTGAACGGCGAGACCGACAAGGCGATCGGTGTCGCCGCGGTGTACTTCGTCGCGGGCGCGAGCTTCCTCGGTGCACTTCCTCTGATCGGAACCGCCGCCGGTATCATCGCGGCGGGGACGTGGCTGTACGGCGTCGCCGACGGCTACATCCAGGGCAAGAAGAAGTAGGTCGCGCGTCCTTCGTGTTCGACACCGACACGTTCAACGCAGCGCTGTTCTTCCCACGCGACGACGTGACGCCGCCGCCGGCGGACGCCGTCGATCTCGAGATCCCCGGCGACGTGCCGCTGCACCTGCGGTGGCACGGGCCGGACGGCTTGCCGACGCTGCTGCTGTTCCACGGTAACGGCGAGGTCGTCGCCGACTACGACGACGCGGCGCCGATGTTCGCGGCGGCGGGCGCGCGCCTCGCCGTCGTCGACTACCGTGGCTACGGCAAGAGCGCGGGCACGCCGACGCTGCGCACGGCGATCGCGGACGCGACGCGTACGCTCGCGACGATGCTCGCGGTGGCGGGCCCGCCGATCATCGTCATGGGGCGCTCGCTCGGCAGCGCGTGCGCGAACGAGCTGTACGGCGCCATGCCGGACGGCGTGGTCGCGTTCGTGCTCGAGAGCGGGTTCGTCGATCTCGCCGGCCTCGTGCGACGGCGCGGCATGGAGGCGCCGGTGCAGCTTGCCCCCGCGGACCTCGCGACGTTCGACCCCGCGCCCAAGCTCGCGCGCGGGACGCGGCCGCTGCTCGTGCTGCACGGCGCCGACGACGCGCTGATCCCCGCGCGCGAAGCCGAAGCTGCGTTCGCCGCGGCGGGCACCCGCGACAAGGAGCTCGTGCTGATCCCCGATCGCGGGCACAACGACGTGATGGCGTCGCGGCTGTACTGGGACGCGCTGCGGGGGTTCCTCGCAGGTTTCAGTCAACGCTGACCGTTTTTAGGGAAATGGGGTAAGGTTCCGGGGATGTCCGACGTCCCGTTCGATCAGTTCCAGGGCACCGCCAGCTACATCGCGTCCGACGAGCTCCGGCACGCGGTCAACGTCGCGGTCGCGCTCGCGCGGCCGCTGCTCGTGCGCGGCGAGCCCGGCACCGGCAAGACGTTGCTCGCCGAGAACCTCGCGGCCGCGCTGGGCATGCCGCTGATCCGGTGGCACGTGAAGTCGACGACGAAAGCGCGCGACGGCCTCTACGTCTACGACACGGTCGCGCGCCTGCACGACTCGCGGTTCGGTGATGGCGACGTCAAGGACATCGCGAAGTACATCAAGCTCGGGCCGCTCGGGGAGGCGCTCGCCGCTCCGTCGCGCGTCGTGCTGTTGATCGACGAGATCGACAAGGCCGATCTCGAGTTCCCGAACGACCTCCTGCACGAGCTCGACGCGATGCGGTTCCGCATCGACGAGACCGGGCGCGAGATCACGGCCACCGAGCGTCCGGTGGTCGTGATCACGTCGAACAACGAGAAGGAGCTGCCGGACGCGTTCCTGCGGCGCTGCGTGTTCCACTACATCCAGTTCCCGACGCGCGAGCTGATGGCCGAGATCGTGCGCGTGCACCACCCCGACATCACCGACCGCGTGCTCGATAACGCGCTCGAGGTGTTCTTCGGGCTGCGCGCGACGCCGCGCTTGCGCAAGAAGCCCTCCACGTCGGAGCTCATCGACTGGATCTGCGCACTCAAGAAGGCGGGCGTCGATCTCTCGCGCGTCTCGGGCGGCATCCCTTTCCTCGGCACGCTGCTCAAGACGGAGCAGGACGTCGAGCTCGTCGGCAAGCGCGCCAAGGCCTGAGGATCGACGCCCGATGCTGATCGACTTCCTGTTCGAGCTCCGCGCGCGCAAGCTGCCCGTGTCGACGCACGAGTGGATGGCGTTGATGGAGGCGATGGCGCTCGGCCTCCACGAGAGCTCGCTCGACGGCTTCTACCAGCTGTGCCGGACGCTGTGCGTCAAGGACATCTCGCTGTACGACGCGTACGACGAGGCGTTCCTCGCGTACTTCAAGGACGTCCACGTCGACGCGCTGAAGCTGACCGAGCAGCTCATGGAGTGGCTGCAGGATCCGCGC
>DATLHR010000117.1:0-4891 GCA_035539815.1 Kofleriaceae bacterium
CCCGTCCACCTCGAGGTCCCGCTGCGAAAGCCGCTCGAGCCCGCCACACCGTCGACCGATGACGAACGCGCGCTCGCCGCCGCGGCCGACGCGCTGCGCGGTCCCATCCGCATCGCCGCGCCCACGCTCGCCCCTGACGCCGACGCCCTCGACGCGCTCGCCGCCGCGATCGTCGCCGAGCCCGACGGTGTGATCGTCGCCGGCGCGCTGCCCGAGAGCTTCGCCGGCGCGCGCGCCGTGTTCGACCTCGCCGCCCGCGCTGGCTACCCGGTGATCGCCGAGGCTGGCAGCCAGCTGCGGTTCGGGCCACGCCCCGCGAACGTCACGTTCGTCGATCATGCGGACCTCATCCCCATCGCGCAGCGGCCTGCACCGCGCCTCGTCGTCCAGCTCGGCGCCGAGCCCGTCGCGGCGAGCTGGCCCGCATGGATCGCGGCGACGCGGGCGAAGCGCTACGTGCTCTCGGGCGCGAGCTGGTTCGATCCCGACAACGCAGCGACACAGATCATCCTCGGCGACGTCGTGATGGCGCTTGGCGGGCTCGCCGACCGCCTCGCGACGGGCACGACACGAGCGGCCAGCGCGTCGCACACCCTCGGCGAGCATCCGACGGGCGACTCGTCGGGCGCCCCCGTCCCCACATCGCGGTCGTCATCGCAACGTATTCGCCGCGCAGCGTGGCGCGACACCTGGCGCGATGCAGACACCCGGGCGGCGCACGCCGTCGGCCGCGCGCTCGAGCTGCACGCGCGCAACGAAGCCGCGGTCGTGCGCGCGGCCATCGACGCGGCGCCCGCAGGCGCCTTCGTGCAGGTCGGCAACAGCCTCCCGATCCGCGTGATCGATCAGGTCTGCACGACCGGCGCGGAGCACATCGTGCTCACGCAGCGCGGCGCCGCCGGCATCGACGGCCTCATCTCGTCGGCGGCGGGGGCGACCTCCGCCGGCCGCCCCGTGCTCCTCGTGCTCGGCGACGTCAGCTTCGCGCACGACGTCGGCGGCCTGCTCGCCGCGCGGACAGCGACGGCGCCGCTCGCCGTGCTCGTCATCGACAACGGCGGCGGCCAGATCTTCCGCGGTCTGCCGGTCGCGCGCGCCGACCTCGGCGCCGCATTCGAGCGCCACTTCACGACGGCGCCCGCGCTCGACCCGTCCGCCGTGGCCACGGCGTTCGGCGCACGCGCGCTGTCCGCGGCGTCGCCGGCAGCCGTCGCGAGCGCCGTCGCGACCGCGCTCGCCATGCCGGGCCTCACCATCATCCATGCCCCGGTCTCGGTCAGCGGCGCGCACGACGTGCGCCGCACCGCGCTCGAGCTGTTCGCCGGAGGAAGCGCATGAGCACGTCATCCGCACCTCGTTCGCGCGTCGCGATCTGGATCGCGGCGGCGCGGCTGCGCACGCTGCCCGCGGCGGTCGTCCCGGTCGTCGTCGGCACCGCCGTCGCGTACGCGTGCGGCCACATCGCATGGGGCCCCGCGCTCGCCGCGCTCGCGGGCGCCATCGCGATCCAGATCGGCACCAACTTCGCGAACGACGTGTTCGACGCCGAGAAGGGCGCCGATACGCCGGAGCGCATCGGGCCGCTGCGCGTGGTCTCGGCCGGCCTGGTCTCGACGGGCGCGATGAAGCGCGCGATGGTCGTCGCGTTCGGTGCCGCCGTGCTCGCCGGCCTGTACCTCGTCAGCGTCGCGGGCTGGCCGATCGTCGCCATCGGCATCGCGTCGATCCTCTCGGGCATCGCGTACACGGGCGGCCCGTGGCCACTCGGCTACCACGGCCTCGGCGACGTGTTCGTCATGCTGTTCTTCGGCTTCGTCGCCGTGTGCGGCACGGCGTTCGTCCAGCTCGAGCGCGTGCCGATGCTCGCGATCTGGGCCTCGATCCCCGTCGGCGCACTCGCCACCGCGATCCTCGTCGTCAACAACGTGCGCGATCGCCTCGGCGATGCGCGCGCCGGCAAGCGCACCTTGGCCGTCCGGTTCGGCCGCCGCGCCGCGCTCGTCGAGTACGTCGTGCTGCTCGCGCTCGCGTTCGTCGTGCCGCTCGTCCTCTGCCTCGACGGCCTGCGCACCGCGGCCCTGCCCCTCGTGCTCACGCCGCTCGCGGTCATGCGCACGACCTCACTCGTCGCCGCCGTCACCGGCCCCGAGCACAACCGCCTGCTCGCGGCGACCGCACAGCTGTTGCTCCTCCACGGCGCCCTGTTCGCGACGGGCCTCGCCCTCGGATAGCGATGCGGATCATCGCGGCGCGCACGCGCACGGAGCGCTGGTCCCTCGACGGCACCGGCGCCGCGCGCGGCCGCACCGAGCGCATCTCCATCTTCCTCGACGTCACCACCGACGACGGCCATACAGGCACCGGCGAAGCCGCGCCCCTGCCCGGCCTATCGATCGAGACGCTCGACGACGCCAGCGCCGGCCTGGCCGCCTTCGTCGACGCGGTCACGCGCGCCCCCATTGATCTGCCCTCGCCCACCGGCGCCCACGTGGGCGCATCGCGCGGCACGGCGCGCCCCCTCGCGGAGGATGCGGCCGCCCACGTGAGCGCGGCCTCCGTGCTCGCTCGCGCGCACGAGATCGCCGCGCGGTTTGCTGCCACTGCACCGGCCGCGTGCTTCGCGCTCGAGACGGCCTTGCTGTCCGCGTACGCCGCCCACGTGGGCGCGTCGGTCGCATCGCTCCTGCCGCACCTTCGTGCGATCGTCCTCGAACCATCGGTCGTCGTCGACGATCCCGAGCAAGCCGCTCGTGCGGTCGCCGAGGGTGCGCAGTTCCTCAAGGTGAAGGTCGGACCTGCACTCGGCCGCGAGCACATCGAAGCGATCGCGCGTGCAGCGCCGGCCGCGCGCCTGCGCCTCGACGCCAATCGCTCGTGGCCTCTCGCTTCCGTGCGCGAGCGCCTCGCCGCACTCGCCGGCTTGCCCGTCGATTACGTCGAGGAACCCTGCCCGGACGCGCATCGATTGCTCGATGGCCCGATCGCGGTCCCGATCGCGCTCGACGAGAGCCTGCCGCACCTCTCGACCGACGCGCTCGCGCGCGCGCTCGCGTCGCCCCAGCTCGCCGCGCTCATCCTCAAGCCGACCGTCCTCGGCGGCTTCGCCGCATGCCTCGAGCTCGCCAGCCTTGCGGGCATGAACGCCAAGCCGGTGCTCGTCACGCACACGCTGGAGTCGCCGGTCGGCCGCGCCGCGTGCGAAGCGTTGGCGGACGTGATGCGAACTGGGGCCCGTCCCCATGGATCCCCTGCGGGGAGACGAGCCGCGATCGTCGTCGCGTACCCGACCCAGGACACCGTTGACTCGATTGCGCGCGCGTTCCGCGAGCGCACCCCGATCGCGCTGCTGCATCCCCGCGCGAGTGAAGCCGAGGTCGCGCGGCAACGCGCCATCGTCGAGCAGGCCACACTGCACGAGGGCGAGGCGGTCGTCCTGTTCACCTCGGGCTCGACAGGGACACCGCGCGGCGTCGTGCACACGTGGGCCTCGATCGGCGCGTCGATCGCCGCGAGCGCGGCGCACTTCGGGTGGCGCGATGATGATCGCTGGCTGCTCGCGCTGTCGACGGCGCATGCGGGTGGGCTATCCGTCGTCGTGCGCAGCCTCGCGGCGGGCAAGCGCATCGCGCGCGTCGAGCGCGACGGCGATCGCGATGCCCTCGTCGCCGCGCTCGCCGAGAGCACGCTCGCCTCGCTGGTGCCGACGCAGCTCGCGATGGTGCTCGACGATCCGGCGTGGCGATCGCCGCCTGGGCTGCGGGCCGTCCTGCTCGGCGGCGCCGCCGCACCGCGCGCTCTGCTCGAGGCGGCGGCCGCCCGTGGCGTGCCGTTCCTCACTTCCTACGGCCTCACCGAGACGTTCGGCCAGATCGCGACCGCACCGCTCGATCGCGCGGGTGATGCCACCGCGCCGCTCGTGCCGCTCGGGGGCGTGACGATCGAGGCAGGCACGCGAGATGCGCCCGGCGCGATCCGCATCCACGGCCCGATGCTCGCCGCGCGCTACCTCGACGGCGCCCCGATCGCACCCGCCTTCACCACCGCCGACCTCGGCTTCGTCGACGCAGATGTCCTGCACGTCGTCGGGCGCGCCGATGACGTCATCATCACCGGCGGCGAGAACGTGCATCCCGCGCAGATCGAGGCGGTGCTCGCCGCGACGCCGGGCGTGCGCGCCGCGTGTGCATTCGGCATCCCCGACGAGCGATGGGGACAGATCGTCGGCGCCGCACTCGCGGTTGACACAGCATTCGACGAGGCGCTCGCCGTCGCGCATTGGCGGCACGCACTGCCGGCCCACGCTCGTCCGCGCGCGCTCGCGACGTGCACTTCACTGCCGCTCTTGCCTTCCGGCAAGCACGACCGTCGAGCCGCCTCCGCGCTACCCCGGCATGACCTCAGCTACTCGGCGCCGCAGGCGCGTAGATGAAGCTCGCCTTCGCGAGCGACGCGCGCCGAGCAGCCGCTATCTCGACGGCCAGCTGCAATGCATCTGCGGCGGCTTCATCCCGGTTGGCTCGAGATCGTTGCCGAGATCTTCGGTGACCGTCTCTCCCATTCCCCGGGCTGGCCTTGGTAGCCGTGCTGCTCGGGCTGCCGCCCGCGTGATATACGAACCGCCGTGGGTGCTCGGTTCGTCGACGACGACGCACGCGCTGCGTTCCAGACTGCGATCGAGGCCGTCGAGGCTGCCTCGGCCGCCGAGGTCGTGGTCGCCGTTCGCCGCCGCTCGGCGGGCTACCTGCACGCGAACCTGATCGTCGGGGTGGTGATCGCGTTTGCCGCCCTGGCGACGATGTTGTTCGCGGACGCATCGTTCAGCCTGCTCTCGATCCTCGTCGATCCGTTCGTCGTGGGCGGCGCCGCCGGCGCGCTGGTCGAGCTGCTGCCG
>DATLHR010000118.1:0-16128 GCA_035539815.1 Kofleriaceae bacterium
GGGGAGCGCGCGCACGAGCGAGGGGATGAAGGTGTCCGCGACCGCGCGATCGACGAGCACGGTCTCGACGGAGTTGCACACGCCGGGGCGCTGCACCTTCGCGTTCGCGATGATCTCGGTCGCGCGCGCCAGGTCGGCCGCCGTGTGCACGTAGATGTGGCAGACGCCCTTGTAGTGCTTGATGACCGGCACGCGCGCGTGCTCGGCGACGTAGCGGATCAGGCCCTCGCCGCCGCGCGGTATGCACAGGTCGATCAGCTCGTCGAGCTTCACCAGCTCCGCGATCGCCTCGCGGTCGGTGACCGGCACGAGCTGGACGGCGTCCTCGGGGAGTCCGGCCGCGGCGAGCCCGCGCTGCACGGCGCGCAGGAGGGCGCGGTTGCTCTCGACGGCCTCGCTGCCGCCGCGCAGGATGCACGCATTGCCCGCCTTGAGGCACAGCGCCGCCGCATCGGTCGTCACGTTCGGACGCGCCTCGTAGATCATCAGCACCACGCCGAGCGGGATGCGCACGCGCGAGACCTCGAGGCCATTGGACCGGGTCTCGGTGCGCTCGACGCGGCCGAGCAGCTCGGGCTGGGCCGCCACCTCGCGCACGGCGGCCGCGAGCTTCCTCACGCGATCGGGATCGAGGCGCAGGCGGTCGACCATCGCGGGCGACAGCGCGGACGCTCGCGCCACGTCGCGCTCGTTGGCTGCGAGGATGTCCGTCGTCGCGGCCTCGATCGCGTCCGCGATTTGCCGGAGCGCGGCGGTGCGGGCCTCGGAGGACGCCCGAGCGACGAGCCGGGAGGCGGAGCAGGCACCCTCGGCGATGCGGCGGATCTCGCTCGCTCCCAGCTTGGTGTTCGCCAGCGCGCTACTCACAGAATCACGAGATCATCTCGGTGGATCGCCTCGTCGATGCTCTTGTATCCGAGCGTGGCCTCGATAGCTGCCGAATGCAAGCCCGAGATCCGGCGCAGGTCCTCGGCAGGGTAGGCGACGAGCCCGCGCGCCACCTCGGTCCCGGTCGGGCCGATCACGCTCACCGTGGCACCGAGCTCGAACTCGCCGGCGACGCTCGTGATGCCGGCCGGGAGGAGGCTCTTGCCTGCGGTGCGGATCGCACGCTCGGCGCCCTCGTCCACGGTGAGCCGGCCCTCGGGCTTGGCGCCGTAGGCGATCCAGTGCTTGCGCGACGACAGCACGTCCGCGCCCGGGACGAACAGCGTACCGACGTCCATACCGCCGAGCACGCGTACGAGTACGTCGGGCTCGCGGCCGGGCGCGACGATCGCGGGGATCCCCGTACGGGTCACGATGCGCGCCGAGCCGACCTTGCTCGCCATGCCTCCGGAGCCCACGCCGCTCGTGCTGCCACCCGCGACCGGGACGGCTTCGCGCTCGATGTCGCGCACGATCGGCATGCGCACGCCGCTCGCATCTCGCACACCCTCGACGTCGGTGAGGATCACGAGCGCATCGGCCGAGATGAGGTTGCACACGAGCGCGGCGAGCTGGTCGTTGTCGCCGAACTTGATCTCCTCGTTCGCGACGGTGTCGTTCTCGTTGATGACCGGCACCACGCCGTGATCGAGCAGCGCGCGCAACGTGAGCCGCGCCGACAAGAAGCGCCGGCGATCGCCCAGGTCATCGTGCGTGACGAGCACCTGCCCGATCGCGACGTCGTGGACCGCGAAGGCGTGCTCCCAGTGCTGCATCAAGCGGCTCTGCCCGACGGCGGCGGCGGCCTGCAGCGCGGGCAGCTCGTGCGGCCGGCCCGCGAGCCCGAGCCGCCGGATGCCGAGCGCGATCGCCCCCGAGCTGACGACCAGGACCTCGACGTCTCGCCGCCGCAGCTCCACGACCTGATCCGCGATCGCGGCCGGTCGGCCGGCGGGGCTGTCGGCGAGCAGGCGACTGCCGATCTTCACGACCACCCGGCGCGCCGCGGTCAGGGCCTTGCGTTCGGGGAGCTCGGTCACTTTGTGGTGCCTGCCGCCACGCGGGCGCGCCAGCGTCGATCGAGGGCGTCGAGGGCGTTGTCGAGGAACGGGTTACCGTCGGCGGACAGCTGGCCCTCGACCGCGGCGACGGTGCGCGCGAGGAAGCCCTGCTTGTCGGCGAGCTGCTGCTCGATCGCCTGCTCGACGTCGTTCACGGCCTCGGCCTCGGTCACCGTGCTCTTGCGCGCGACCAGCTTGCGCAGCGCGCCGCCGCTCGCGAGATCGGCGAGCTCGAGAGGTGCCTTGAGCGCGGCGCGCGCCGCCGCCGCGAGCCCCTTGCGGAACGGATGCAGCGCGAGCGCGCCGGGCGTCTGGTCGATCGCACGCGCGATCTCCTCGCGCAACGCGAGCGCCGTCGCGCCGTCGAGCGCGGTGCCCGTGTGCAGCTTCGCGCAGTAGTGATCGAACAGCGTCATCGTCACGAACGTGCGCGACGCCGCGCGCGCACGGTTCATCGTCGCGAGCGCGAGGAGCATGCGCTTCGCGGCGACGCCGGCGACGCGATACATGATGCCGCTCACGGCGAGCTGGGCGGGCGACGGCGGTGGCGTCTTGCCGTGCACGAGGTTGGTCACGGCCTCGTCCGAGAGATCGACGCCGTGCGCCTCCGCGATCCGCCGGTAGCCGCCGCCGAGCACCGCGGCGAGGACCCAGTCGTCGACGAACGGGATCGGGACGATGCTCGCGAGGCTGCCCGCGATCGAGCGCGCGATGATCAGCCGGCGCTGCGGCGTCAGGTACTCGCGGCGGAGGACGATCGCGGTCACGGGGGCGACTCCGCCTTGCGCAGCGGCGGCGCGATGCCCTGCAGCAGGAAGTCGCGATCATCGACCTCGCGCGGGCGCTCCGGCGTCGCGACGACCTCACCTTCGGGCGGCGCGGCGATCGCGACGGGCGCACCGATCGCCGACAGCTCCTCGGTGATCGAGGTCTTCATGCGGAAGCGGCGGCCGTCGCGCATGAACGAGACGGTGCCCGCCAGCTTGACCGACAGCGGCACGCCTTTCTCCGCGTCGAGCACGATCTCGCCGGAGAGGTCCTCGACGGTGCGTCCCTCGCGCCACTTGCGCTGGATCAGCGTCTCCGCGGACGGCTTGCCGGGGCGCGCCGCGAGCTTCACCGCGATCTTGCGGCCCGCGCGCCCCGCGACCTGCGCGGCGCCCTGGTCCGTCAGCTCGGCCCCCGGCGCGATCAGGTCCCACGTCGCGCCGACGGGGGAGAAGAACGCGTCGCGCAGCGCGGCCGGCTCGTCGGTGGTCTCGGGCGCGCGGCCGTGCCAGCGCTGGTAGCGCGGGCGCAGGTACAGCTTGTCGCCGGCGAAGATCGCCTCGCGCCCGTAGTCGGCGGTGTTCGTGTACTCGGCGTGGAACGCCGGCAGCTGGCCGAGCTCGAGCTTGGTCTGCTCGCCGAGGTCGCTCACGACCTTGCCGCCTTCTTCGACCGTGGTCTTGCTCGCGATCGCGGCGGTGTGCGGGCCGATCGCCTCGACGAGCTTGCGGTGCGGCTGCATCAGCGCACGGCCGAGCTCCGCCGGATCCTTCGCGGCGCGTGCGACGTCGATCGGCGCAGCTGGCTTCGCTGTCTCGACGACGAGGTTGCCGAGCTCTTCATCCGGCACGCCCTGCGCGCGCCCGCAGGCGGCGAACGCGAGGATCGAGGAGGCCAGCCCGGCGCGGATCATCGCCTGGTTCTTAGCTTTCTCGACGGGCGGGGTCAATGCAGTTACCTTGGGAGCCGGTGCTCCGTGACCTCGAACCCTTGGCGACCTCGGTGGGCGCGTACGCCTTCGTCGTCCTCCTGGGGCTGCTGTGGGGGAGCTTCGCCAACGTCTGCATCTATCGCTGGCCGCCGAGCGAGGAGTTCCCACACGGCCGCTCGGTGGTCGCGCCCGGCTCGCACTGCTTCGCCTGCAAGGCGCCGGTGCGCTGGTACGACAACGTGCCGCTCGTCAGCTGGCTGTGGTTGCGCGGCAAGTGCCGGTCGTGCAATGCGCCGTTCTCCGCGCGGTACCTGATCGTCGAGGCGCTGGTGGGCGCGCTGTTCGGAGTGGCGTGGTACGCGGCGGTCGAGCTCGGCGTGATGTTCGAGCCGTTCGACCTGCGCCTCGCGCGGTTCGCCGTGTACGCGGCGTTCGCGTTCGTGATGGTCGTGATCGCGTTCATCGATCTCGATCACAAGCTCATCCTCGACAGGGTCACGCTGCCCTCGATCGTCATCTTCTATGGCCTCGGCCTGTTGCTCGGGCGCAGCTGGCACCACGGGCTCGTCGGCGCGGCGTTCGGCTATGGCCTGCCGTGGGCGGTCGGCGTCGTGTACTGGGTGCTCACGGGGCGCGAAGGCCTCGGGCTCGGTGACAGCAAGCTGCTCGCGCTCGTCGGTGCGCTGCTCGGGACGCACGGGGTCATCGCGTCGCTGTTCGGCGGCGCGCTGCTCGGCTCCGTGATCGGCGTGCTCGTGCTCCTGCGCGCGCCGCACGGCTCACCAACCGACGCGGCAGGCGAGGCGCCGCCGCAGCGCCGGGCGAGCTCGGTGCTCGCGGTCGTGGCGGTGGCCAGCGTCGTGGTCGCGACCATCGGCGCGGTGAAGGGCAGCTTCGCGATCGGCATCGCCGGTTCGGTGTGCGCGCTCGCGGCGCTCGTGATCTCGCGCCGGCTCGAGCCGCCGATCGAGGAGGTCGTCGAGGACGAGGAAGCGGCGCCGCCGCCAGCCGTGGTGCCGGGCAAGCAGCTCGCCGCGCGCGTGATGGCGCTCGTCGGCGGCGCTGCCGTGGTGGTCGCCATGGCCTCGACCTTGTTCGCGTGGCTGCCGGGCGCGATCGCCGGCGCGGTCGTCGGCGTCGGCCTGCTCGTGCCCGCGCTGCGCCTGCACGAATCGATGCTGCCGCCGATCGACGAGGACGCCGAGCCGCCACCTGCCGACGAGGCCTCGATGCTGCGCACCGAGCTGCCCTTCGGTCCGTTCCTCGCGATGTCGGCGCTGGTGTTCCTGTTCGCGGAGCCCTGGATCGTCGTGAGCTTCCGGATCCCTGATTTCGGTTAGCGGGACCGGACGCGGGGAGCGGCGCTCCGAGCCCGTAGGCACCGAGCTCTCGTCGCGAAGATGCCGAGTGGCGTCGGGTGGGGCTTCCTCCCCGCGTGTGTGTTCGATCGAGCACATCGCGGAAATGAGGTCCGACCTAGTTTCTGCACTTCGAGTGCATCGAGGCCGACGCTCGGACAAGCGGCTGCGGTGAATGAAAGGCGACCGTGTGCCGGGTGCAGCAGAATCGTGGATTGCGGTTAGGAGTAAACCGTCCCGAGATCGATCCTCGAGTTGAGCGATCGCGCGTACGCCCAAGCAACGCCTGCGGCGTGGAGTTTGCAATCAGGCAGGGCCGGTTACGCAAGAGCCGCTCAATAGAGCCGAGGCGGATGCGACTCCCCCTCGGTGCGCTGCGGTCAAAGCCTCGCCCAACCAAGGAGTCACTCGTGAAGCCTCATGTCTTCCGCAAGCAGCTGGTCTGCATGATTGGATTGGGACTGCTGTTAGCAGGCTGCGACGACGCCCCGAACGATAGTGGACAGGCGTGTACCCGGAACACCGACTGCGAGCAGATGTGCATAGCGATCTGCGATCCCGCGCCGTGCACGGATGAGTCAACCAGCTACGTCGGCGAATGCGGCGCGGAGCGAGTATGTAGCTTTGAGCTCGATCAGCAGGGAACACTGTCGCCGACCGTCTGCCCGTGATTAGCGGTACACCAGCGCGTCCTCGCTGACTTCGACGGACGCCGTCGCCATCTCAAGAGCATCGAGTGCTGACCTTCCGCCCGGCGCTCTAACGCGTTCGCGTGACCTTGGTGAGGTGGCGCGGCGCATCGAGATCGGTGCCGCGCACCGTGCAGAGGGAGGGCAGGGCGGCGTAGAAGCTGGCGACGGCGCACAGGGGGGCGGCGATCGCGGGGACGTCGGGGACCGTGGGCAGTAGCGTGGTGCCCTCGACGTCGAGCGTGGTGGCAACGCGCGCGCCGAGCGAGACGAGCTTGCCGATCGTCGCGCGCGAGGTCGCGGCGGTGGTGTCGTCCTGGCCGAGTGCGAGGATCGGGAAGCCGGGTTCGACGAGCGCGAGCGGGCCGTGGTGGAGCTCGGCGGTGCTGAAGGGCTCGGCGTGGAGGCGGCAGGTCTCTTTCAGCTTGAGGGCGATCTCCTGCGCGGAACCGAGGCTCACCCCGCGACCGAGGATGTAGGCGGTCGATGCGGGGACGAGCGGAGCGAGCGCGGAGCTCCAATCGAGCGCGCGGGCAGCGTCGAGGGCGTCGGGCAGGCGATCGACGGCATCGTGCAGCGACGGCGCATCGGACCATGCGGCCGCGAGCTGGAGGAACGCGAGGCTCGCGAGGAGGAAGGTCTTGGTCGCGGCGACGCTGGTCTCGGGGCCCGCGCACAGGGGGATGACGAGGTCGCAGCTCGCGGCGAGGGGGGAGCTCGGCGCGTTGATCAGGCCGACGACGAAGGCGTCCGACGCCCGCGCGACGTCGGCGGTGTGGAGGAGGTCTGGGCTCTCGCCGCTCTGCGAGACGACGAGGACGAGTGCGCCGGCCACGCCCTCGAGGCGGTGCGTCGCCGTGGCGCTCGCACCGCCGGACCGCGCGACGCTCGGGCCGATGGATGCGACGACGCGGCGGAGGGTGGTCTCGAGGACGTACTTGCCGTACGAGGCGGCGTGATCCGAGCTGCCGCGCGCGCAGGTGATGATGACGGGCGGCGGGCGCGCGGCGAGGCGGGCGGCGAGCTCGACGAACAGCGGCCCGCAGGTCGCGATCTGCGCGCGTGCGCCGGCGGCGGCCTCGGCGGCTTCACGTGCGAAGGTCGACATGGTTTCAGCGTGGCATGCGGGGCACGGGGGCGGGTGCCGTGAAGTTCCGCCTCCCCTGGCGGTCAGCGGGCCCCGGCCCACTGATATAGTTGCCGCGATGGGAGGCCAATCGGCCGAGCAGATCATCGCGGGTGTCGTGTTGAGCGAGCGGCTCGCGGTCACGATGTACGGCGCCATCCATCGGGCGCAGTTCTCCGGCCAGCGGAACCTGCGCGGGCTGGTGGTGGACGCGAAGCTGCTCGCCGAGACGTCGTTCAGGACGGCGCTCACCGACACGCGCGCCAACGCCACCACCATGGCGTTGGCCCACGAGTGCATCGTGCCGACGTTCGCGGTCGAGTCGGGCGGCGCGGATGTCGTCGTGGTGACCCGCGGCGTCGGTCGCTACGTGACGGTCCAGGATCTGGTGACGGCCGCGAAGGCGACGCGCAAGCAAGGCAAGCTCGAGACCGAGGTGGCGGGCGCGATCGCGAAGGCGGTCGTCGAGGCGCTCGCGGTCGCGCACAAGGCGAAGGTCGTGCACGGCGCCGTGCATCCGCGGAGCGTGCTGCTCGACGAGGACGGAGCCGTGCGGCTCGGCGACTTCATCGTCGGGCGCGCGCTCACCACGGCCGTGGCGCAGGGGGCGGACTCGGCGCTGTGGCGCGGGCTCGCGGGCTACATCGCGCCGGAGCTGGCCGTCGGCGAGGATCCGACGCCGGCCGCGGACGTGTTCGCGGTGGGCGCGATGCTGTTCACGATGCTGACCGGCGAGGTGCCGCCGGGCTCGCTGCGCACGACGCCGGCGGTCGAGCGGTTGGTGCAGCGCGCGCTCGATACCGACCTCGGCCGCCGCTACAAGAACGCGCAAGACCTGCTCGAGAACATGCTCGAGGCGTTCGAGGACGATCGCTGGCAGCTCGCGGATCGCGGCGAGGTGATCAAGGCCGCCGGGCTGTCGCAGACGGACACCAACATCGACGAGGCGACCGAGGATCTGCTCGCGTCGCTGGGGAGCTCCGCGGTGTCGGTGACGCCGATGCGGCCGAGCACGAACATCCGGGCCGAGGCGGTCGCGAAGCGACACACGCACGACACCACGAACAGCTCCGGCCGGCTCGATGCGCTGCTCGCGGATCTCGACGATCCGACGGGTGGTCACACGTACGTCGACGACGTCGGGCTCGGTCGCGATCCCATCAGCGAGATCATCCAGCTCGACCCGCGGCGCCCCGAAGCGATCGTGCAGGTCAAGCCGCGCGTGCCGTCGCTCGATGATCCGGAGGACGAGCCAGCGCCGCCGGCGCGCAAGCCGCGCATGAGCTCGTCGCGCCCAGGTGGAGCCAACCCGCGGCCGAACACGATGGACGAGAACGCCGCGATGGACGCGCTGGCGGGGCTCGACGAGCCGAGGCGCCGCACCTCGGCGCCGGCGCGCCCCTCGGTGGACGACACCGAGCCGTCCGTCCCCCCAAAGGCCACCGCGAGCCCCAAGCTGCCGTCCCGTGCCGCCGCGCAACCCAACCTCGCCGAGCTGCCATCGTTCGACGAGCCGCCGGCCCCGCGCCTGAAGAGCCGCGCGATCGGCGTCATCTCGCTCGCCATCGTGATCGGAGGCGGGTTCCTGTTCTATCGGGCGTACACGACGCAGCAGGCGGAGCGCGCGGCGAACGAGAAGAAGCGCCTGGCCGATATCGCCCGCGCCGAGGAGCAGACGCGGCTCGCGACGGAGTCGCTCGCGGATCGCGGCTCGATCAAGGTGTCGGTGACGCCGCCCGACGCGAGCATCTGGATCAAGCTCGGGCGCACGAACTCGGAGACGTCGTTCCCTCTGTCGTCGGCGATGATGCACCGCATCCGCATCGAGCTCGACGGCTACCAGGGCATCGACACGGAGATCCTGCCGGCGATGTGGACCGGCACCGGGGTCGCGCGCAAGAGCACCGTCAACGTCGTGCTCAAGGCGGCGGCCAAGGATCGCAAGACGGGCAAGAGCCTCGCCGAGCCGCTGCCCGCACGCCCGCCGAACCTCGCGGTCGAGCCCAAGGACGGCGCGCCGGGCGAAGGGCTCGTGCGGCTCGAGACCATGCCTCCCGGCGCCGAGGTCTGGCTGCTGATCGGCTACGGCAACACGGCGGTGCCATTCCCGACCATCGCGGGCCGCGCGTACGAGCTGCGCGCACTGATGGACGGCTACAAGCCCGGCTACGCGCAGGTGTCGGCCGAGGAGTGGCGCGACGGTGGTGATCCGGCGATCCCGATCGATCGCGCCAAGAAGAAGCAGCAGATCGAGAAGTCGATCGAGCTCACCGCCGACCCCGACGCGACTCCTGCAAAGCCGGCCAAGAAAGGCACGTAGTGGCCACCGGCCGTACGCTCCACGTGCGCTGCACGACCTGGGAGCAGGTCGAGGTGTTCCACGCGCGCAAGGTGCGGCGCGGCAAGATGCTCGCGATGAAGGTGCCGTTCGAAGCGGCCCTCGGCGCGCCGGTGACGCTCGGCCTCGAGCTGCCGAACCAGGTGGTGATCGCGATCGACGGCGTCGTGCGCAAGGCGTCCGCCGTCGACGGCGAGCACAAGACGTGGATCGAGATCGAGCTCGTCGGGTTCACCGAGGAGCTCGTCGCGCGCATCAAGTCGCTGACCGCGGCGGCGAGCACGCCCGCCGAGATCGTCGAGCCGCCGCCGGCGCCGCCCGAGCGTCCGAGTCGCGTGCTCGCGATGATGAACGAGCTGCCCGCCGACGAACGCGAGCTGTTCCTCCACCTGACCAACGAGCTCAAGCGGCTGCGCCAGGCCGCGGTGCACGAGGTGCTCGGGGTCGAGCGCGACGCGGATGCCGCCACCGTGCGGGCGGGCTGGATGAACCTCATGCGCCGGCACCACCCGGATCTCGTGGTGCGGCGCAAGGCGCCCGCGATCACGCACCTCGCCGAGGAGCTCACGATCCTGGCGAATCGCGCGTACGACCGGCTGCGCGCCGCGCTGGTCGCCGAGGGGCGCGCGACCGCGGTCGGCTCATCGGTGGCGTCGCCGCCGGGCTGGCTCGTCGGGTTCGACGACATCTCGAGCGGCCTCGAGGCGCGCAAGCCCCGCGCGCAGGGCAGCAAGCCCCCCGAGCCGCCGCCCGCGCAGCCGATGGCGGCGACGGGCGCGCAAGGTGACGCCTTCGAGAGCCGCGCGCGCGAGATGTTGCTGCTCGGAGATCACGACAACGCGCAGGAGGTGCTCGCCGCCGCGCTCGTCGTGTATCCGCGCAGCCGCCCGCTGCGCTCGCTCTACTACGTCGCGTCGGCGCTCGGTGCGCTCGGAAAGGGCGAGAAGATGCTCGCCACGACGCAGCTCGAGACCGCGCTCGCGCACTACGACCAATGCGTGGAGGCGTCGCGGTTGCTCGATCACCTGCGGCGGCACGAGACCGCCGACCCCGAGACCCTGCGGAGGCTGTTCCGATGACGCCGGCGGTCGGCATCGACCTCGGCACCTCGAACTCGGTGATCGCGGTCATCGATCGCGATGGCGCGCCGCGCATCCTCACCACGGCCGACGGCTCGACGACGCTGCCCTCGCTGGTGTGGTTCTCGCCGAGTGGACCGATCGTCGGCGAGGCGGCGCGCGCCGGCCTCGATCAGAGCCCGGAGACCACGATCTTCGGCGCGAAGCGCCTGCTCGGGCGGCGGTTCGATCATCCATCGATCAAGAAGCTCGCGCGCATCCTGCCGTACGAGCTCGTCGAGGCGCCCAACGGCGACACCTGGATCGCGCTGTCGGCGGGCACCACGGTGTCTCCCGAGGAGGTCTGCGCGCTCGTGCTGCGCGAGCTCAAGCGCATGGCGGAGCAGCACTTCGCTGAGCCGGTGACGCGCGCCGTGATCACGATCCCCGCGTGGTACGACGCCGCGCAGCGCCAGGCGACGAAGGACGCGGCGCACATCGCCGGCATCTCGGTGATGCGCCTGCTCAGCGAACCCACGGCCGCGGCGCTGGGGCACGGCGCGCACCGCGGCGCCAATCGCAGGTACATGGTGTGCGACCTCGGCGGCGGCACGTTCGACGTCGCGATGGTGGATGCGCAGGGCGGCGTGTTCGAAGTGCTCGCGACGACGGGCGACTCGTTCCTCGGCGGCGATGACGTCGATCGCGCGATCGTCGAGAACCTCGTGCGCGACGTGCGCGCCACCCGCGGCTTCGATCTGTCGACCGACGCCGTCGCGATCGAGCGGCTGCGCGCGTTCGCGCAGCGCGCGAAGCACGAGCTCTCGAACGCCAGCGCGACCCTGCTCGAGATCCCCGACCTCGTGCAGCTGCCGTCGGGCAAGTCGGTCGTCTACGACAAGCCGCTGCGGCGCGCCGAGGTCGAGCTGTGGTCGTCCCCGCTGGTGCGCCGGCTCGAGGCACCGATCCAGGAGGCGCTGGCGAGCGCGAACCGCGGCCGCACGGACATCGACGACGTGCTGCTCGTCGGCGGCATGACGCGCATGCCCGCGGTGCAGCGCGAGGTGTCGCGCGTGACCGGCCGCGACCCGATCTCCGTGCCGAACCCCGAGGAGGTCGTGGCCGTCGGTGCCGCGCTCGAGGTGGCGCGGCTCGAGGGCGCGATCGAGGGCATCCTCTTGATCGATGTCGCGGCGCGCGGCCTCCTCGTCTCCCAGGGCCAGCGCGAGTGCGAGCTCGTGATCGCCCAGAACGCGGTGATGCCGACGCGCGAGCACCGCGTGTTCGCGACCCGGGCGGACGAGCAGCCGCGCATCGAGTTCGACGTCTGGGAGGGCGAGTCGCCGTCGCCCGACGACAACCGGCATCTCGGGCGCTACGCCGTGGTCGATCTGCCGCCGGCGCCCGCGGGGGATGTCCTCGTCCTGGTCGAGATCACGCTCGATACCGATGGCACGATCCGCCTGGGCGCCACCGAGCTCGTCTCCGGCGACCGGCTGCAGCTCGAGCAGGTCTCGCATGCCGGGCTCGCCCGCGCCGACGTCGCCCGGCTCGCCAAGCAGTACGCCGAAGCCCCCTGAACTCTGGGCTTGATCTTTTTTCGGCCGAAGGCGATGGCTCCCCCGTAGGAGCGGGCATGACGACGATGAAGACCCTGGTAACGGCGGCGTTGCTGCTCGCGGCCGGCTGTGGCCTGGACGGCAAGGCCAAGAATCAGTGCGAGGTGCAGACCGACTGCCTCGCCGGCTACGTGTGCAGCAACGGGATGTGCATCGAGGAGGCCGACCAGCCCGATGCTCCACCTTCCTGCACGCCGATCACGTGCGGCGCGAATCAGTGCGAGGTGATCGACGACGGCTGCGGCGGCACCGTCGATTGCGGCGCGTGCTCCGGGACGGGCGTGTGCGGGCTGGAGACGCCGAACGAGTGCGCCACCCCGGACATGTGCGTGCCGGAGTCCTCCGGGACGTTGTGCGCGGCGCAGGCGCTGACGGAGTGCGGCACGACGACTGTCGTCGATCGCTGCGGCGCGACGCGCAACCTCGACTGCGGTGCGTGCACCGGCAACGAGCAGTGCGGCACGTGGAGCCACGGCCTGTGCGACGAGATCGTGTGCTCCGCCGCGGGCTGGTGCCGCGTGCTCGGCGGATCGCTCGCCGAGGACCGCCACATCCGCGATCTGTGGGCCAACCCGACCGGCGAGCTGCTCGCGGTCGGGGCCACGTCGTCCGACGGTCGCATGCTGCGGTTCGACGGCAGCGAGTGGAAGATCGAGGCGCAGGGAGCGCACGACCTGCGCGGTGTCGTCGAGCTCGGCTCGTCGCGGTTCGCGGTGACCGTCGGCGGCAAGATCCTGAAGACCGCGAGCGGTGCGTTCACCGAGGTCGACTCGACCTCGTACGCGTGGACTGCGGTCCATGCGGTTTCGTCGGCCGACATCTGGACGGCCGGGCAGGCCGGCAGCGGCAGCGGCGCGCGCGCGGCGGTCCGTCACTTCGATGGTTCGACCTGGACCACCACGACGCTCGGCGGCACGTTCGACATCGGCTGGTACCTGACCGGCATCACCGCGGCCGCCGCGAACAAGGTGTGGGCGGTCGGCGCGTCCGTCGGCAACGGCTCGATCACCGACACGCCGGGCGGCCTCGTCGCCGCGTACGACGGCGTGAGCTGGACGGTCGATCGCACGCTGCCGAGCGCGCAGTACCTCCGCGCGGTGTGGGCGCAGTCCGCGACCAGCGTGTGGGCCGTCGGCGACGCGGGCACGATCCTGTACTTCAACGGCACCGACTGGACCCAGCAGACGAGCGGCGTCACGCAGCAGCTGCTCGCGGTCGCCGGCGCGGGGGACACGGTGTGGGCCGCGGGTGCGGGCGGCGTGATCCTGAAGAAGGTGGGCAGCGGCGCCTGGACCGTGCAGGCGAGCGGCACGAGCCGCGCGATCTATGCCCTGTGGGCGCGGTCGACGACGGACGTGTGGGCTGGCGGCGAGGCCGGCTTGCTGCTCCACTACGAGCCGTGATCCGCGGCGTCGTCCTCGCGCTCCTCGCGTCGTGCGCGTCCGCGCCGTCGCGGCCCGCGCCGGCGAAGCTGGTCGAGCTCAACCGGCCCGGCGAGCTCGTCGACATCGAGCGCGCGCTCCCCGCCGACCGCGTCACCGTCGTCGACTTCTGGGGCCAGAGCTGCGGTGCCTGCTACATCGTCGGCGGCATGCTCGCGGTCGGCGTCGCGAAGGACGACCGCATCGTGATCCGCAAGGTCGATGTCGGCGACGGTGATACGCCCGTCGCGCATCACTACAAGGTCGGCGCGCTGCCGCACTACCGCATCTACGACAGGCAGCGGCGCCTGCGCTATCTACTGACCGGCAACGACTGCACGCAGGCCGCGGCGATCGCGAAGCAGCTCGCGGACGAGCGCTGAGCTCAGATGCCGGGGATGCCCTCGCGGCCGGCCTGGAGCTGCATCGTCGACGCGGAGAGCTCGGCCGCGGTGGCAGGCAGATAGACGCCCCCGAGGTGCGCCGACAGGAACGCCTCGGCGATCGCCGTGAACGCGATGTTGTTCACCGGTCGCGCGAACCCGTGGCCCTCGTCGGGGAACACCGCGTAGGTCACCGGCAAGCCGTGCTGCTTCATGGCGGCGAGGATCTGCTCGGACTCCGCCTGCTTCACGCGAGGATCGTTGGCGCCCTGGCCGATCAGCAGCGGGCGGCGGATGTGCTTCGCGTGCGTGAGCGGTGACGCCTGCACGAGCAGCGCCTTGCCCTCGGCGGTGTCCGGATCGCCCATCCGTGACTTCAGGAACGCGAGGAACGGCGCCCAGTAGGGCGGGATCGAGCCGAGCAGCGTGAGGAGGTTGGACGGGCCGACGATGTCGACGCCGCACGCGAACACGTCGGGCGTCATCGCGAGGCCGGCGAGGGTGGCGTAGCCGCCGTAGCTGCCACCCATGATCGCGATCTTGTCCTTCGGGGCGACGCCCTGCGCGACCAGCCACGCGACGGCATCGAGCAGGTCGTCGTGCATCGCCTTGCCCCACTGGAGGTTGCCGGCGTTCATGAACTTCTTGCCGAACCCCGTCGAGGCGCGGAAGTTGACCGACAGCACCGCGTATCCGCGGTTCGCGAGCAGCTGGTGGTACGGGTTGTAGCCCCACTCGTCCCGCCCCCACGGCCCGCCGTGGACGAGCAGCACCGCCGGCACGGGCGCGTTCGCCTTGCCGTCGCCGTCGGGATCCGCGGCGGCCGGCAGCGTCAGGTAGCTGACGAGCTTCAGGCCGTCGCGCGCGTCGATCACGACGGGGTGCATCTTCACGAGCGGCTGCTGCTCGAGTGCGGGCTGGGCCGCGAACAGGAACGTCGCCTTCTGGGGCGCGCGGTCCCAGAGGTAGTAGCGGGCGGGGGAGCGATCCGAGGACGTCACGGCGATCCAGCGCTTATCGTCCACGGTGCGCGACACGATCGAGACCTCGCCGCCGTCGAGCTTGGCGAGCGCGGCGAGGTCGCGCTGGATCGACGTGTCGAGCACCTTCCACGCGATGCGCTCGTAGTTGAACGCGACCGCCTGCAGCGTGTGCTTCGTCGGGTGGACGATCACGCCGGCGACGTCGGACTTCGGGTCCTCCGCGATCAGCTTCGACTTCTTGCTCGCGAGATCGATCGACACGAGCGCCCCGGTGTCGCGGCCGCGCGTCTCCTGCACGTAGGCCGCCTTGCCGTCCGGCGCGATGCCGATGATCTGCGTCGTATCGCCGTCCTCGAACGCGATCGTGTCCCACAGCTTCCACGCGGGCGCGCCGGTCCTGGCGTTGTTGACGTACAGCTCGGTCTCGCCGCTCGCCAGCTTCTTGACCGCGAGCCGCGGCGCGAGCTGATGATCGAGCGTGTAGCTCAGCATCCCCTCGGTGTTCTCGACGAGCCGGGCCGAGGTGCCGGTGACGATGTCGATGCGGCGAAGATCGGTCGCCTCGGGGTCGCGATCGTTGACGCCGGCGATCAGCACGGCCGGCTGCTTGGGCGACAGCCCCAGCAGCTCTGCGCGCGCGCCCGGGTAGGGGGTGAGATCGGTGATCTTGCCGTCGGTGACGTCGACCTTGAAGACGTGGAAGTTCTCGTCGCCGGCCGTGTCCTGCGGGTAGAGCACGTGCTTGTTCGTGAACGCCCACTGGTAGCTGCGGATCGGGCGCACGGTCTCGTGGGTGATGGCCTTCGCCTGATCGAGCTTGCCGACAGGCGCGACCCAGATGTTCATCACACCGTCGAGCGGCGCGATCCACGACAGCTGCGTGCCGTCGGGCGAGAGCTGGACGCCGACGCGCTCCGGGTTGCCGAGCAGCACGCTGCGCGGGATGAGATCGGTCTTCGGCGTGCCCACCGCGCGGGCGGGCGCGGGTGGCGGTGTCGTCGTGGCCACAGGTGCGCTCACCGGCGGCGTGGGTGCTGAGCTCGCGGACGTGGTGGACGTCGGCTTCGATCCACCGCAGGCGATCAACGCGAAGGGCAGCAGCTTCTTCATGCGGCCGGCGTACCACGCATGCGTCCGGTCATGGGAGAGTCGCCGCGTGCGTCACGCCGTGATCCTCGCCGGTGGTAGTGGAACCCGCCTGTGGCCCGCGAGCCGCAAGGCGCGCCCCAAGCAGCTGCTCCCGCTCGGCAAGGACGGCGAGGTGCTGGTCGCGGCGGCGGTGCGGCGCGGTCGCGCGATCGCCGACAATCGCGTCGTGATCGTGACCGCCGAGCAGGACGACGTGATCGCGACGATCGGCATCGCGCCGACGCGCGCCGAGACCGGGTTCGGCTACCTCGAGCTCGGCGCGCCGACGTCGATCGACGGCGTGGTCGCACTCGAGCGCTTCGTCGAGAAGCCGGATG